>CAZFFH010000008.1:8306-25332 GCA_964518375.1 uncultured Actinomycetota bacterium
AGGATTTTGCCGTCACGGCCAAAAGTTAATTTTTCATTTTTGCATGCAGGGCAGGCCAGGATATCTAAAAACTTAAACTCAGGGTCAAAATTAAACTCAAGGTCATTTATTTTATTATCTTTTAATACACTTTTTAAAAATATGCTTGGTCCCAGTTCCAGGTATGAAAACAGATACTGGCAAACTCTTTCCCAAAAAAGCAAAAATCCTATACTGAAGTACTTCTTTAAAAAAGATATCCTGAAGCTGGAAACACTTAATTCTTTCTTTATTTGGAAGCTCTCAGACTTAAGCAATTTTTTTATTTGCTTTGGATGAAAATTCAATATTGTTTCGCCAACCTGGTAAGGCTCGCCGCTAAAAGGCGAAACTTTGATTTTTTTCAAAAAATATTTGCCGATATTTTTCAGGTTTCTTTTATTTGCAAATTCAAGCATGAATAGACCGCCATTTTTTAATATCCTTTGTACTTCATGAAATAAATTGCCCGGATTGCTTAAATGATGTATTACCCTGACTGTTAATACCGAATCAATACAACCAGCCTTAAAAGGAAGCTTTGTAACATCGGCACATACAAAAAAAATATGGGATAATCTTTCTTTTTGATTGCCCAGGTATTTGCTTATTATTTCCCCGGCATTCTGCAAATTTTTTATTGAAAAATCTACAAGGATTATTCTTTCAAAGTCCCGGTATTCATTAAAAAGCCTGCCGTAGCCGCACCCGAGATCTACCAATAGTTTATTTTTGCGCTGCTCACCTTTTAAAAATTTCCTGATTGCTATTCTTTCAGAGCCATCTTCATAAAGCCTTTTATCTTCTTCCCAGAACTGCCTGTAATCATAATTTTCATAATCTGATTGTCTTATACTCAACCTTTTTTCTCTTCTTCCTCTTTGGTAAAATTTTACAATGAAAATTTTATCAAAATGACATCCTCGTTTTTTACCATATATTCCCTGCCTTCAACACGACCCTTGCCTTCTCCCTTCGCCTTGTGCATTGAACCAACTGAAAGCAATTCTTTGCACCCTATCACATCAGCTTTTATAAAACCTCTCTGCATGTCTGTATGGATTTTACCTGCAGCTTCAATTATTTTACTGCCGGTTTTTAATGGCCAGGCCCTGGTCTCATTTTCATTTAGTGTATAAAAGGTAAGCAAATTCAGCATACTGTAACATTTTTTTATAAAAATATGCAAACCATTCTCTTCAAGTCCGAGCTCCTTTCTGTAAATTTCTCTTTCATCATCGTCAATTTCTAAAAGCTCGGCCTCAAGCTTGCCAAATATTTTTATAACTTCGTTTTGCCCTGCTCCTGCGATGATTTTATTATATAAATCGATGCTACGGCCGTCATCTCCCATATTGGCAACATATAAAACAGGTTTGGAGCTTAGTAAGTTTAGATCCAAAAAAAATTCAGGATTTCTGCTGCCAATATTATTTAGGCCTGATAAATCTAGGCCTGATAAATCGCCCTTGCTGAATTCGTCTATAAGGTGATTTATCAGCTCCAGGTCATTTTTTGCCTGGGCGTCCTGTGATTTTGCAAGTGCTGCAAGTTTTTCCCTTTTTCGCATAAGAGTCTCAAGATCTGCCAGCATAAGTTCTGTATTTATAGTTTCTATATCATCGGCCGGTTTTATTTCGGAAGATATGTGAGATACATTATCGTCATGGAAACACCTTACTACGTGGGCAATTACATCAACTTCGCGAATATGAGATAAAAATTTATTGCCAAGCCCCTCTCCCTTGCTGGCGCCTTTGACAAGCCCTGCAACATCAAGGATCTTGATGGAAGCGTCGGTGGTTTTAGCTGAATTATAAATTTTTGAAAGTTTTTCTAAATTATCATCAGGAACATTTATCAAACCTACATTTGGTTCTATGGTACAGAAAGGATAGTTTGCCACAGCAGCGTTTGCTTTTGTAAGGGCATTGTAAATGGTTGACTTTCCAACATTGGGTAAACCTATTATTCCAACTTGCATTTTATATCTGTTTAATTATTTTTTTAATAGATATAAGCAGATCAAATTATAAAACTTACTGCATAAATAAGAAATGTTTTTAAAAATATAAATGAACCTTTCCAATAAAAAAGTCCTGTATTTGCATACAGGACTTTTACCTTAAATTTCGCTATTTCTTTTTGGTTCCTTTAGCTTTAGGTTTTTCTTTTTTTGCCATTATTACACCTCGCTTTACTAATACAGTTTATAATTCTATGTAAAATATTAAGCCTAAAATTAATTAAAATCAATACTTTTTATATAATTTTTTTTTAACACAAATTTAATCAAATTTTAATATTTATAATACTTATTTGTGCAAACAATATAGCAAAAATTTTTCGAGGCAAAATACAAAACTACCGGAGAAAAATAGATCCCCAAATTTTCTGCAAGATCCTTTATTTCGGGGGAATTACTGCATACAACACAATCCGGATTTTTCTTTATATCGATTTTTTCAAAACTGCAGTCCAGGGCATCAAACACTAAAAGCTTTCCGGCTTATCCTGTCTTTTGCAGATTCTGCTTTTGGGTGGTTTATGCTGTTACACTTACTCGTTCAATAATAAGTCAATATTTTCTAATATTTCTTTCAAAATTTCTTCCGGTATTTTTTCAATAAAAGCTGCATTCCTGGATTTCCAATCAATACTTCTAATTTGATCGGACAAAATTACACCTTGAATTATGCTATTTATTCTGACTTCAAAAGGGTAGCCCTTTATTTTACTTGTGATGGGACATATTATTGCTAAATTTGATTTTTGATTATATTCTTTTTTAGAAAGAACAATTCCCGGCCTTCTCCCTTTTTGTTCATGCCCTTTTTGAGGATCAAATTCCAACCAGATAATATCTCCACGATCAGGGATATATGACATTTACCACTCCTCTTTTCCATGCGGAGATCCAAAATCTATTTCATCATGTTGATTCTCGTCAGTAATTAATTGAATAAGGTCATTTAAAGATTTCTTTTTTTTCGCCGGACTAATAATTATTTCATTTTCTCTTCTTTCAATATCAACAATGCTTCCATCAAGTAAATGCAATTCTTTTGCATAAACACTTGGTATTCTAAGTCCTAAACTGTTCCCCCATTTCTGGATACTGGTTCGCATATTGTCTCCTGTTGCAATATTTAATGTTTAGTCATAGTATATACATAAATTATGGAACTATCAAGATTAATCAAGTATTGCACAGGAAGTACTGGGACTATATTATACGAATGCTACGGACAAAGACAATGCCATGCCTACTGCGGCACTATGATTCTTCCGTGTTTTCTTTTTCAGGGCTGCTGATCTTACCAGTGATGCTGCTCTTTTCAGAGCTACCGCCCTTATCAATTTTCTTGCTTTTTTTGTCTGCTATTTTTAGTTTACAGAATTCAAGACTTGCTGCAACCACATCGGCGGTAACATTTATAATGTTAAATTTTTTACCTTCTTTACTCTCCCAGCTTCTTAAATTAAGGTGACCGCTAACTATTATCCTGTCGCCCTTTTTTAACGTACCGGCACAGTTTTCGGCAAGGGCATTCCACGAAGTAACATTAAAATAATCTACTATTTCAACATCTTCACCATTATTATCTTTCCACCTCTTGTTTATAGCCAGGCCCATTTCGGTAATAGCCATCCCTTCGTTGGTATATTTTATTTCAGGGTCTTTTGTCAGATTGCCAAGTAAATAGATTTGGTTTAAATTATTCATAATACCTCCATTAATCAAAATTAAAATCATAATTTTTACAAAAGCCAAAATAATCATCCCAGGGATAGATTATCTTAGTTTTTGATGTTGATTTGACGGTGCAGCTTTCAGAAAAAAATTTATCAATTAAAATAAAATTTAACTTTTTTTCCATGATAACCACAACTTCGTCATACTCCAGGTAACACTTTACGAGTTCGCATCTATTTTTGCTTGATATTTCTTCAGCAGCATTTATATAATCAAAGTTTTCGAAAAATAATAAATTTTGTGCAATTGAGAGAGAAGCTGCATCAGCAGCATCCTTTGTAAGTTCCCTTGCAATATAAATTCTGCACAAATCAATGCATGCCATAAACAGAAAAGCAAAAAAAATTGTAAGCAACAAAGCAAGCATTGAAATGTTTCCTTTGTTGCTCTCCTTATTGCTCCCCTTATTTTTATTTTTTATTTTGCTTAGTAGCATTCCATCCTTGCACTGCTGCTGCTTTTAATAAAAACATCATTGCCCATTACCAAATTAATAAGCTTAAAAATGCCACTATAATTGTAAGTCAGGTTTACTGTTACAATATCACCAACACTTCTGGAGCTTTCCCCTGAAGAATTAATGTCTACTTTCAACCTGGAATTATCCAGATTTGTGCACATTTTCATAACTCTCTGATATGCCAGGCTGTCCGAATTTGTTGTTGAAACAATTCTCGCCCCTTCTCTTGCTGACTGCTCAAGAACATTTTGATAATAGACAAGATAGCCTAACTGGGAAACAATCATAATCACTAAGATTAGTACCGGAATTACAAGCACAAACTCCAACGATGCCTGCCCCTTAACGTAATAACTATTTTTTAATTTTTTTAATTTAATTAACTTCATTAAATTAATTTTCATTAAAAATCCTACCTTGCTTTTTTTAAAATTTTAATAAATTGTTCCCCAGTTAAGTTTTTCATTGCTTTTTAAACCATCTGTGAGATTTTGGAAAATACTTTTGAGATAATATCGATAATCATTGGCTTGCCAACTGCCACGAGTACGGCACTGATAATACCTGCAACAACCATGACAAGTGCGTATTCAAGCGTTGATTGTCCCCTCTCACACAGTAGTTTTATTTTCTTTTTAATTCTTACAATTTCTATTTTTATCACCTCCTTTGCGTTTAAATTTACTATTGTTTTTAGTATCACCTCCTTTCAAATTACAAATTGCCCGGACATCCAATATCCAATAGATTTAAGACTCTTATCTATGATCTATGAAAAGAATAAACTTCCACCTACCATAAAAAGCAAAGGGCCCCCCACTAAAAGAACAAAAGATGGAAGTATCAGGAAGACTAAAGGGAAAAGCATTGAAATTGCTAACTTTCTTGATTTTCTATCATAGCTTTGGCTTATTTCAAACTTCATAAATTTAGATTTCTGTTTAAGAACATCACTAATTGCAGAACCATATTTTTCTGCCTGAAGAAGCAGGAAAAGCAATTTTTTAAAATCCTCGGTGCTGTTGCGGCATATTACATTTTTATAAGCTTCTGTTTTTCCTATCCCTAAATCTACATCTTTAAGAAATTTTTTAAGCTCAGAAGAAACATTGCCTTTATGTTTTTCAACCAGGATTTTAATTGCATTATAAATATTCTGTCCGGAAAGTGTTGCTATAAACAAAAGATCAATAACATAGGGAAGCTCTTTATTGAAGTCTTCTGTTCTTTTTATGTTAAATCTCCAGAGCAAAATATCGGGTATAAAAAAGCCGCCCAACCCTGATGCAACTGCCGCAATAATTGAAAAAATCAGCCCTTTGCCAAATAAAGAGCTGACAACTATTAAGGATAGCGCCGATAATAATTTGTAACCCGCAAAAGCGTCAAAGCTCAAATTGAAATTTTCATCGTCTTGCATAATGTCCAGGATTACTGAAATTTTATTTCTATATTCATGGCTAAAAATCCTTGTAAATTTTTTCCCTGTCGCGCCGGCAGCAAGGTTCATTTTTTTAGTAAAATTTGTCTTGGATTTTGACTGCTTTTCTCCCAAGTTTTTGCCATAATTTAATTTCCTGTAAGACTTAAAACCTGAACGTTTAATCAGGATAAATGATCCAAAACAAAGAAATGCATAATATGAAAATGTTACGAGATAAATCAAGGTTATCTTCCTGAGTCCAGGGTTTTTTTAATTAAAAAGATTCCGGCTATTTCCAGGGATCCGCCAATGATCAGGCAGATGTTCCCTATTCGGCCGGAAAAGAAATCAGCAACAGAAGAATTCATAAAAATATATAGAAAAATAAGAATAAGCACCGGGAAAAAAGCAATTATGTTACCGGAGTATCTGCTCTGAAGCGTGATGGTCCTTGCAGAAGATCTGGCCTTTAGGCTATTCTGCAGTGTTTCTGCAATACTGCTTAAAATAAATAGAAGGTCCCCGCCTATCCTGTTATTAATTTTTAAGGCCGACACAAGAAGACGAGCTTCATTGCCGCCGCAGCTATCTGCAAAAGTATCAAGAGAATCGTCAAAAGAAAAATTCAGCTCAAGCCTGTTTATCAATTTCTTTAAGTATGCCTGCAAAGGATTTTTTACCCATGATAAGGATTCTTTAAAAATATTTCTTATCGTTTTACCGGCTTTAAGCATGATTATTGTATTATTTATAAACTCTATAAGCTGCCCGTGAAGCAGCTCTTCTTTTCTGCTTTTCAATGACCCTAAAAAGCTTGAGATTACGATAACTGTCACCGTACAAAGAAAAATAGAAAAAATAATATTTTTGCATAAAGCATAAAAAATAAGAATCAGGGCAGTTGATAAAAGAAAAATTGAGATCTTCCGATTCCATTTCAGCTTGACTGCCCAGAACTTATAAAACTTATTTTCATTATATTTTTTAAAATTAAGTATGCTTTGACCATGCCTGGTTTTTACAGATGCCATGATTTTGGCTAATCCTAAGAAACCTGCAAGCAACGAGAGCGTTGTTATCGCCGGAATGATAATTATGTCCCGATTAAAAATTTCCAAATGCAAAATCCGCACTCCTCTTTTTAATTTTATTCATAAATCCCGGAATATATCCGGTATATGATAAATTGTTTTTTGATTTCTCTTTTTGAAAGGTGTAGATATCTTTTATTTCAAGGATAGTATTTAAACCAATAGATTCTTCTGGAGTAATTATTTCACTTAAGCAAGAAAGTGCCCTTTGCCCATCGCTTTGCCTTTCAAGATGAATTATCAAGTCTATTGAAGAGGAAATTATCCTTCGGGCCGATGAGGGATTGAGGTTGACTCCCGACATAAGCAACATCGTTTCCAGCCTTGATATCATATCAACAGGTGAATTTGCGTGAACCGTAGTCATTGAGCCGTCATGGCCCGTGTTCATTGCCTGCAGCACATCAATTGCTTCAACACCGCGGATTTCTCCGACTATTATTCTGTCAGGCCTCATTCTAAGTGAATTTCTTATAAGATCTCTTATTGTTATCTCACCTTTCCCCTCAAGATTGGGCGGCCTGCTTTCCAATCTTACGACATGATCTAAATTAAGGTTTAATTCGAGTGTTTCCTCAATTGTTACAACCCGCTCAAGGGGTGAAATGAAATTTGAAAGGATATTGAGAAAAGTAGTCTTGCCTGTTGATGTAGCACCGGATAATATGATATTTAGCCTAGCCTGGACACAGGCTTTAATAAAATATGCAATTTCTTTACTTAGGGTTCCCAATTCTATCAGGTCGTCTATTTCAAGTATATTCTTTTTAAATTTTCGAATAGTCACTATTGATTCATTAAGTGAAACAGGGCTTAGAACAATATTTATCCTTGAGCCATTTTCCAGTCTCGCATCTACCATCGGCATGCTTTCATCTGCCCGAAGGCCTAATGGGCTTAAAATTTTTTCAATAAGATTCCTGACATGCTGGCTGCTTTTAAATTTTATGTTTGTTTTTTTAATCAAACCGTCTATTTCTACATATATATCATCCCAGTTGTTAAGCATTATCTCTGTTACTTTATCATCCCGCATCAGGGAACTGATGGGCCCAAATTCAAAAGTATTTTCATATATCTCCTTTATAATCTTTGAAAGTTCCTTGTCGCCTATAAGAATTTTCTCCTTATTGACTATTTCTTTTAAAGCATTTTTTATCTTTACAAATCTCTCTGCCGGCTGCAGCTTGAATAATTCAGAAACTTCAATTTCTTTGGCAATTTTCTTTTCAATATATTCAGATGGACAATTATAGTTGTCATCAATCGTAAAATTCATTTTTGTTCTCTCTTTTCCTTACTACTTCTTCTCAAAATCCAGTTCTTCGTATAGAAGTTCCGAAAAATCAATTATGTTTTTAACTATCCTGAGGTTGTAATTAAAAATATAAAAAGGTCCCTTGCTGTGGTACAAGAATTCAATATCTCTATCGTAAGGGATGAATGCTTGAACAGGATATTTTAAAATACTGCTCAGCCTGGCCGGGGAGACAGCGGGCCTCATATTGAATTTATTTATTATTATTTTTATGTTGTTCGGGATATCATCTACGCATATATGCCTTGAAAATATTTCGAGGTTGCTCACAGAAATCAGATCTGGCATGGATACAAAAACAAATTTGTCGACATTTTCGCTAAAATCGAAATCATTTTTCGCAAGCAAGTAATACGGAAAGTCAACACAGATTATTTCATAATAATGTTTTAATATTCCGAGAAGTAAGCTTAAGTTTTTACCGCAGCATATTTTATTTTTTTCTGGTTTAAGTGGTGGCAAAATTAAATTCAAGCTGTTGTCAAAATTTACAACCAGCCTTTTTAATAAAGAAATATCAATTTCTTTTATTGAATCTTCTATATCCCCAATATCTCTTAAGTCTTTTTCTTCCAAATCAAAAATGATGCGGGAATCACGTTTGCCAATATTAAGATCCAGAAGCAGAATATTCTGGATTTTTGTTTTGGCAAGATAAGATGATACGCAATTTGAAATAAAACTTACCCCATTTCCTCCTTTTGCTGAAGAAAAAAGTATTACCTTGGAATTATTATTTTTACTGAAAACACTTTTCTTTTTACTTTCTTTTTCCAGAACACTTAAACCGGTTGACATAAAAACTCCTTTAAAAAAATATTAAATTAATTTATTTACCTATATTTTTTGATAACTGGGCCTGTTTAGGGCAAATTGAAATATTGATTGCACCTCTATCCAGCGCTAAAAATATATTTTCAACTTCTGCAGGCAGAAGATAGAAAGTCAGAACAATCAAGTTGCTTAAGCTGCTGCCGGAGTCTTGGCCGGATATTCCGCCAAATAAAAAATCGTTTTTACTCTCTTTTACCTGGTTGTCCGGATTAGTTGTGCTGCTTGAACCATCGCTGTTCTGTATAAATATGATTTCCTTTTCGCCAATAACAACTTCCGATATAAGCTGCTCTCCGGATTTGTCATAATATGTGGATATCAAATCCACATTGTCGCCCACCCTTATCAGTGATACATCCCCATAATAATTTACAGGTATGCTGGTTGCCCTTAAACCTTCGGGTATATACGCAGAGAATCTTAAATATACATTTTCAGCCTGGCTGCCCTCGATCTTGTCCTTTGAAATTATTTCACCTTTATTTATGTTGCCGGCAGCTTTTTTATCAAGAATTTGGCTTTTGTCTATAATAAATTTTTCATTGAATATGTTTTCAGGTATCTTTTTCATTTCCAGCAATTCTTCGCCGATCACCTGGCCGGATTCAATGTCAGTGGCAGCAGTAAATATATCTTTTCCGGCAAAGTCTTGGGCTCCCCCAGCCTTTAAACCGTTCAAATACCAGAAGACAAAGACTCCGCCAAAAATCGAAACTATCATAAAAATGATGGTAAAAAGTTTTTGCCTCAAAATTAAAGATAATCTGTTCATCGCTTAAAAGAATAAGGTTTTATTAAAATCAAGGTTATTATTTATTTGCATATTAACATAATTGTATAAATATGTAAATAACTAAATAAATAAATTAAAAATAATTCACGCATACGGTATTCTGGCAGTATGCCACAAGGTGAAGTAGAAATTTTAAGCACACAGATGTGAAGATAAAACAGAGGCGATATTATGCCGGAATAATATATAAAATAAGATAGTGGATTATTATTAAGAGAATATTTCTATATGACATTGTGTCATATGATAACAGAGGAGATAAATAGGATTAATTGGCTTTACCTAATGTTGTGGTGTTATTTTTTCATTGTTCATATTAGATTGCCTGGCTTCAGCAAAAATACATCGCTGCCGGGAATATCTATAAGTCATAAATCATTGATGTCGTAGACCTTGAGGTTGTCAAATTCTGCATCAATATCTTTAAAATTTTTGTTTTTATACTCTAGTATCCCTGACTGCCCAAAAAACATTTCAATTATCTTGTAATTATCCGGATTATAAACAAATTCGGAAACAGGTTTGCTATTTAAATTAAATCGGGAGTCCTCTTTTACGGCAGACTCAAATTTTTCTGATTCCTGCCATAATTTCATTATCAAAAATGCCAGCCCCTCGTGTTCAGTAATATATTTCCATTCTTCGGGATATTTTTCATAACATCTTTTTAGGTAAAGCTCAAGGTATGACATTTGCTTTAATAAACCATATCTTGTAGAAGTTGAATTCCCCGGGGGTATGAATTCTTCGGTTGCAATGGCACATTTTACACTTACCGTGTAAGCGTTGATCTCATCTAATATTATGGTAAAATCAATATCTCCTACTTTGACCTCTTCACCTTCTATAGTAATGCTTATGTTAGGGTCAATATAGTAATAATCATATGCTTTATCAAAATAATTAGGATTTTCAATATCCTGGAATAGTTCATATTTTGAAAAAAGCATTTTATCTTTTTCTATAAATATTAAAAGATTTCCAATCATATAGTAATAATCTTTTCCAAAAGAATAATCTTTCAAATCTTGGACAAAAAAGGATACGAACTGTTGATCGCTTCCGGCATGAGTAAGCTCGTGTAAAATCATTTCTATATCGAGGCAATAGCTGGAATTAAAATCTTCCATTAAAGGACTCGCTGTGGTGTCCGTCCCCATCTGCTCAAATTCATCCAGAATTTGAGCAATATCTGAATTAAAATCTTCCGAACTTTTATTTAAATGTTCAAACTTTGCGTAGCCAATGTCGTAATTATATTTCTGTGTTACTTTTATAAGGGTAAAATAACCTGAAGGATATAAAATTTTAAAATTTTTTAAATAATCTTTTGCAAGGGCAAATGTTTCTTCATCATATATTTTACCCAGGTTATTAAAAAAATCTTCTTCCTCTTCTGCAGATACCTGATAATTAGATACATCTGCCAGTTCTTTTTTTATAGCCGTGTAGTCTATGTCTGCATATTGGTTATCAGATATACCGGTAAAATCTTCAGGATTTATATTATATTTATCAAGCAGTTCCTTTATTTCGGCGACAACTATATCGTCGCCGCTAAAATTGATCTTTTCGCTTCCAGATTTAGAGAACTCACTTAGATCAATACAGCATGAAGTACAAATAATTGCTATGACAATTGCTGATAGAGTAAATAATGTTATTAAAGTACTTAAAAATATTTTCGACTTGTAATTAATTTTCTTCATGCTTCCAGCCAGTTCTTAATATTTTGAAAAACTCATAATATAAAACTTGTAATATGTAATAGTATTATCGGTAAATAATATAAAAACTTGATATTAAACCCGGAAGTAAAAATAGTGAGGTAATTTAAACCATCTTAAGGCTAGCATTTATTTATTGACTAAAAAACAACCCTGGATCAGAAGAAGAGAACTGTTAAATGAATCTAATCGCTGCTTGATACATACCTTTAATTAGAGGTATACGATGTATTGATACATATGATTCTACAATGTATTGACATTTATTAGCTGCTATATAAAAGCTGGCCGCAGGCTGCATTTATATCCTGTCCGAACTTATATCTTTCGGTTACCGATATCCCGGATTTCTTGAGAATTGACTTAAATAGGCCTATTTTTTCCTTCGATGGCGCACTGAGCGTTCCTTCGCCATTGAATGGAATTAAATTTACAAAACATAGCAAACCCTTAAGAATTACTGCCAGTTCCCCGGCAGCCTCGACAGATTCGTTGAATTTATCAATTAATACATACTCAAACATAACCCTTCGATTGGTGCGGGCAATATATTTCTTTGCGGCATCAATTACGACCTCAACAGGATATTTTTCATTTATAGGCATCAATTTGGACCTGAGCTCATTATTAGGAGCACTTAATGAAATTGCCAGGTTTACCTGTAGATTTTCTTTTGAAAGTTTTTCAATATTTTGGGGTATACCGCAAGTTGAGATGGAAATTTTACGCGCACCGATGTTGAATTTATCTTTATCATTGCAAATTCTTGTTGCGTCCATAACATTGCCATAATTTAAAAATGGCTCACCCATACCCATAAAAACAACATTTGTAACATGCGAGCTTTTACGAGCATTATCATGGTAGCTTTTACAAGCATTTACATGAACGGTTTTTTTCTTTAAATAATATGAAAAAAACAGGACCTGTTCTGCTATCTCATATGCTGTTAAGTTCCTCTTGTACCTTAGTTTCCCTGTTTTGCAGAAAAGGCAGTTTAGCGGGCAGCCAACCTGGGATGAAACGCAAACAGTATTCCTGCCCTGCGCATGCTGCAGAAGCACTGTTTCAACAGCAAGGCCGTCGTTGAGCTTAATCAGTGCTTTTAAGGTGCCCTTTGACTGAGAAACAATTGACTTATAATCAATTGAAATCGGACAGCTTTGTGTTAACTTGTCTCTAAGCAAAGCCGGCAGACTGCTGACTGCGCTCCAATCATCCACAAGGTCCCTGTAAACCGCTTTCTCAGCTTGCTTTAACCTGTAAGGCTTCTCATTTTTTAAAATTTCCTTAAGTTTTCCTAAATCCATCTTAAATTAATTTTATACCAAATTACTCAAGTTTTAAAAAAAAAGACCGATACTAATAAAAGATAATAAATTAATAATGCAAGTTATCCATTGGCACACCATTGGCACGCATTAATTAAAGTATCCTAATTAAGGGATAATTACCGGTAATATTGTAAATATAATATCAAAACCAAAATAATAAAAGGTTTTTTGAAATATAAAGCTAATATGGGCACTATTAAAAAATTGCTGGCAAAAATTGCATGTAAAATAACATAATAACAGGCAAAGAGAGGTAACGATGAAAAACTTAATAAAAAAATCGACAATATTAATAACTGTACTTATTTTTATTTTAGGACTGATCCCTGCATTGAGCTCGTGCACACCAAAACTATCTTTTGAAAATATTGTAATATCAGAAGATGTAAAAAAAGATACCAATGAACCCATAAATCCAAAAAATGAGTTTGATATAAGTGCAAAACAGATATTTGCCACCGTTAAATATATCGGTACAAAAGGAAGCGACAACTGGCAATTCAAGTGGACATACCTGGAAAGTGGCGAGATAGTTCTTGATAAAGGGGAAAAATTCAACAAGGATGAGCCTGACACCATTTTTGAAGGAATTGCTTCTTCAAATATTTATACCCTTGATGATACAAAAATTATACCCGCAGGAAATTATAAGGTTGAATTTTTTAACAATGGCGAGCTTATAAACACTGCAAATTTTAAAGTAAATAAGCCCCAGATGGAAATAATTGAAGTAAAACTGGCAAATGCAGTAGACAATAGCGGAGTGCCGTTAAAAGAGACACAGCAGTTTTCTCCCAGTGAGACCGTTTACGCCACTGTTAAGCTTGATTACATGGTAACCGGGAACAGCCTTAAGGGGCTATGGAAAGACTCTGCGGGAAAAGTTTTAAATGAAGTCAGGTATGATGTAGTAGATGATTACTACGTAGAGCCTTCTTATCTATGGTTCAGCTTAGAACTTACCGGAGGTCAAGTGCCCATCGGCCCGGGTAAATATAAAGTTGAGATTTATTTAAATGACAGCTTATATGGAACTTATGATTTTGTAGTCCTGGAAGGCAGCCTGATATCATTTAACCAGGGTACGGTTTTTGCAAATGATGATTTTGCATTTTCAATTGCGATTCCTGATGACTGGACATACACTGAAAACGAAACAAAAGGTGAAGTAGGCTTTAGCCTTGCCCCACCTACAGATGCTCCTGTATCTTTCTTTTTCACGGCTGGATCGCCTATAGCCTACAAACCTTACAAAGATTTTTCGGAAAAAGCTTCTGAAGATGCCGCAAAACAGCAAAGCTGGACTTATGTCGAAAGCTCAGAGAACAATCTTGTGCTAAAGAATGGAACCCCTTACAAGGAATATATGTATAAATATACTGATAAGGATAGTGGAAGTTTTATATTTGTATACAGCTTTATTGAAAACAAAAGCAATTTGTATCTCTTCATTGCTATTGCAAATGATGATATTTCCGGGGATGTCGCTCAGGCAGTTTATTATGGAATGCTTGACACTTTGATATTTAAATAAGCTACCTATGGCCAATCAGCCATAAAAAACTTTGTAATTATTGCTTTTTTAGTTTATGCTTGCCAGCTTACTAAATGCTAATATGTGCCTATTAAAATTAAAGATACGCACATATTAGCATTTTTTAATGTAGAATTTTTTGATTGCCATTATTCTTATTTAGAGTAAAATTAAAATTTGATTTAAGCGGCAATAAAAGCGACAATAATCAACTATAAAAAATAATAAAATTATGAATATGCCGGGAGGAGGGAATGTAAATGATAAAAATACGTAAAACTGGCCAGGACAACCAGACCATTGAAACAGATGTAATTGAAAAAGGATGCTGGATCCACATGATAGACCCATCAAGTACTGAAATTGAACAGGTTTCAGAATCCACGGGCCTGGATATAGAATTCCTTAGAGCGGCGCTGGACAGGGAAGAAAGCTCACGCCTGGATGTTGAGGAAGAACAGATACTCGTGCTGCTTGATATCCCGGTCATGGATGTCATAGAAACTTCCGCAAGATATAATACTTTCCCTCTTGGAATAATATTAAATAATGACTTCATCGTGACTGTCTGCCTTCAGGAAAACAACATAACTGATGACTTTCTTGAGCAGAAAATTAAAACTTTTTATACATATAAAAAATCAAGATTCATACTTCAAATGCTGCTGAGAATTGATAAATATTATTTGAGTTTCTTAAAACAAATAGATAAGGCAAGCAAAAATGTTGAAATAAACCTTCGAAGGTCAATGAAAAATAAGGAATTAATTGAGCTCATGGAGTTAGAAAGAAGCCTTGTGTTTTTTTCAACTTCATTGAAGTCCAACCAGACTACTCTTGAAAAAATGATGAAATTAAAATGGATAAAAAAATACCCTGAGGACGAGGACTTGCTTGAAGACGTTATAATTGAGAACAGACAGGCTATTGAAATGGCTACGATTTACAGTAATATCCTCAGCGGAACCATGGATGCTTTTGCTTCAATTATCAATAATAACCTGAACATGGTTATGAAACTGTTAACATCAATAACCATTGTAATGGCTGTACCTACAATAATAGGATCGTTCTTTGGGATGAATGTTAGGGTACCGTGGGGTGACTTTAACTATGGTTTTATAGCTATCATAGGTATAACTGCAATTGTTTCAGGAATAGTTCTGTTTATACTTGCCAGGAAAAACTTGCTGTGAATCAATTTAAAAATTAACTAAAGGTTTTTACTTTTGGAAATTTCTAATTTATTTGAAAATATAACTTCACAACTGGCGGTATTTTTTACTGCTATGACGCCTATCGGAGAAATAAGAGCTGCTATACCACTGGGCCTGGGCTTTTATAAGTTGAACCTATATTCAGTTTTTATTATAGCAGTTATTGGTAACCTTATACCTGCTGTAATAATAATCTATATTTTAGAGCCCTTATCTAAGTTTTTGATGAGAAAATTTAGACCTGCCAATAGATTTTTTAACTGGCTTTTTAACAGAACAAGAAGAAAATATTCAAAAAAATTTGAAAAATATTCAGGTTTTGCACTTACTGTATTTGTTGGTATTCCTCTTCCTGTGACAGGGGCCTGGACAGGTGCTTTGATAGCATTTGTTTTTGGGATACCTCCAAAGAGAGCTATTTTAGATATCTTCCTGGGAATAATTATGGCTGGCATAATTGTTACTATTATCTTTAAAACAATCGGTTATGTATCATTTATTGCAATAAGATAATGGCCTTATTGTGAATAGTACCTTCACGGACAAATTCTTATGAATAGCAAATAATTTTCAATAATAAATTTTAAGTTATAATGATATTGCCAATATTAAAAAAACATTTATAATTTTTTTTAATTCAATATTTTAAAAAGGAAATAGATGTTTATTATTAAAAAAGGAGTAAAACCATGCTAAAACCAGAAGATTTTTTTGACCTTGAGGACAACCATCTAAAAGGACTTTTTAAAAATGCGGAGTATGTTTGGGATGGGCTTAAGAATATCAATGAATATATAAAAAATAATATCACCCCAAATGTCTCAAATTTAAGGAAAGGCTCTTCCTTTTTAGGTAAAGATATGGTTATTTATGATGGCAAAGTATTAGAATCAGGATTTACTATTGATGCTTCCAAAGGTATAGTTAAAAAAGATGGGATAGTACTTGAAGATGCTACTATTATTTATGCCGGAGTTGTCCTGATGGATGACGAAATATACATCGGCAAAGGAACCGTGATAGAGCCCGGAGCACTGATAAAGGGACCAACCATAATCGGGGATAATACCGAAATCCGGCAAGGGGCCTACATAAGGGGTAATGTGATTGTAGGCAATAAATGTGTAGTCGGGCATACTACCGAGATGAAAACAGCGGTTATGCTCGGTGAAAGTAAAGCCGGGCATTTCGCATACATTGGTGACAGTATCCTGGGCAAGGTAAACCTGGGGGCAGGCACAAAACTTGCAAACTTAAAAATGATAGAATCAAAAATAGTTTTAAATATTGCCGGTAAGAAATATGAAACCGGTCTGCGAAAGTTTGGTGCAATTTTTGCAGACGGTGTGGAAACCGGATGCAACACTGTCACTAATCCCGGTACTCTTCTTGGCAGGAATGTGCTGCTTTATGCTAATTCAACAGGAAGAGGATACTACCCTCCAAACACAATTATAAAGGTGAAACAGAACCAGGAAACCCAAGAAAGGAAATAAAATTTGGAAAAATTATTCGGAACA
>CAZFFH010000009.1:0-13398 GCA_964518375.1 uncultured Actinomycetota bacterium
ATATAAAGAGGCGCTTTCTGATGGACTAAACGAAGAAGAGGCAAAAAAGGAAGCTAAAAATTCAATATATCATGATTTTGATATGAGCGAGGAGCATCTATGGGAAAATATAAGAAAGGATCCGGCAAGAATACCTGAAAACTTTTCCAATGCCATGAAGTTTCTTGCAGAAAGAAATCCTGAGTTAAGAGGCGTATTTGAAAATATAGATTTTGTTCAATTTACTACCAGCAGAGAAAATGCTGAAGTTTTAAGACAACTGGTAGAATTGTTAAGTGAAAAATCACTTCATTATGTATCTCCAGACATACTTGGAGATGCTTATGAATGGATTTTAAAATACTTTGCCCCTCAAAAAGCTAAGGAAGGTGAGGTATATACTGCAAGAGAAGTCATAAAATTAATAGTACTGATGCTCAGTCCAAAGCCTAATGAAAGCGTATACGACCCTGCTTGTGGTTCAGGCGGCATGCTCATAAGTTCTTACAATCATGTCAAAGATGTCTATGGAAAAACTGAAGCAGACCGACTTTTTCTTTATGGGCAGGAAGCCAACCATAAAACTCTGGCACTGGCAAAAATGAATCTATATATCCACGATATAAGGAATGCTAAACTTATGCTTGGTGATACTTTGCTGTATCCAAAATTCAAGGATTCAAGAAATATCCTTCCTTTCAATGTTGTTATAGCAAATCCTCCCTGGAATCAAGATGGATATGACGAAGAAGTTCTAAGAAAAGGGGAGTTCTGGTCAGAAAGATATGGGTTTGGTTTTGTTCCTAGACAATCTGCTGACTGGGCTTGGATCGAACACATGCTTGCATCTGCAAAAAAGGATTCCGGAAGAGTAGGTGTAGTAATTGATAATGGATGTCTCTTTAGGGGTGGTAAAGAAAAAATTGTAAGAACCAAAATTATAGAAGCTGATTTAATAGAAACTATTATCCTTCTTCCTGAAAAGCTCTTCTACAATACTGGAGCGCCGGGTGCGATTATGGTTCTTAATAAAAATAAATCAGAGATAAAAAAAGACAAGATCCAGTTTATAAATGCAAGCAAGGAGTATGAGCAACATCCTGATGTGAGAAAACTGAATATTTTAGGAAATGAGAATATAGGTAGAATTGCGAACGCTTATAAAAATTGCATTGAATCAGTTGGTTTCTCAGAATTGGTGGGTAAAGAAAAAATCAAAGAAAATGATTATAACCTTAATGTCACACTTTATGTATATCCTGAAGAAGAAACTGAAGAAATAAATATTAAAAAAGAGTGGCTGGAATTACTTGAGATAGACAAAGAACTTTACCAAAATGAAACAAAGATTGCGGGTTACCTGAAAGAATTAGGTGAAATAGATAATGTTTAAACCTAATTTTACCTACACAAATAAAATTGTAAAGAACCTTACACATATTGCCGGAGATAGAGCTGTAATTTTGAATATTCCACTTATTCCTAAATGGGATGTTTCCCTGAGAAGAGAAGCAGTTTTAAGAAGTGCCCATTCTTCAACAGCCATTGAGGGGAATAAGTTATCTTATGAGGAAGTAAGCAGACTTGCCGAGGGTAGAGATGTTATGGCAACGAGAAAAGATAGGCAAGAGGTATTAAATTATCTTGAAGCATTGGGAAAAATTTCAGATTTTGCAAACAAAAATCCTTTTACTATAAATGATTTGCTGGAAATTCATAAAATTGTAACTAATAACACATTACAAAACCAAAGCGACGAGGGCTTTATCAGGAACCGCCAGGTTTACGTGGGCAATGGAATTGGTGGGGTTATATTTAGGCCTCCTGATACTGATCAGGTTCCAATACTGCTTAGAAATTTTTTAGACTGGTTTAATTCAATTGAAGTAAATGATATTAACTCTGTTATCCAGGCTGGGATAACACACTATGAGATTGTCAGGATTCACCCTTTTATTGATGGAAACGGAAGAACAGCAAGAGTTATGGCAACTCTTGCCCTATATAAAAGAGGATTTGACTTAAAAAGATTCTTTGCACTCGATGATTATTATGATCAGGATAGGCAAAGTTATTATGAAGCATTAAGAAACATTGACCGGAATACTCTGGACCTTACAGAATGGCTTGAATATTTTACTGATGGAGTGGCATTAAGTATAAAAGTTGTGAAAGATAAAGTCATAGGCTTAAGCAGAGATATAAAATTCTTAAAAGAGAGGGGACAAATAGCCCTTAACGATAAACAAATTAAAATTGTAGAAATGATTATTAAAAATGATCGTGTATATATGGGTGAAATTGCCAAGGAATTTAAAATAACCAGGCAAGCAGCCTTAAAGGAAATGAATAAGCTAGTTAAATTGGAGGTTATTAAGCTCGAAGGAATGGGAAGAGGGGCACATTATAAATTAATTTAGTCTTATATGGTTGTCATTTAGGTTGTCATTTAGGTTGTCATTTAAATTATAATTAAAAAAATGGAATTTATTAAATTATCTAAAAAGTGGAAAATTTCTAATCTGGGCGATAATAATATAGCCGATCTCATTATGGGACAATCACCTCCTTCTTCTACATACAATAACAAAGGGATGGGTTTACCTTTTTTGCAAGGCAAGGCTGAATTTGGAGAAATGTATCCAAAACCTACTATTGCATGTTCTGTTCCGGTAAAGATTGCAGAAAAAAATGATATTTTACTTTCAGTTAGAGCACCAGTTGGAGATGTAAATATTAATCCTTTTAAAAGTTGTATTGGTAGGGGTCTTGCAGCTATTAGGACTAAAAGTGATAAATTAGATTTTATATTCCTTTTTTATTATTTAAAATATACAAAGAAAT
The DNA here is from genome assembly GCA_964518375.1 of uncultured Actinomycetota bacterium. GTDB lineage: Bacteria > Actinomycetota > Humimicrobiia > Humimicrobiales > Humimicrobiaceae > JAHILC01. The sequence continues at coordinate 2,824 of CAZFFH010000009.1, forward strand.
TATTTGAATCATTATCTTCGGGTTCAACTTTTAAATCTATTACAAAAAAAGAAGTTGAAAAATTCCAAATACTGCTTCCATCAGTAATTGAACAGGAAAAAATTGCTGAAATTCTATTATCGGTAGATGAAAGCATAAAAGAAGTTAATAGAACCATAGCAAAAACAGAAAAACTGAAAAATGGTTTAATGCATAAACTGTTAAGAAATGGAATTGGGCACAAAGAGTTTAAAGACACAGAAATAGGCAAAATTCCAAAACACTGGCATATAACAAAATTAGGAAATATTATAAAACAAAAGAAAGAGACTGTCTCTCCATGTAGTATTAAGACTACGAAATATATAGGGCTGGAGCATATAGATTCAGGAAATTGTAAAATAAAACGGTGGGGAAATTCATCTGAAGTTAAGAGTATAAAATTTCAATTTAAAGCTGGTGATATTCTTTATGGTAAACTACGTCCTTATTTAAATAAAGCAGCAATTGCGGAGTGGAGTGGAGTATGCTCTACCGATATACTTGTTTTTGAAGCTAAGAATAGAATAAATAATATATTTATATTATATCTAATACATCATCCAAATACACTCCGTTACGCGATAACTACTTCAACCGGCACTAATCATCCTCGCACTTCTTGGAGAATGCTCTCAAAATTAAAAATACCCCTCCCTCTTCTCCTCGAACAAAATAAAATAGCAGAAATCCTTTCAACTGTTGATGAAAGAATTCAATTATTAAAAGAAAAAAAGAATAAATTAAAAAGAATAAAAAAGGGTTTAATGAATGATTTGTTCTCTGGGGAGAAAAGAGTAAAGCTGGAGATCTTATCATGACCTTTAATGAAAAGAATCTTGTAAAAAATTATATAATTCAAAAGCTTGAGGCAAAAGGCTGGGAATTTATTTCCGCAGAGAATCTAGAGAGGGAGAGCTATGAAGAACCCCTGCTTGTTCCCTCATTGGTTAAGAACTTAAAAATTATAAACCGGGAATCGGGAATCGGCGACGATGAGATTAACAAGGTTTTAAATTTGCTTAGATTGGCAGGTTCCGGTGTTGAAGGGGCAAAAACCATCCTGAACTATTATAAGTTCGGGATACCTGTGAAGTTTGAAAAAGAGAAAATAATCAAATACATCCAACTATTTAATTTTGATGAGATAAATAATAACGAATTAGTGATAACGCGCCAGGCTTATTATCATGGGAGAGATTTTATAAGACCAGACATAATACTTTATGTTAACGGTATTCCTTTGGTAAACATTGAATGTAAAAATCCTGTTAATATTTCTGAGAGCTGGTATACGGCTTATAAACAGATTATTGATTATATAAATATAGTTCCTGAGCTTTATAAATATATTCAAATTGGTATAGCTGCTGAAAGTTTGGTTCGTTATTTCCCTATAATTACATGGAAAAATGAGGCATCAGCTTTTGGATGGCGAAGTGAACAAATTGAGAATAAAAAAGATCATAATTTAGAAGAAGATGCTGTTAATTCTACAACAGAAATGTTAGCGCCAGAGATTCTTTTAGATATTATCAGGAGTTTTCTATTCTTTAGAGTAGAAAGGGGCGAATCGGGCAAAGTTATAACTCGATATATGCAGTTCAGGGCTGCAAATAAAATAACAAATAGAGTGTTGGAAAATTTGGCCGGGGAAGAAGAGAAGAATAAGGGTCTTGTTTGGCACTGGCAGGGAAGCGGCAAGACTTTTACAATGATTTTCGCTGCTAATAAACTTTATCTTTCAGAAGAGTTAAAAAATCCCACCATTTTTTTTATTGTTGACAGAAAAGAACTTGCAGAGCAGTTAAGTGATGAATTTAATTTTCTGGATATTGTAAAACCAGAGGTTATTGGTTCTGTTTTTGAATTAAAAAGAATTTTAAAACATGATGATTATCGTGGTAAAAGGGGCATTTTTATAACTCTTGTTCACAAGTTTAAACCAGAGGAATTAAGAGCGCTGCAAAAAGAAATTGAAAAGATTTCTGAATTAAAAGAAACCATAATGAATAGGAAAAATGTTATAGCTTTTATTGACGAAGGCCATAGAACGCAATACGGATTGCTTGCAGCACAAATGAAAGATATTTTTAAAAGCGCTTTTTTCTTTGCTTTTACAGGTACGCCCATATCAAAAAAAGGAAGAGATACTTATATAGAATTCAGCTATCCTCCAGGAGAGATTTATCTTGATAAATATTTTATAACCGATTCAATAAAAGATGGTTATACAGTTAAAATCGTCTATCAACCCAGACTTACCGAAGAGGTACATTTAAAGAAAGATATGCTGGAAGCATTTCTTAACTCTGAACTTGAAGAATTGCCTGAAGAAATAAGGGAAGAAGTTGAAGATAAGGTAAAGGAAAAGCTCAATACAATAAAGCTAATACTTGAAAATCCGAAACGAATTAATATGATAGCCAAAGATATAGCAGAGCATTTTAAGGAAAATGTTGACGGCAAATTTAAAGCTATTGTAGTTGCAGGGAGCAGAAAAGCCTGTGTAATTTATAAGAATATGATTGATAAGTATCTGCCCGATGACTATTCAGAAATAGTAATGACATATGAAAGAAAAGATGAGCAGGCTTTTCTTGAAAAAGTTGCAGAAGTACAAGCAAGATTTGGCACCAAAGATACAGATGACATAAATAAAAAGATAATTAATGATTTCAAAGAAAAAGATGAGCCAAAGATATTAATTGTTACCGATATGTTGCTTACCGGGTTTGATGCTCCAAAACTACAGGTAATGTATCTTGATAAACTGCTTAAAGAGCACAGGCTCCTTCAGGCAATTGCAAGAACCAACCGTCCGTATAAAGGTTTAAAAGAAGCTGGAATTATTATTGATTATGTTGGGGTCCTTAAAGAAATTAAGAAAGCACTGGAGATATACAATGAAGAAGATATAAAACATGCACTCCTTAGCTTGGACAATGTCAGGGAAGAGTTTAAAAATCTAATATATGAAATTTTAGAAATATTTATAGAAGTCCCAAGATCTTATGATAGAGAGTCTCTTCTAAAAGCTATAGAAATTTTAACAACTGAGACCGAAAGAGAAAAAAGTTTTATTGAGAAGTATAAGAATATCCGAAATATTTTTGAAATTCTTGGAGCAAATGAGATCAAGATTGAATATTTGGAAGACTATAAGTGGATTACTGCAGTCTACACATATTACATGAAAGTAGTCATTCAAAAGCCGCCGATTGAAAGCTATGTTGAAAAGTATTATGACAAGACTGTTAAATTTATTCATCAATCTACGGAATTAAAAAAGCTGGAAACAGGACTTTCTGAAGTATCCTTTGACGAAAAATATCTTAAGACACTCGAAGAGAAAGTTAAAAGTAAAAAAGAAAAAGCTGCAAATATTCTTTTTACATTAAATAGATTAGTGCTTGTGGAACAGCATAAAAATCCTATTTATGAATCTATAGCTGATAAGGTCCAGAGGCTGCTTAAGAACTGGAAAGAAAAAACACAGAATTATGAGAATATTTACTTGGATGGCATAGAAATAATTAGAGAAATTGAGCGACTCTCTGAAAGACAAAGATCGTTAAATTTATCTAAACTTGAATATTCAATATTACTGGTACTTGAAAATGAATTTGGCAAAGATGAAAAGAGTAAATTTCAAGAGAATGAATTATTGTCTGAAGTAAAAAGTATTTCAGAAATGCTCCGAAATTATATGTTTCCAGACTGGTATAATCAACCAACTGAGGAGAAAAATGTGGAAAAGGAAGTCAGAAAATTTGTAAGAGGGCTTAAGAGGAAATATGGCATAACTTTGGAAAAAATGGATGAATTATTTGTAAAACTTATAGAGCGAATAAAAAATTATGGAACCATATAATTTTAAATATGAAGTTTATTATAGATCTATAATATATCCAAGACTTGAATTTAAAACTGGAAGGCTTTTTCTCATTCTCCCATTCGGTTACGAACCTGAATCAATTTTAAACAAGCATAATAGTTGGATTGTAAAAAAGATAAGCTTTATAGAAGATTGCTTGAGCAATGCAGAAGGAAAAGATTTAATCGAAAGAACAAACGACACATTCAAAGAACTTACGCTCAGTCTTGCAAAAGAATTAACCAATGAGATGAAAGTTGAAATAAATAATATTTATTTTAGGAAGATGAGAACAAAGTGGGCAAGCTTAAGCATATTAAAAGATTTGACTGCTAATATTTCTATGAAATATTTACCCGAATATTTAATAGAGTATATAGTATTCCATGAAGTAGTTCATGTTTTTGAAAGAAAACATAACAGAAAGTTTTGGGAAATAATTTCTCAGAAATATAAAGACTACCCAAAATTTGAAAAAGAAATGTTTACGTACTGGTTTAAAATTTCTGAAATATTAGATTAGGCTTATGTATATGATATAATTTAAAAATCCAGCCTTTAATTGATATTGGCTTGAATAATTTAAATCTTTTTATTCTAATTTAAATTGATTAATACGGGGATGTAGTTCAGTGGGAGAACGCTTGTCTGGCAGACAAGAGGTCGGCGGTTCGAATCCGCTCATCTCCACCAAGTTAAAATTTTGTTTACTTAAATTTTTAAAACATATAAATTATAGAAAATATGTAAATTATAAATACAAGTAATTTATATTAAGATACAAGTAATCGGAGCATATAATGTTAAATCTATGGCTTGAAACATTTTTAGGCAAGGTTGGTAAATATATCATTATGTTTGTAAATGGTGATGTTAAGTATTTTTCTGCTGTCCCCGCCATACTTATCCTGGTCACACTTATTTATGGTATTTTCTTAGCCATTGCCTCTTACAACCTGAAGAGAATAGAAAAAAGAGTTGTACGGGAAATTGTAAGACAGGCAAAGGCTATAATTGGTAATAACCCAGACATTAATTATGTAAATTTAATAAATAAAATTGTCATTGATTGGCAGAAATTGATAAAAAAGTATTCATTTTTTCCACTAATTTCCCAGGAATCAGGATTGTGGGTAAACAAAACAAATGTTGTTAATGTCAGGGAAAGCATCATGCACGATGATAGAAAGATGCACCTTATCTTTGGAAGGTATGGTATAACCCTGTTAGAAGATAGAAGACAGGTCAGGAGAAATCTTTATCTGGAATATATACACCGGATAAATAAAAAATAGCTGCTTTTTAGGCAAAGAACTTTAATATTGGTTTTATGATTTGAAGCAAAATCCAGAAAAGCAAATTGGAGCCACTTCCAAAACTTGAAATGCTTTTATGAGCCTCAACCAGTGCAATGTTGTATTTTTGAAAGAAACTGGTAAATAGGGTCCCCATATCTGTACTTATCCACAGCATCAGTGGAATAATTATTACTGCAGATACGAAGCTTCGAAAGATATCCCCTTGCGATAGAGCAATGGCCCAGACCAGAAGGAAAGGAATTATTATAAGATCGGCGCTCGGGAGTATTTTATTTCCCGGAAGTATTGTTGCAATATAGGCCGTAAGGGGAATTATTATTATTGACAAACCTATAATCGAAGGCATTCCTGCAAAAAAGATCGAGTCAATTCCCACATACAAAACTCTTTTTGTGATTCTTCGATTGATGAATTCCCTGATGTCATTTATTGCAGGATGAAGGCCTTTGTACAATATAGTAACAATCCTGGGCATTAAAATCATGATTATCGCAAGCTTAAATCCTGATAGCAGAGCGTATAGAATATTCGGCCATACATTCAGTTGAAAGTTTCTATATTTTGTAATGATGCCTATTACAAATCCGAAAATAAAACCCATAACCATGGGTTCAGAAAAAAATCCAAGCTTATATTGTATTTCTTCATAAAATATATGAGCCTTACTTACGCCTGGGATTTTGTTGAAAATAAAATTTACAAGTTGTGAAACCGGCGCCCAGGTAACAACTTGTGTCTGCGGGATAGAAACTCCCTTTATACCAAAATAATTTCCAATAAAAGGTGCATAAATGTCTGCCATCACGAGAGTTATTGCTGCAACAATAAGTGCAATTAAAACACCAACCCATTTAATTTCAGTAATTGTAAAAATTATTGAGCCTACCAGAAGGAAAATCCAGTAGTTCCAGATATCAATATTTATGGTTCTTGTAAATCGCAGCAGGAGCATGATTATGTTTAAGGAAAAAACCCCGATTATTATTTGTAATGTTATTGGGGAGTTTAAGATTATTTCTTTTGAAGCCGACCATCCTATATCAATAATTTCAAATTTTTTTGGAGAATTTAAAATTATGGTATCTATGAGCGGCTTAAAAAAATTGATGAATAAGGTCAGCAGTATTGCAAATCCCACCATTCCTGCAAAGATAAAGACAGAGTTTTTTAAGTTTCTTAAAGGGTTTCTTGTGGTTATAAAACCTACAAGAAATAGTATTGATGGAATTATTATTACAGGTCCGATTTCAATTATTTTAATGATTATTACGTTTGTGGCAGCCATATTTTAAATAAGAATTTTAATATCTAGTTTAGATAGTTTATAGCAATAATTTTATATTTGCAAATCAGCAAAGTTCATTGAAATTATGGGTTTTTTTGTATATAATATGAATATAGTTGCGAGCAATGCACAAAAGTGCAGATTTAAAAATAATATGAATAAATTAGAAGAAAAAAAACTTTTATCAAAAATAGCCAGGCTTTATTATCAGGAGGATATCAATCAGCAGGCAATTTCCGATAAGCTGAGTATTTCAAGAACGAAAGTTTCGCGCTATTTAACTAAAGCAAAAAAAGAAAAAATAATAGAAGTTAAGATTAATTCACCATGGGAAAAATTTGAAGAGCTTGAGAATGAAATTGAAAGTAGATTTGGAATTAAAGAATGTTTGGTTGTTCCTACATTTTCACAAATTGATGAAACATTCAGGCAGATGGCCATTTCTCTTGGCAATCTTCTTGAGAGGATTTTAAAAGATGGAGATAATCTCGGAATTGGTTGGGGTGTAACTCTTAGAACAGTAAGCGATTACCTGGAAACTAATAAAAAGATAGACATAAAAGTCATCCCCCTTCTCGGGGGGCTTGGAAAGGTTGGTACCGGGGTTCACACAAATTCTGTGGCAAAAACCATTGCTGACAAGTTTGGCGGAGTCAGCTATGTGATCCACTCCCCGGCAGTGCTGGATAGCAGGGAAACAAAGGAAATCATAACAAATGACAGCAATGTAAGGGAAATAATTGAAATGTCTGATGGCATAGACACAGCAATTCTAGGCATGAGCGATATTGGAGCTGATTCCACCATGATAAAAACCGGCAACTTTAAAATCCAGGATTTTAAATATCTTGAAGGTCTTGGAGCTGTTGGGGATATTAATTTGATTTTTATAAATGAATCGGGCGATCCCGTTCTAACTGAAATTGATGAGAGAATAGTAAGAGCTCCTATTGATAAAATAAAAAAGATAAATAACGTCATCGGAATAGCATTTGGATCGAAAAAAATAAAAATAATTACAGGAGCATTGAAGGGTAAAATTATAAACATACTTATTACTGATGAAGAAACTGCAGAGAAGCTGATCAAGGAATAGAAACCAAATGTTAAGAAGGATAAGCTTAAAAGCAAAACTATGCTTTATATATTAATTTCTTGCAAATAAGGAAGGTGCCAATGGTAAAAAAACTGGAAAACATTAAGAAAAGCAAGCAGGAAACAGGGTACACGATAATAGACGGACATAAAATCAGGAATTATTTTAAAGAACTGGACCCTGAAATAAAAATTGAAATGCTTAAAAAAATGTATGAAATAAGACATTTTGAAGACCAGACAGAGCAATTCATTATCCGCGGCAAGATTCACGGAACCTGCCACCTGTATGTTGGTGAAGAAGCCACAGCGGTGGGGGCAATTTATGCAATTGAAAAAAAAGATTATATAACTTCTACACACAGGGGCCATGGTCATTGTATTGCAAAGGGTGCCAATATTGACATTATGATGGCAGAACTGCTGGGTAAAAAAACAGGCTACTGCAAGGGTAAGGGTGGATCTATGCATATAGCTGATGTTACAAAAGGCAACCTTGGAGCAAACGGTATTGTTGGTGGAAGCATAGATATAGCTACAGGTGCCGGTCTCACCTGTAAAATAAAGGAAAAGGGAAAAATTGTTGCATGTTTCTTTGGGGATGGCGCAGCAAACAGAGGCAATTTCCATGGCGCTCTTAATATGGCATCAATATGGGATTTACCGGTAATATACATTTGCGAAAACAATATTTATGGAATGTCGATGCCTGTAAAAGAGGCTTTTAATATTAGTAAAATTTCCGATAGAAAATTTTCTTATGGGATAGAAGGTTTGACAATTGACGGCAACAATATAGTGGAAGTCTATAATACTGTCCGCCATTTTGCAGATTACTGCAGGGCTGGCAAAGGACCTGTTCTGATTGAATGCCTTACATACAGGTGGAAAGGGCATTCCAAGAGTGATGCACAGGTTTACAGGAGCAGAGAAGAAGTTAAAAGCTGGATGGAAAAAGATCCTATACCGAGATACGGGGAATCCTTAATTGACGACGGTGTTTTAACTGAAGAAGAAGATAAGCAGTTGGAAGCCGAAGTTGTTGAAGAGCTGGACCGGGCGGTTAAATTTGCAGAGGAAAGTCCATTCCCTGACCCCGGTACCGTTGAAGAAGACGTTTACGCATAAGTATGTGCGAAAGGAGATACTAATTAAGATGAGAGAAATAACTTACCTGGAGGCTATCAGGGAGGCAATGCAGCAGGTTATGCAGAAAGATAGTGACGTCTATCTAATGGGTGAAGATGTTGCTGAATATGGCGGTGCTTTTGGAGTTTCAGCCGGTATGCTCGAAGAATTCGGCAAAGTCAGGGTAAGAAATACTCCAATTTCCGAAGATGCAATAATAGGCGTTGCTACAGGAAGTGCAGTTACGGGAATGCGGCCAATTGTAGAAATAATGTTTTCTGATTTCATTACCATTGCTATGGACGAAATAGCTAACCAGGCAGCAAAAATAAGATATATGTTCGGGGGCAAGGCAAAAGTCCCAATGGTTATCAGGACAGCGGGCGGTGGCGGAACAGGAGCCGCGGCACAGCATTCCCAGAGCCTTGAAGCGCTTGTTGCTCATATACCCGGGTTAAAAGTTGTGATGCCATCCTGCCCATATGATGCAAAAGGGTTGCTGGTTGCTGCAATTAATGATGATAATCCCATAATATTTATAGAGCACAAGCTGCTTTACAAGAATAAAAAATATATCCAGCATGTGCCTGAAGAAATGTATGAAGTTCCGCTTGGGCTGGCAGATATTAAAAGAAAAGGAAAAGATATTACCATTGTTGCAACATCCCTCATGGTACAGAGGTCCCTTGAAGTAGCAGACGTTTTGAAAAATGACAACGGCATCGAGTGTGAAGTAGTTGACCTGAGAACTTTAAGGCCTCTTGATCTTGATACTGTATTGAGTTCTTTGGAAAAAACCGGGAGGCTTGTTTGTGTTGAAGAAGCGTGCAGTTTCGGCGGATTTATGGGCGAAGTTGCTGCTCAGGTTGCAGAAAAAGGTTTCGATCTTCTTGACGCTCCGATATTAAGGGTAGCCGGAAAAAATTGTCCGGTACCTTACAGCCTGGTTCTGGAACAGGAGATGATACCAAATACTGAAAGAATTAAAAAAGGTGTACTTCAAGTTTTAAATATAGCTTAAATTATTATTTTTATATATATTAAAATAAATAATATTACAAATGTTAAAAATTAATTTATTAAAATGAAATAATTTGTTAAATTGATATATTCTGGTAATAAAAAATAAATAAATAATTAATTAAGAATAAAGAGAAACACTGGTATCTGGAAGGAGTTAAAATGCATGAAGTGATAATGCCAAAATTGGGTTTGACGATGGAGACGGGAGTAATTGAAAAGTGGCATAAAAAAGAGGGCGATAAGGTAGAAGCAGGGGAAGTATTGTTTGAAGTAATGACTGATAAAGTATCCCTTGAAGTTGAAGCTTATAATTCTGGAATTGTGAGGAAAATAATCAGGGCAGAAGGCGAAGAGGTCCCGGTTACTGAAGTCATTGCATATATTGGGTCCGCAGATGAAGCTATCCCCGAAGCTTCAGCGGGAAAAATCACGACTCCGGAAACTTTAGAAGCTAAAGACACTATTTCCGCTAAAATTAAGATTTCACCACTTGCAAGAAATATCGCGGAGAATAAAGGAATAGATATTTCAAAAATTATAGGAACGGGTCCTGGCGGCAGAATCGTAAAAGAAGATGTTGAAGCCTATCTACCTAAACCTGCGGCTGTTGGCGGTACTGAGATTACGGAAAGGTTAAAAATATCACCACTTGCAAAGGCTATTGCTAAAGAGATGGGAATAGATTATTTAAAAGAGCCCATCATAGGAACGGGTCCTGGAGGAAGAATTGTAAAAGAAGACATAACTGCCTTTGCAGAAAAGTTGAAATCCTCAGCCGGCGCCCAAAGAACAGCAACTTCTGCAACTCCCTCTATCGCGATACCCGGTGC
>CAZFFH010000009.1:13498-21319 GCA_964518375.1 uncultured Actinomycetota bacterium
AAAAAATGAAAGATGAAGAAGCAAAAATAACATTATTCTGTATCAGTTGTAATGAGGAAACACCTCATACCGTGCAGTACATCGGTAGTTTTTTGCGCAGCGTGTCATGCGATAACTGCGCAAAAAAAATAGAGATAGACAGGCGTCATCTCAGAACTGTTTTTGCAGAGGATTTCATTGACAGGATACTTACAAAGCCACACAGGGTAAACGAAGATATGAAGAAAGCGATTGCTACTCTCATGCCGTTTTTCCCGAAGCGGCTGATAAAAGAGCCTTTGAAAGTGCTTAAAGAAATATATGCAATCCTGAAGAAAGAAAATGGAGAGAAAAATAAATCAGAAAAAAAATAAAGAACTCTTTATTTTAAATATTTTGCAGAAACTTAAAAGCACCTGTTCTTTGACATCACCAATAGGAATATTTTTATTTAAAATTTTTTGCATTGAGGTTGGGTTATAATCTTCCAAACCGCATGCGACGATATTGTTGAAGTAATCCAGATCGACATTTACATTTAAGGCAAAGCCATGGATTGTAACCCATTTTTTTACATGCAGACCTATGGAAGCTATTTTATTACTGCCGGTAAAAACACCTCTTAACTTATCTATCCTTGTTCCTTTGATATTATATGGTTTGAGGAAATCAATTATCACCTGTTCCAGGTTCCATACGAATAAAGTCAGGTCTTTTCCCAAATGTGTGAGGTTAAAAATAGGGTAGCAAACTAATTGGCCCGGACCATGAAAAGTAATGTCCCCTCCACGATTGGATTGAACAAGCTCAATTCCTTGCTTCTCTAAGCTTTCTTTGCCGGCAAGTAAATTCTTGATTTTTCCGCTGTTTCCAATTGTTATCACAGGGTAATGTTCAAGCAGCAAAATTAAACCACGGATTTGCCCTGTCCTTACTTTTTCAAATAAATGCATCTGAACCTGAAATGTATCATCATACCCAATCAGTCCGAGATCAAGGCAAGGAATTTCTTCGGTCCCTGCACATCTTTCGATGCAATTTTCGATTTTCTTAATTAGATTATTTTTAGTATTTGTCATTTAGTTTTTTAATTTAAAGTAATTTTTTAATTTTAGCAAGGAGTTGAATTTTTATGGAAACAAAAAATACTGATCTGGCAGTGCTGGGCGGAGGTCCCGGGGGATATGTTGCAGCAATCAGGGCCGCAAAGCTCGGTGTAAAAACAATGGTTATAGAAAAAGAAAATCTTGGCGGTGTCTGCCTCAACTGGGGCTGCATACCCACCAAAGCACTTTATCATGTCGCCCAAACCATAGATGAAATAAAAAAAGCTGATATTTTTGGAATTAACATTTCGGGCTGGAATCTTGATTTTAAAAAAGCAATGGACAGGAAAGACAAAGTAATTGCTGCTCAAAGGCAGGGACTTGCTTTCCATTTCAAGAAAAACAATGTAGAACTTGTTAAGGGAAACGGCAAACTAATTTCAAGTAATAAAATCCTGGTAACTGGCGAAAACGGCCAGGAAGTTGAAGTTATTGCAAAAAACATAATAATTGCGACAGGCTCGCATGCTGCTAATGTGCCACCTTTCAACCTTGAGGATGAGGGTGTTATTGACAATATAGGCATACTGTCACTTACTGCAATCCCTGAATCGCTTTTGATTGTTGGCGGAGGTGTAATTGGTTCTGAGTTTGCTAATATTTTCAGTACTTTTGGAAGCAGTGTTACTATTGTTGAGATGCTGCCAAGAATATTATCCACTGAAGATGTAGAAGTTTCCAAAGTAATTGCGAAAGCCTTTGGGAAGAAGGGAATAAATGTTTTTACAAATTCAGTAATAGAAGAAGTTAAAAAAGATAAGGGGAAATTTTTCTGCAAGATAAAGGGCGGAGATGAAATTGTTGCCGACAAGGTGCTGATTTCCGTAGGTAGAAGGCCAAATTCAACAGGGATAGGTCTTGAAGAAATTGGAGTAACTATTGATGAACGAGGTTTTATCAAAGCGGATTCTCACTTAAGAACAAATATTCCAAATATATATGCTGTTGGCGACGTCAATGGAGGGCTTCAGCTTGCACATGTCGCATCTGATGAAGGCAAGATCGCCGCAGAAAATATTGCCGGAAAAGATAAGACTATGGATTACAGGGTAATCCCATGGGCAGTATTTACATCCCCTGAAATAGGTACGGTTGGTCTAAATGAGGAACAGGCAAGAAGCAAGGGCATTAATGTATGTTTTGGGCTTTTCCCATTCAGCAATAGCGGCAAAGCTTTTATAACTGGTGAAACAGAAGGCTTCATTAAGGTTGTAACAGACAAAGATTCAGGTGAAATACTTGGCGCCCAGATGGTTGGACCGAGATGTTCTGATTTGGTACACGAAGTTGCTGTTGCAATGAAAGGCGAGATGGTTGTAGACACCCTGGCGGAAACCATCCATTCACATCCAACTCTTTCGGAAGCAGTGATGGAAGCTGCAGAAGACTGCTTTGGAATTGCAACACACATAACAAGATGACCCGTGATATGATTAAACTGCTTGTCACAGATGTAGATGGTACGCTGCTTGATAATAAATCAGAGCTGCCCCAATTCAATAAAAAAGCATTGCTTGAATGCCTGGACAGGAAAATTGCAGTCATACTTGCAACCGGCAAATCTTTTGCTTCTATTTCCTGGCTGGTTGAATTGCTGGGGTTAAAGATGCCCCAGATAACGCTTAACGGTTCTGTTATTGTAAATGAAGACTGTCAAATTAACAGTTTTGTAAGGATAAATCCTGAGTATTATCATGAAATAATTGCTGATATCAGGCATGGAGGCTGCAGCCCGGTAGTGGCACTGGCCGATGGCAGGATACTCTATGACGAAGAGCATCCAACTTTTGAAGCATTCCGCAAAATCAACGAGAAGCTCCTGCAGGTGGAGGATATAGATGATGAGAAATATTGCTATAGTTGCGTAGATATCAGTGTTACTATTAAGGAGACTGATCCTCTTGACGTGTATCTCAGGAGCAAATATGAGGGCAAGCTTCAACTTGTGAGGTCGGGAGAGTATTTTTTTGATATTCTGGATCTGGATGCCACTAAAGGCAATGCTCTCAAGCAAATAGCTGAAAAGTTTAGTTTCAAAAAAGAAGAAATAGCTGTTTTTGGCGACAGTTACAATGACCTGAGCATGTTTGATCAATCAGGCTTAAGAATTGCCGTTAAAAACTCCTACGAAAAAGTTCTCCAGGCAGCAGATTTTGTCACTGATGAAAATTACAATTGCGGGCTTGGCAAGGCAATTTATAAATATATTTTAAAAGATCAAAAATATAATTTTTAACTGCCCTGTTTGTAGAAACAAATTCTGGTATAGAATACCTGTTTATTTTCTAATTGATATCTCTGTGAAATAATAGTATTTTTATATTACGGTAAGGTATGTTAAAAAATTGTAACTTAGATGTAAATAATGCAACATGTAAAACAACAAAAAAAACTTGCATAATTGGCAATTATAAATATTTGCTAATTTTTTATACTGGGGGGAAATATGAGCATAATGGGTATCGATATTGGTACCACTGGAACAAAAGCAATTGCATTCAGTGAAGATGGCAAAATTCTGGCCCAGGCTTACAATGAATACGACCTTGTTTTTCCAAAACCAAAATGGGTCGAGTTTGATGTAAAAGTTATGTGGGAAAAAGTTTTTGATGTTATAAAAAGAGTTAACAGCAATGATGTCGTTAAAAAGGATCCTGTTATTGCTCTTTCGGTATCTACGGTTGGTGAAAGTTTTACTCCTATTGATGAAAAAGGCAAACCTCTTTACAATACTATTTATTCAACAGATGCAAGAAGCATAGCAGAGCTTGAATATATTTACACAAAGATTTCCCCGGAAGAACTTTACGACATAACAGGATATCCGCCGGGATTTGTTGCTCCGTTAAATAAGATATTATGGGTTAAGAATAACCTACCCGGGATCTATGCAAAAACTAAAAAATTCCTTTTTACTGACGATCTGCTTTACCATAATTTGGGAATTAAAGAGACAAAGATGAATTACTCACTTTGTACGCGAACATTGTTTTTTGATATAAGACAAAAAAAATGGTCAAAAAAAATACTTGACGAGATAGGTATTGATATAAATTTATTTTCAGAACCTTCTCCCTCCGGTGTAGAAATGGGGTACGTAAGCGATGACGTTGCAAGGGAGCTTGGCTTTAGTCAAAAAGTCTCAGTTGTAACCGGCGGTCATGACCAGCCCTGCGCAGCTCTTGGTGTAGGCGCTTTAAGTGGCGGTATAACTGCTGATGGCATGGGTACGGTTGAATGTGAAATAATTGCCGTAGACGAGCTTGTTATAAACAAGGATATGTTAAAGAACAATTTCAGCACTCAAATACATGCAGCGCCAGATTCATATGTTGCGCTGGCCTTTAATTTTACTTCAGGAAGTTTATTAAAATGGTATAGGGACAAAATCTGTACTGAGGACAAGAAAATTGCAGAATTAAAAAAGATCCATTTTAACGACTATTTTTTCTCCATGCTGGATTTTGAACCATCAGGTCTTTATGTCCTGCCATATTTTTCGCCATCCGGAACACCCTATTTTGACCCTTCAGCCAAGGGCACGATAACAGGTTTAAGTCTTGCTTCTACAAAACAGGACATCTTCAAAGCTATTATAGAAGGGCTTGTCTTTGAGATTGCAATGAATGTTGAACTGCTGGGTAAAGCAGGAGTAAAAATAAATGAATTCAGGTCGGTCGGCGGCAATTCCATAGCTGATTACTGGCTTCAATTGAAATCTTCGATTATCGGTAAGCCGATTAAAAGGATGGAAATAAAGGAGGCAGGATGTCTTGCTGCCATGATGCTTGCAGGAAGCAGCATTGGCCTTTTCACCATCCGGGAAGCAGTTTCCAGGTTCGTTAAATCAGGAAAAGAGTTTTATCCTGACAGCAAAGTAAGAGAAAGATACCGGGAACATTTTGCTAATTACAAAAAAATTTACGGCGCGATTAAACAAATTTTTTTAAATAATTTTTAAAGATTGAGGTTTTATATATGAATACAAGACATGTTGGTTTTATAGGTATCGGAAATATGGGTAAGCCTATGGCGATTAACCTTTTAAATGCCGGTATTAAGCTAAGGGTTTATGATTTATGTAAAGAACCTTTAAAAGAATTAAAAAACTATGGAGCTCAATTATGTAACTCTAAAGAAGAATTAGCTAAAGAAAGTGATGTAATAATTACTATGCTGCCAAATTCTCCTGAAAGTATAGATGTTATTATAGGCAAAAATGGGATTATAAACTATGCAAAGCCAGATACTATTGTTATAGATATGAGCTCAATTGATCCTCTTGTTTCAATAGAAATTGGAAATGCATTATATATAAAAAAAATAAAATTCTTAGATGCCCCTGTGTCGGGAGGCGTACCCAAGGCCGTAGATGGTACTTTGGCAATAATGGCAGGTGGTGATTTGGAAACCTATAAAAAAGTAACAGATCTATTTGAAATACTTGGTAATAGTCATATCCTTATTGGTGGAATTGGTTCCGGAAACTATACTAAGCTTGCTAATCAAATCATTGTTGCATTAAATATTATTGCTGTAAGTGAAGCGTTTACTTTGGCGCAGAAGGCAGGTTTATCCCCCACAAAAGTATTTGAAGCGATAAGAACAGGTTTAGCAGGCAGTACTGTAATGGAACAAAAACTACCAATGATTTTAAGTCGAAATTTTAAACCAGGATTTAAAATAAAGCTTCATAGAAAAGATATTCAAAACGTTATAAATGCAAGTTCAAAATTAGACGTTGTATTGCCTTTTACTTCTCTAGCTTTTGAGGTGCTGAAAGCATTAGATTTAGATGACAAAGGCAATGAGGACCATAGCGCTATTATTAAATTCTTTGAGAATCTTTCAAAAGTTGTAGTTTTAGAATAATGCTTAATTTTAAAGGTGTAAAAAGGGATGGAAAACGAATTAATTAAGGCAAAAAGAATACTTAAAGCATTTAAAGGAGATAATTATATATTTGGTTTAAATTGTTTAGGAAGCATTGGTGATTTAGCAATTAAATTTGGGGAAAAAATACTATTAATAATCCCTCAGGCAAAATGGGCCGGTGGTCTTAGAGAAAAAATCTTAGAAAGTTTTAATAGTAAAAAAATTAAAGTCTTAAAAATGGTTGATGAATCTAAACCAAACGCACCAAGAGAAGACGTATATAGAATTCAGGACGAAATTGAAAAGTTAAATCCAGAATTAATTGTAGTTGTTGGCGGTGGTTCCACAATCGATTGTGTAAAAGCTTCATCTATGCTTGCGACTTATGGTCCCGGAAAACATGAAATTGAGCCATTTTTTGGAACAGGCAAGGTTACAGAATTTATGAATAAGGTTGGAAAGAAAAAAACTCCAATCTTAGCGGTACAGATTGCTTCGTCTTCAGGCGCCCATCTTACAAGATATTCAAATGTAACAGATATTGAAACTAATCAGAAGAAACTGATAGTTGATGATGCGATTATACCCGAGGCTGCAATTTTTGATTATTCAGTAACTATAAGCATGGGAAGAGATTTAACTATTGATGGTGCCCTGGATGGAATAGCGCATGCATTAGAAGTATACTACGGAGCTCCTGATGACAAAATAGATGAAATTGAAGAGGTTGCGCTTTTAACAATTGATATGATTGTTAAAAATCTACCAAAAGTACTAAAAGAGCCAAAGAATTTAGAATATAGAGAAAAAATAGGTTTAGGTACTGATTTGGGCGGTTATGCAATAATGATAGGTGGGACAAATGGCGGGCATCTTACAAGTTTTTCACTTGTCGATATTCTTGCACACGGAAGGGCATGCAGTATTCTAAACCCTTACTATACAGTATTTTTTGCATCGGCCATTGTAAGACAGCTAAGAAATCTTTATGGAATATATTCAGAGTATATAGAAAAAGATTTAGATTTGGAAAGTGTTTCAGCAAGAGAACTTAGTGAAGCTGTGGCTATTGCAATGATAAACTTTTCTAAGAAGATCGGGGTACCTGTAAAATTGCAGGAAGTTAAAGGATTTACAGATGAGCATATAGTTAGAGCCGTTGCTGCTGCTAAGAATCCTCAGCTTGAAATGAAATTAAAGAATATGCCGGTACCGATAGACTCTTCAACTGCAAGTGATTATATGAAGCTAATACTTGAGTCAGCCAAGATTGGAGATTTTTCTATTATTAAGAATTAATATGCAAAGGAGGGGAATGTTTTATGAGAAAAAAACCGACTGTTTGGGATTTTTATGAAATGAAAAAAACCGGCACAAAAATAACATGGGTAACCGCTTATGATTATCCCATAGCAAGTTTTGCTGAAGCCGCCGGTATGGATATGATTCTTGTGGGTGATTCGTTGGGGATGGTCGTATATGGTTATAGTGGTACTGTTTCAGTCACCATGGATGAATGTATCATTCACAGTAAAGCAGTAAGGAGGGGTGCACCAAATGTATTCGTAGTCGGTGATATGCCTTTTGGAAGTTACCATACTTCTGATGCAGATGCTGTAGCAAATGCAGTAAGATTTGTAAAGGAAGCTAATGTTGATGCCATCAAGCTGGAGGGTGGAGTAAGAGTAGCTTCCAGAATCAGGGCTATTACAGATGCAGGGATAGTGGTCATCGGACATATTGGACTTACGCCGCAGTCTTCCGGCATTTTAGGTGGTTTTAAGGTTCAGGGCAGAACTGCAACATCAGCAGAAGATGTTATAAAGGATGCCATAGCCGTACAAGAAGCGGGCGCTAAAAT
>CAZFFH010000009.1:21419-22576 GCA_964518375.1 uncultured Actinomycetota bacterium
AGAGCATACTTATTCAGTATTGCCTGAAGAAAAAGAGAAATTTGCCGGTATGCTAAAGAAGTATATAAAATAGCTTAACATACTTACTCATTTTGTTTTACCCGTAATGGATTTTTTAGTAATTTATTATCTAAGTGTTAACTTAACTTATTGACAATATAAATAATGGATGCTCTAAATATTAATGAATTAAAAAATGCAAAAGATGCCGTTACCAATTTCTTAAGAAAATACAAAATGTATTTTGAGGATATTGCTATCCATAAATATGTTGGCTCGTTTTTAGGCGAAATGCAAAAAGGGCTGACAGGAGAGGAAAGCTCTCTAAAAATGTTTCCTACATTCATACAATTTCGCAATAAAATTCCGGCTAATAAACCTGTTATAGTTCTTGATGCGGGTGGAACGAATTTCAGGTCTGCAGTTATAACATTTAGTGATAAAAGCGAACCAGTGATCCAAAATTTAAAGCAATCTTATATGCCAGGTTCAAAAAGAGAAGTTTCAAAAGATGAATTCTTCAGGATAATAGTTGAAAATATAAAAGATATCATTGATGTAAGTGATAATATCGGTTTTGTATTTTCTTATCCTATTGAAATTTACCCCAATAGAGACGGCAAGATGGGTTGTTTTACAAAGGAAATCAAGGCAAAAGAAGTTGAGGGTGAATTTATTGGAGAAAACCTGAAGGCTGCCATAAAGAAACAAGGCTTTAAGAGGGATAAAAAAATTGTAATGCTAAATGATACTGTTGCATCTCTTCTTTCGGGGATATCAGCATTTCAAAACAGGAACTTCGAAAGTTACATAGGCTTTATACTTGGAACAGGTTCAAATGTCAGCTATATTGAAAAAAATTCAAATATAAAGAAAAAATTGAGTGGAAACCTGTACGGGGATGATTACCAGATTATAAATATCGAGTCAGGTAACTTTTCAAAAGGACCCATGGGCGAAATTGATTTAAAATTTGACAGCATGACTTTAAATCCAGGAATTGGTCGTTATGAAAAAATGTTTTCAGGTGCCTATCTGGGAGGACTTGCAACAGAAGTGGTGCGGTTTGCTTTAAAGGATGGGTTATTTTCAGACGCTTTTTCAAGAAAATTTAATGATTCCGTAGTGCTGGAATCCAGGGATATTGATGATTTTTT
>CAZFFH010000009.1:22676-24854 GCA_964518375.1 uncultured Actinomycetota bacterium
TTAAACTTGACTTCAATGCAAAGTGTGTTAAAATTGAAAATCTGGAATAATATAACAGCATAATAAGAGCAAAATAAGAACAAAAATGGTCTTCTTGTATAATAGAATTATTATATTTGATTAACATTTTGTAAAATTTTTAATTATTTATGTCTGAAAACAACTCAATAATTTTAACAAAAAACCTGGTACTGACCTTTAAAAAGCCAGTATCCAATAAGGATTTTGTTAATAAGATTAGGGAATTTGCAAATAATGTCATCCTTTATTTAAAAAATAATGGATGCAGCCATCTGGGCCATATAAAATTCATTTCAACTACCAACGGGGAAGATTACCTTCAGCTAAGTGTTCTTGATATGGAGGAAAAACCTAAAATTAACGGAATTTTGAAAAAAACATTTGAGAAGATCAAATTAACTTTAAACGTTATAGTTTTCGGTATAAAAAAAGAAGATATTAACCAAAAAATAACCGAAGAAATTGACAGTTTGGAAAAATATTTCAACGTAACCTAAAGTTTTAATTTAGACTCACACTGAAATCAGGCTCAATATATTGAAGATATAAAAATTTAGATATGCTTTTGTAATCTATATTCAAGAGATCTTCAGGATCCAGGTACTTCTCATCATAAATTACACCGAAATGAAGGTGTGTTGTCTCACTTGAAGGGTCGTCCTCGGCGCCAATTGTGGCAATCCTATCTCCCTGGCTGACAAGTGAGCCTTTGGAGACCAGTATTTGCTCTAAATTCAGATATGTTGTTTTTATTTTTTCATTATGCCTGATTACCAAAGTCCTGCCGCCAATAGGTGAAAAACCAATATAAGTCACTAAGCCATTGCCGGAAGCAAGAACATTTTCCCCGGACTGGCCTTCGATGTCGATTCCGGTATGTTTCCTTTCAACTTTTTCCACCTTATCCAGGTAGCTGTCTCTAAATCCAACAATTATATTTCCGGATGCGATGGGCATTATAAAAGGTGATTTATAGCTGCAATAAATCATCCTGGGGAAAAGCAATAGCGGTAGGGCAATTGTGGCAGCAACAATTAAAAATACTAAAACATTTGATTTTCTCATACTGATGATTATAGCACTTTTTTATATTTATGCAATTACATATAAGCACAAAATTATCAGAAGAAAATTTTATCATTTTAATTGGCTACTTTAAACGGCTATAATAAATTTTTGGAGTAATGCACAAAAGCAATTTTTCGAAGTAGGCTGGTATTCTTTTGACTTAAAGTGGTTTTAACTCAAAATCTACACCCAACCTCTTACCGTTTGCTTTAAGCTTTTCAACTACGGGAGCTATTATCGGCACCCCATGTGTTTCATTGAATTTTGTAATTTCAAACTCTTTTTCACCGGCGATATAAATTCTATCGTGGCCGGCAGCCTTCGGGGAATCTTTTAGTATTTTAATCATATTATCGATCTGCTTCTTGAAATCTATTAAAGGCCTGAAAGCTTCTATATTTACTGCCATGAAGAAGTGACTTACATCTGATACTTTTGGTTCATGAGGAAAACCAACATCGGTCAAGTGAGCTGCTCCCGAAAGCGCGGCACATAAGATTTCAACCATTAAGGCCAGCCCATAACCTTTATAACCACGCATTATATCAATTCCACCAAGGGGCATTAGTGCTCCCGGTCCGCCGCTTTGAACCTTTTTTGGATCTTCAGTCACATTGCCATCATCATCGATTCCCCAGCCAACCGGGATTTTTTCATTCTTTTCTTCATAAACCTTTATTCTTCCGATTGGAACAACGCTGGTTGCCATATCCAGTACAAACGGGTATTCACTATAAGAAGGTGCAGCAAAACTAATCGGATTTGTTCCCAGGACTGCAGTTCTTCCATAAGTTGGGGCTACCAGCGGCTGTGAATTGGTAAGACTGATTCCAATCATGCCATGTTCAAGTGCCATCATTGCATAATAACCAGCGATACCATAATGGTTACTGTGTTTTACCGTAGCTATAGCAACATTTGATTTTTTTGCCTTTTCTATGCATTTTTTCATTGCAAGGCGAGAAACAACCTGGCCAAGTCCATTGCCGCCATCATACAGAACTGTGGTATCTGTCTCAGATATTATCTTGAACGGGGTTAACGGGTTCATGTATTTTTTTTCCAACCTGCTTCCGTAATAGCTGTAAA
>CAZFFH010000010.1:0-4192 GCA_964518375.1 uncultured Actinomycetota bacterium
TACCAAGGTAGAGTTCGCTGAATCATTACCACCTAATAAAGTATTTAAAATAAAGGCATAGCTAAAAAAAATAAAGACTTACATAACTTTAAAAAAAATGAGAAAAATAAAAATAAACGATATAACAATCCGGGATTTATTCCAGAGTATTGAACCGGGATATATCAATCTGCAGATTCTGGATGAGCTTATCAAGCACATGGATAAAATAAAATTTGACAGCATTGAGATATTCGGCGGTTCGGCTTTTGAAAAAATGCTTCAAAATAACTTCAATAAATCTCCTTTCCAGATTGCAGAATATATTAAAAATAAATTACCGGCAGCAAAATTGCAGGCTTTAGTGGGGGCGCGAAACCTTGCAGGAATAGAAATTTATCCTAAAGATATTATTTCACGATTCATCAAACAATCTGTGCGGCATGGTATAGATAAATTCAGGGTTTATGATACCTTAAATGATATTGAAAATTTAAAATTTACAATTTCTGAAATTGTAAAAAATGGAGCAGTCTGCCAGGGGACAATTATTTATGATAACTTCAGGGACAGCGATTTTTACACTCAGATGGCAAAGGAATTATCTGAAGAGGGATGCAGCAGCATTTGCATCAAAGACGTTGAATCAACACTAATCCCTTATAAAACAGAACAGCTTTTTAAAAATCTTACAGCAGAGATGGATAAGCCATTTTATTTCAGTGCTTACAATTTAAGAGGGTTGCAGGTTTCAAATTATTACAGCGGTTGTATGGCAGGCTGCGCAGGTTTTGACTTTAGCTTTATTCCCTCATCATATAATGATTTTAATCCTTCCATATTTCCATTTATTTTAAGCCTTAAAGATACAAATATTGAAAACAATCTTGACTATCTTAAAATACTGGAGCTTTATGAATGGGTAAAAAAATATATTTATCCATCAATAAGGCAGGATTTAATAAACTCAAGCTATCTGTACAGCAATAAAAACCAAAATTTATTGCCCAAGTGGCTGCTCACAAGCATCAGCCACCAGCTAAACGAGATTGGAGAAATTGACAAACTGGATAACGTTCTTGAGGAAGTTTTTAAGATAAAAAATGAAATAGGAAATCCCCCGCTTGTCACACCGATTAGCCAGATTATCGGGAGCCAGGCCATTCTTAATATTATCATTGCCGATTACAGGTGGGAAATTACAAATGATGAAATTAAAAAGTTAATTTTCGGATATTACGGAAAATTGCCAAGGGCCGTTGACCCTGATATAAAGTCCAGGATTTCTGAAGGCGAAATTTTAGCAGATGTTATTAAAACTTATGATTATGAAGTTGAAAATACTTACAATCATTGCGCTTCTGAACTTAAAGGTATTACAAATAAAGAAGTGGATATTATTACTTATTGCCTTTTCCCGGAAGAAACATTGAAATTTTTAAATAACAGGAAACCGAAAGCAGCTGGTTTGAGTAAAATTGAAAACCAAAAATCACAACTGCCTCTGTCCAATGTTTTGCTTGGCGAAACAATTTCAGGCAAACAGAATATCTCGCTCGAAGCCATAGATGTAAGGAAAATAAGAGAGATAACAGACCTGGTTGAAAGCAGCAATATTGATGAAATAAAACTTGAAATTGATGGTGTTAAAATATCTATTAACAAAAAATCTCAAATAACTGCCGCCATAAAAAATGTTGAACCTGCCGGCGAAAATATTGCAGCCAAAGATTCAAGTTTAATTCAAATTAAATCTCCAATAGTAGGAATTTTTTACAGGTCTTCAAGTCCTGAAGCTCCACCTTTTTTAAACGTTGGGGACCGGGTAAAAAAAGGCGATACAATTTGTATAATAGAGGCCATGAAGTTAATGAATAAGATAAATTCAGAACACAATGGAGAGGTAATGCAAATACTCGTACAAAACGAGGAAGCAGTTGAGTATGACCAGGTACTGGTGCTTATTAAAGTCAATAAATAATTTTCTCTTGAATTTAATTTATTATGTTTAAAAA
This sequence comes from uncultured Actinomycetota bacterium, assembly GCA_964518375.1. GTDB lineage: Bacteria > Actinomycetota > Humimicrobiia > Humimicrobiales > Humimicrobiaceae > JAHILC01. Next base: position 1,995 of record CAZFFH010000010.1, read on the forward strand.
AATTCTTGTTGCAAATAGAGGTGAAATTGCCGTCAGGATAATCAGGGCCTGCAAGGAACTGGGAATTGAAAGCGTGGCAGTCTATTCCACTGCCGATAAAGATTCCATCCATACATCACTTGCAGACGCAAGCATTTGCATTGGCCCTCCACCGCCAAATAAAAGCTACCTGAACATAAACAATATAATAAGTGCAGCATTGGTAACAAATTGCGATGCCTTGCATCCCGGTTACGGGTTTCTCGCTGAGAACCCTTCTTTTGAAAAAAACTGCAGTGATAACGACATAACTTTCATCGGACCTCCGTCTGATGCAATATCTCTATCAGGAAACAAATCAATGGCAATAGAAATGATGGCCAAGCATAAGATACCCGTAATTCCCGGTTCAGTTGGAAATGTTGAAAACTTGCGGCAAGCTTTAAAAATAGGCCGAAGGCTAGGTTATCCGGTAATAATAAAAGCATCATTTGGAGGCGGTGGTAAAGGTATGAGAATCTGCCGTGGCGGCCATGATATGGAATCACTTTTCCCGCTTGCAAAATCAGAATCGCTTTCCAGCTTTGGAAAGAGCGAAGTTTACATTGAAAAGTATATGCAGAAACCAAGACATATTGAGTTTCAAATAATTGCGGATAACTATGGAAATATTTCATGCACCGGCGAGAGAGAGTGTTCCATCCAGAGAAGGCATCAGAAACTGGTTGAAGAAGCTCCTGCAACCAGGCTTTCACAAAAAACGAGAAGGGTAATAAAAGAATATGCTGTAAGAGCAGCTCGTGCAATTAATTATAAAAATTTAGGCACTATAGAATTTCTTGTTGATGAAAATGAAAATTTTTACTTCATAGAAATCAATTCCAGGATTCAGGTTGAACATCCGGTTACAGAAATGGTAACGGGTATTGATCTTATAAAAGAACAGATAAAAATAGCATCGGGAGAAAGAAATGCTTTTACCGGTAGGGATATCCCGGCCAATGGAAATGCAATTGAATTCAGGATTAATGCTGAAGACAGCGAAAACAATTTTACTCCATCACCCGGCAAAATAACCGATTGTATCTTTCCCGGTGGTCCCGGCGTAAGGGTTGATACTTTCATCCATTCAAATTATATTGTTCCGCCTTTTTATGATTCCCTCATTGCAAAGTTGATTGTATGGGCAAACTCAAGAGAAGAAGCAATAAGCAGAGCTTCAAGAGCTCTGAGTGAATTCAGAATTGAAGGTATTAAGACTACAATACCCTTTCATAAAAAGATCCTCAGTAATGAAAATTTTAAAGCCGGTAAAATCCATACACACTTTATAGAAGAAGAATTCGGTATTTAGGAACAGCCTTTTATGCAAATCATATTATTCCATCCTTTCCTTTAGTGGCATTTTCCTTTATAGAATTTAATGTGACAATATCGCTTTAGAAATAAAACAATTTTAGCTTTCAATTTTAGCTTTCTATTTGACAATACATCCCTTTTTTGGTAAATTGACTTGACTTTTAATTTAGCTATTAATTTAACTATTTTTGTCCAAGGAGAAGCAATGACCCAAGAAGTAAAAATAACTGTATTTGATCCCAAACCAAGAAAAGGATATCATCTTAGAGGTATCTATAAGCCTCTTTATTTTTTTGAGGAACTTTTAAAAAGGGCCCTTTTTGACTGCAGGTCCTGTGGACAGTGCATCCTGAGCACCACAGGTTTTGTTTGCCCGATGAGATGCCCCAAAACTCTTAGGAATGGTCCATGCGGGGGTTCCAAAGATGGTATGTGTGAAGTAGACAATTTAAAAAAATGCGTCTGGAATGAGATTTTTGAAGGAGCAGCTAACCTGAAAAGAGAAGACCTGCTTGATAAGTTTCAACCGCCAATGGACCACCAGCTTCAAGATACATCTGCTATTGTCAATTGGGTTGACAATAGGATTGAAGGTATGCACCTTGCGGTACCCGGAAAAGGAAATGCTTTTGCTCAACTCATAAAAATGGCAATTCATATAAAAATTGTAAGGTGCAGGAAGTTTATAAGGGCTCCAAAATACTGGCAGAAACATGAATCTCACTACCATGGGGCCTAATATTTATATTTTAGTAATTATATAACTGGACCATCAGGCCTTCCGCATCCCTCAAATAAAGAGTATCGTGGTCATTGTTCCAGATAGGTTTTATTGAGTTCCAGTAGAGCTTATTTTCTGA
>CAZFFH010000010.1:4292-17214 GCA_964518375.1 uncultured Actinomycetota bacterium
AGTATATTTGACATTTGGAGGAAAAGTAAAAGAATTTGCAAAACCTCTTTTTACCATTTCCAAATTGACAAAAAGATTTCCAATATACACATACCGCAACAGCCTTCCATAAGTGTCTCTATCTTCAACATCCTTTTCAAGCCTTATATTTTTATTTAACACCAGTATCTCCAGGACTTCTTTTGCCTCTCCATAAAAATACCTCTCGCTTTCCGGGGTGTTAATACCTATCAATCTTACGTGCTCATTATTTGACAATACAATAGTATCTCCGTCTATGACTTCAATAACCTTATATTCAACATTCGGTTTGGCGGCACTTACCTCTACTTTTTTACTTGTAGTACCGGGATTTTCATCATCGAAATAATAAAGCCCGCAACCCGGCAAAGAAAAAACAAGTGACGCAAGTATTAGGAAAACCAGCAATACAAATGCAGGAATGTATGAAATATTAAAAACAGGCTCACCGGGTTGGTTCAATCTTTATTTTCTCTTAATTTATCAAATTTTTCTTTAGTATTTTTATCCAGCCTATTACCGATTGAATAAAAAGATTTTGAGGATTCGTTGTAATTTTGCGCTATTTTTTCCCTGAGTTTTCTTTTAAAATCATTAAGCTCAATGGTGAATTCTCTTATAGATTTCCTGTAAATATTGCTTTTAAAAACTACTTTTTGCTGCGTGTAATCAGAGGTGATTACGTAAATATTTTGAAAATCAGGTTTTGCATGAACAAGTTTTTCGACAATTGTGTCTGCGGTTTCTCCGCTCCTGGAATAAATAACCTCGATTTGTTCTGAAATTTCCCTGCTCTGGCCGGTACCCTGGCCTTTTTTTGCGTCAAAAACAACTATCATGCCACAGCCTTTATAATTCTTATACTGTGAAAGATCTGATATGAGCCTGTCTCTCAGATAAGCCAGGTCATCACTGCTGATTTTTTTTGCTTTATAGTAATTAAGTATGAAATTATAGCCATCTACAATAATCAGGTCTTTCAATTTTTACTTTCGGTTTTTTTATGATGTTGCGTGATAATGTAAAGCATTACGCCGGCAGCAGTTGCAACATTTAACGACTGCATTGCCCCGGACATGTCAATTCTGGCCATAACATCGCACTTTTCTTCAATAAGCCTTCCGATACCTTTATCTTCGCTCCCCAAAACAACAGCCATTGGAAAAGTAAAATCAACCTGATGGGCAAGCTTGACCCCAGGCTTTAACTGGAGAGTGGCACCATAAATCCAGAAACCTTTTTCCTTTAGTTCCTCTATTGCCCTGGAAATATTTGTCACTTTGTATAAGTTTATTTCCTCAAGCGCACCGGAAGAAATTTTACTGACTCTCCTGTTGACTTCAACGCTTCTGTTTTTTGAAATTATAACTCCAGCCACACCAAAAGCGCTGCAGTTTCTAAGTATTGCACCAAAATTTCCAACATCTGTTATCTCGTCAAGAATTACAAAAACACTCCCGTCGCTTAAGTTTTTAACTGTAATTTGCTCAAAATCCTTAAAACTGTAATTGGAAACATGAGCAATAACTCCCTGGGTGCCTTCAATTTCTTCCTGATAAAACCGCTCTTCTGCAAAATCGGCAAATCTTTTTGATTCCAGTTCCCTGATAGGGAGATTCTTTCGTTTTGCTTTTGATATGATTTCCTGAAGTCTTGGCGAATTAAGCTTTCCTGAATTTAAAATTATTTCAAAAATCTTTCTTTTCCCTGAATTGGTGTCAAGCAGTGAAAATATGGTGTTTATTCCATATAAAAATTCGCCTTCCATCTATCTTTCCCGTTTCCAGATAGTGCCTTCTTTTCTGTCATCCAGCAATATGCCAAGGCTTGCAAGCTTTTGTCTTATTTCATCAGCTTTTGCGAAATCTTTCTTTTTCCTTTCTAAATTTCTCTCAGCTATAAGCCTGTTAATTTCTTCATCATCCAGCACAAAATTTTTTGAAGATGATTTTTGTCCATTTTTAATGCCTGCAATAAAGTCTTCTTCAAAATTAAAGCTTAGAATTTTGCCTGTTTCCAATACTCTTAGATATGCCAGGTTTAAGCTTTCTTTGACAGGCTCGTTTATTGTGAAGCCTGAGCTTTGTATGATTGAATTTATATTTCTTATAAAATCAAAAATATCACCTATGGCTTTTGCGGAATTAAAATCATCATCCATTGAATTTTTAAAATCTTCCTTAAATGATTTAATAAAACCATAAACTTTTGCCGCAACAGCATCCGGGCTGTCAAATTTTTCTGCAGTTTCATTAAACCTTAGCAAATCCAATCTGCTGTCAACCTCTTCTTTACCAGTTAAAAACCTGATGTTCCTTAAAGAATTACTTATTTTGTCGAGCGATTTTGACGCTTCTTTGAGCTTGGATACACTAAATTCCAGCGGACTCCTGTAATGTGTGGAAAGAATATACATCTTTATTATGTTTGCAGAATATTTCTTCAGCAGATTTTTTAAAACCCAGTCTTCCTTTAGTCCTTTGGATTTTGACATCTTTTCATCTTTGACTTCTATCATCCCGTTGTGCATCCAGTACTTTACAAAATCGCCTCTTTGGGGAAAGGCTGCTTCAGATTGAGCTATTTCATTTTCGTGGTGTGGGAAAATCAAATCTATACCACCGCCATGTATATCCAGTCCGTAATCCAGGTATTTTATCGACATTGCCGAACATTCAATATGCCACCCGGGTCTCCCCTTCCCCCAGGGGCTGTCCCACGACGGTTCACCGGGTTTTGCACTTTTCCATAATGCAAAGTCAATCGACGATTTCTTTTCAAAGCTGCCTTCATCCTGACCCTGCATTTCATTAACTTTCTGGCCCGATAATTTGCCATACTCAGGGAATTTTGCAACATCAAAGTAAACATTGCCTCCTATAATATAGCCATAGCCATTTTCTATTATCTTTTGAATTATGGAAATTATTTCTTCAATCATTTCGGAAGCAAGCGGCATTGCTGTATATTTTCCCAGATTGAGTTTCTTCATATCATCTTTAAAGGCATCGATGTACCTTTTGGTAATTACCGAAAAATCAACACTTTCTTCGTTTGCCTTATTAATTATTTTATCTTCTATGTCAGTTATGTTTTGAACAAAATCAACCTTATACCCGATATGCTCCAGGTAGTTTCTTATCATGTTAAATACGATTACCGGCCTGGCATTGCCTATGGAAATGTAATTATAGACGGTAGGACCGCACACATACATCCTGACTTTACCAGCCGCCAGTGGTTTAAAATCCTGTTTTTTTCTATAGAGCGTATTATATAATTTTAATCCCAAATCAGTTCTCCTGTTATATTTAACTCTTAGTTCTTTCTCTCTTTTAGTTCATCCAGCTCTTTTTCAAGATTTTCAATGCGCAAAGTGCATGTGTTCAAAATCTCGCTGACCGGGTCCGGCAAATGCATCTGGTGAAACTCATCTGAGAGTACTTTCTCACCTTTAATCTTGACAATCCTGCCGGGCACGCCCACAACGGTACAATCACCGGGAACATCATTAATAACAACTGCTCCGGCTCCAATTATTACATTATTGCCTATGGTAATTGAACCAAGAACCTTGGCTCCTGCGGAAACCACTACATTATTTCCTATTGTAGGATGCCTCTTTCCTCTTTCCTTTCCTGTACCGCCAAGAGTGACCCCCTGATAAAGCGTAACCTCATCGCCGATTATAGTTGTTTCCCCTATTACAACACCCATCCCATGATCGATAAATAATTTCCTTCCAATTTCAGCGCCCGGATGTATTTCTATTCCAGTATAAAACCTGCTTATTTGGGAAATGGCCCTTGGAAAAAAAGGTATTTTGTGCTTGTAGAGCCAATGTGTGATCCTATGATTAAGAACGGCTTGTACTCCCGCATAAGTAAGAACAATCTCAACAGTGCTTACCGCAGCGGGGTCTCTTTCTTTTGCAGCTATGACAAGTTCCTTTAAATCAGCAATCAAACCCATAAATCACCTTTTAAATTTGATGGTTTTCATATTCTAAAATATTTTTATACTAAGTTATTCACCAGGAACTAATTATTTTTAACAAATAATAGCCGCTATTTATAAAGTTAAGTTAATTTCAAAATTTATAATTTATAACTTAATTGTAAAGTTTCTTATGATTTTTTACTATGATTTATTTAATATCTTTTATTATTCCGGCAGAATAATACTTAAAGTTGTTATCTTTTCTTATTCCAGAAGAGCGATACTTTGAGCTGCTATCCCTTCTTCCCTTCCGCAAAAACCAAGCCCTTCGGTAGTTGTGGCTTTTATGCCCAGGCGGCCCGGATCCAGCTCCAGGGCACCTGATAGTTTACTTAGCATTGCAGTTATGTAAGGAGAAACTTTCGGCTTTTCAAGTATAAGTGTGCTGTCAATATTTATTATTTCAAAGCCCTTATCATTTATTATATTTTTAACTTCTTTCAGGAGAAGCAGGCTCGAGATATTTTTATACCTGGTGTCAGTATCCGGAAAATACACTCCTATGTCCCTGAGGCCCGCAGCGCCAAGAAGAGCGTCCATCATGGCATGGACGAGGACATCTGCGTCAGAATGGCCGCTAAGGCCTTTACTATATTCAATTTCAACCCCGCCTAACACCAGCCTTCTGCCTGTTTTAAATGAATGGACATCAAAGCCAATTCCTACTCTCATATTTTTACCGGTATCCCCTTTTACTTGTTATTTCTACTTATTATAAGCTCCGCCAGGAACAAGTCCAGTGGAGTTGTAATTTTTATGTTTTCATGGCGGCCCAAAACTACTTTTACCTTTCCGCCAAGCCTTTCAACCAGCCCTGCGTCATCTGTCCCTGTGAAATGATCTTGTATGGCTTTTTTATGCGCTTCAAAGATATAATCAAAAAAGAAAGTCTGGGGTGTTTGTGCAAAACAAACCTGTTTTCTTGAAATTGTAGCATCAATAAAATTATTCTCACTGATCTTTTTTACTGTTTCATATGCAGGAGCAGCCATAATTATACCCTTTAATCGAGGATCTTTTTTATTTAGTCTGGCCAGGCTATTTATAAGCATATTAATTTCAGAAGTTGTAACCAACGGCCTAACGCCATCATGTATTGAAACTATCCTGCAGTTTGAAGGTATTTTCTGCAGCGCATTAAATACGGATTCCTGCCTTGTATTGCCACCGCATACAAGCTCTCTTACCTTTGTAAAAGAATATTTCTCAATGATAGATACCCTGCAAAAGTCCATATACTCTTTTGGAACTACCACATAAATTTCTTGAATTTTTGATGATTTTTGGAAGACATTTATAGAATGTGCGAGTATCGGCTTGCCGTAAATATTCATAAACTGCTTGCTGATATTGCTTTTCAGCCTGGTACCTTTTCCGGCTGCTGTAATTATTGCTGCAATCATTTGTTTAAATATTTAAAATCTTAATTTCTGGACTATTTCTCCCTTATGATTGTAAGGTTCATTGTATAAATAGTACTCAGAAAATTTCTTCATCTTATCAAAAAGAAGTCCGGCTCTTGTCCTGCCCATACCGGGAACATCCGCAAGTTCTTCAGCGCTGGCATTTAATATATTTTTTAAATTACCAAATTTTCCCATTAAGCTTTTTAGCAATGCTTCCGGGAGCCTATTAATTTCAGTGATGATTCTTATACCTTTGGAATGGACGCTAAACTCCTTGAGATTTTCCTCAACTTTATAACCAAGGATTTTTGCAGTGCTTGATAAATCCAGAAGTGCATCCGCATTAAGCGAATTGATCTTATTTTTTAGTTCAATTGGTTTAATTTTATCACCCAAATTTTTGTAATCCTCAATGATTTTGAGGCTTTCATCTGCAACATTTACCATAATTTCCTGGACCTGCATGTTAAGCAACCTTCCGTCAGTTCCAAGCTCATAAATATACTTTCTAACTTCTTTTTCAGTCTTGCCAACTATGCTGGCTCTCTGAAGTACACTTGTAACATCATATAAGGTAACCATATCTTCCAGCTCTCTGATGTTAAGATTGACCAATAAATAGTCCAGGCTTTCCTTGTACTTGCTTAAAGTCTGGAGCGCCTGGTTTGCTTTTGATAGTACAACCCTGGGTTCTTCAAGCACATATTTGATTGTATCTATAAAAATTGCAACAACATCTCTTTTTTGTGATATTGAAATAACAAGGGTTTTTGTTTGTTTTGCAACTCTTTCAGCGGTCCTGTGCCTTGTGCCTGTTTCAGAAGTTTTAATCTGGGGATTTGGGAAGAGGTGCGTATTAGCATACAAAATTCTGCTTGCATCATGGCTCAAAATAATTGCTCCATCCATTTTTGCCAGTTCATAGAATTTTGCAGGAGTAAAACTACAGCCTATATAAAACCCTCCGTCTACAAGTTTTAAGACTTGCTCTGAATCTCCAATAACAATAAGAGCGCCGGTTTTACCTTGTAAAATATATTCGATTCCTGCCCTGAGATCGGTGCCCGGAGCAATCCTTTTAAGGCTATTTAATAATAATTCTTCTTCTTTCTCTTTCATAAGGCATTAAATAAATTAAACATTCAAAATGCTTGGCGCTATTTTTATAATTTTAAAGTACATTTCATCATTTTCGCAAGTAACTTCTATATTGTCTCCTACCTTTATTTCTCCGCTGATAATTTTTTCCGAAATCGGATCCTCTATAAAAGACTGTATGCTTCTTCTCATGGGCCTTGCGCCCATTGATGAATCATAACCTTTTTTCATTAATAATTCTTTTGCATCTTCTTTCAGCTCAATTGTTATACCCTGAAGCTCCAGCTGCTGCTGGATCCTGTATATCATTAAATCTATTATCTGGTAAATTTCTGGCTTTGTTAATTTATGGAAAACTATTACTTCATCCAGCCTGTTTAAAAATTCGGGCCTGAAAGCTTTTTTAAGCTCACTCATCACCTTGCTTTTTATATCGCCATACGAAAGATCTTCATCTTCAGCTTTTCTAAAACCCATAGGATTGTTTTTATGTATTTCTCTGGCGCCAAGATTTGAAGTCATTATAAGAACAGTATTCTTAAAATCCACCCTTCGTCCCTGTGAATCAGTCAGGTGGCCATCTTCAAAAATTTGCAGAAGTATGTTGAAAACATCATGATGAGCTTTTTCTATTTCATCAAGAAGTATAACACTGTAAGGTCTTCTCTTTATCTTTTCCGTTAGCTGTCCGCCTTCATCATAGCCAACATAGCCCGGTGGAGAACCTACCAGTTTTGAGACCGAATGCTTTTCCATATACTCAGACATATCTATCTGTATCAAAGCGTCTTCCTTGCCAAATAAAAATTCGGCTATTGTCTTTGCCAGTTCGGTTTTTCCAACACCTGAAGGACCAAGGAATATAAATGAACCAATGGGCCTTTTAGGATCTTTCAAACCAGACCTGGACCTTCTTATTGCCTTTGAAATTGTCCTGATTGCTTCATCTTGTCCAATAACTCGCTTGTGGAGTTCGTCTTCCATTTTAAGAAGCTTTATAGATTCAGTTTCAGTAAGCTTGTATACCGGAATCCCTGTCCAGTTTGCAAGTACTTCAGCTATTTCGTTTTCATCAACCTTTTCTTTGGTGCCCTTACCTATCCTGCCCCAGTTTTCTTCAAGCTCTATTTTTTCCTTGATGAGCTGCTTTTCCTTGTCCCTGAACTGTGCTGCTTTTTCAAAATCTTGTGCCTTAATAGCTTCCTCTTTGTTGCTGATAACTTTTTCGATATTTTTTTCAAGCTCTTTTAAATCAGGAGGATTCGTAAGAGTCCTGAGCCTTACCCTGGATGCAGCTTCGTCGATTAAATCAATAGCCTTATCCGGTAAAAATCTATCCGTAATATAACGATTTGACAGCTTTACTGCTGATTTAATTGCGTCTTCGGTTATTATTATACCGTGGAAGGCTTCGTATTTATCTTTTAATCCTGTTAAAATTTCAATAGTTTCATATTCGTTGGGTTCTTCCACATAAATTGGCTGGAACCTTCGCTCTAAAGCTTTATCCTTTTCCACATATTTCCTGTACTCATTTATTGTGGTTGCCCCAATTGTCTGAATTTCTCCTCTTGACAGCATTGGCTTTAAGATACTTGCAGCATCAATGGCACCCTCTGCAGCTCCGGCGCCGACCAGGGTGTGCACTTCATCTATGAATATCATTATTTCGCCATCTTCCTTTATTTCCTGGAGCACTTTTTTCAATCTTTCCTCAAAATCTCCCCTGTATCTTGAACCGGCAACAAGGGCTCCCAGATCAAGCGTAAATATTTTCTTGTCTCTTAAGTTTAAAGGGACTTCTTTTGCAATAATAAACTGCGCCAGACCCTCAACAATGGCAGTTTTACCTACACCGGATTCTCCAATTAAAATTGGATTATTCTTGGTTCTTCTGGATAATATCTGCATTACTCTTTCTATTTCTTTTTTCCTGCCTATTACCGGATCAAGCTTGCCTTCTTTTGCAAGCTGCGTAAGATCCCTTCCATACTGGGTAAGCATCTTTAGATTCCGCTTTTGTGTCTTATCTGCGTTGTAGCTGTCCTCTTGCGTATAATAAGGATACTTATTCAGTGTTTCCCTTATTTTTTCTTTTGATATTTCAAGGTTAATCCCGAAAGAATTCAATACTCTTGCCGCAACTCCTTCGCCTTCGCGAAGCAATCCGAGAAGGATATGCTCTGTCCCGATATAATTGTGGCCCATTTGCAGTGCTTCTCTAAGAGATAGTTCGAGAACTTTTTTTGCGCGTGGCGTAAAGGGTATGTGTTCGTAAGATTCTGAAGAACCTTCTGTTACCGAATCTCTCACGGCGGCCCTGATGTCATCAAGAGGAATATTTAATGCCACAAGCACTTTTGCGGCGATACCTTCTTTTTCATCAATCAACCCAAGAAGCAGATGTTCTGTGCCTATGTAGTTTTGCTTTAAAAACCTTGCTTCGTCCTGAGCTCTGACAACAACCTTACGAGCTCTTTCTGTAAATCTTTCAAACATTTTCATCAAATCCTTTTAAAATTCTTTCCCGTATAAGTGATGCTCTAATCTTATCAACATCTTCGCTTTTAAGCTTAATATTTTTACCATAACTGGCCAATATATTAGAATCTCCCAGAATGCCTATCAAATTATAAAAATCGAAAGGTTTTATATTTTTAATTACATCAATATCAAGTCCCAGCCTCAGCATTGATAAAAGCTCCAGCGATTCTCCATATGAAAGCATCTTTGCATATTTTAACATACCATATGATCTGAAAATACTGTCTTCAACATTTTCATGTTTATTCTGCCTCAAGAATTCTTTTGCACTTTTCTCTTCATCTATTATATTCAAACAAACTGCATTCATTTCTTCTATTATTTGATCTTCATATTTTCCCAGAGAAACCTGGTTTGCAATTTGAAATAAATTACCTATCACTTCTGAATTTTCACCAAAGTAGCCCCTTATTGTACAGTTTATCTTGCTGAGTTTTTTTATAAAATCTTCAACTTTTGAACTTACAACTATTGCCGGGAGATGCACAATTACTGATACTCTCAGTGATGTGCCCAGATTCGTAGGGCACGCAGTCAAGTATCCAAAATTTTTGTCATAAGAAAAATTTAATTTTTTCTCAAGATCTTTTTCAATCTTGGCTACTTCATTATAGGACCGGTAGATATTCAGCCCGGGAATTATGCTCTGGATTCGCAAATGGTCTTCCTCATTTATCATTATTGAAATTGCTTTTCCCATCTCATTTGGATCTCCGCGAAGTATAAATCCTTTTCCTGAAAGTTTTAAAGTCATTTCGTAACTGATTAAATGCCTCTCAACAAGCAGCTTGCGCTGAGTTTTTGGCAGTTTATTCATCGTATAAAAACTGTATCCCTTATTCCTGCTCAAGCTAAAAAAAGTATTTTTTACCAGATCCAATATCTCTTTTCTTTCAATTTCATTGTTAATGCTGCTAAACCTGAAACCTGCAATATTGCGTGCAATCCTTGCGCGGGTGGTCAGGATAATCTGGTCATTGCCTCTACCAATTGTTGTTTTAGCTCTGCGGCTTTTAGTTTTATAAATTGTAGGGTTTTGCTCGTTCATTTTTATATAATATTATAATTAAATTTAATTACCATGCTTAACTTACATTTTTACCTATGTACAGTTTTTTTTGAAGTTTCTTAATCGTATCCCTCAGTTTTGCAGCCACTTCAAAATTTTCAACCGTAACCTCTTCGGTTAACTGATACTTGAGATCCCTGATTTCCTTTTCGATTTTAACATCATCGCCGGATTTTAACGGCACCTTCCCCTTATGCTCCAGGCAGCCATGGATAGTTTTTACAATAGGATTAAGAACATCCCTGAATTCATTATAACAGTTTGCGCAACCAACTCTGCCAATTGATTTTATGTTATCCAACTCTATATTACAAAAAGAACATTTCTTATTATCGTTGACACTGACACTTTCAAATAATTTGTCACTGTCGTCTTTGCTGCTAATTTTTATATCGATTTCAAAAAACTTTGAAAGTATTTTTGTTAAATCAGTGAAAAAATCTTCTGTTGAAAAAAAAGAGTAATTTTTTACACAATCCATACACAAGTTAATCTTTTCAACATTATTATTTATTACTTTAATCAAATGGATGCTGGCTTCGTTGCTTTTACAAAAATCACAAATCATTTTAACTCCAAATCAATAATCTTTAAGTTATTTAAATACCAGGTAAATTATATCATCTTTTATTTTAAATATTAACCTGCAGGGTTTGTTTAAAAAGTGACTGATCTTATTGTAACCATATAGCTAATCTTTGTCTGGACGCATTAGAGGAAATAGGATCACATCTCTGATTGACCTGCTATCTGTCAGGATCATTACGAGCCTGTCTATGCCAATACCTTCTCCACCGGTTGGAGGCATACCATATTCAAGAGCTTTAATGAAATCGACATCTATTTTTCCTGTTATCCTCTCTTCTTCGATTTTACTTTTTACCTGCTGCCGGAATCTGATCATTTGATCCCTGGGGTCAATAAGTTCGGAAAAAGCATTTGCAACTTCTTCTCCACCTATAAAGAGTTCAAACCTTTCAGTCAGGTTTTCATTTGCAGGATGCTTTCTTGCAAGCGGGGAGATTTCTATGGGATAATCCTTTATAAATGTAGGTGCAATAAGCTTGTCTTCAACAACTTTTTCAAAAATCTCGTTTATTAATTTACCCTTGCCAAAGCTTTCATCTATTTCAACGTTGGAATCCCGGGCTATTTTTTGTAACTTTTTTAAATCCATATCAAAGCTGACTTCAATATGCCCATATTTTTTTATAGAGTCTATCATAGTGATTTTCTCCCAATTTCCATCAAAGCTGATGGCATTATCTCTATAATTAAACTCAAGGGTACCGGTTGCCTGAAGTGCAACAAATTTTAATAACTCTTCAGTTAATATCATTAAATCATTATAATCGGCAAAAGCCTGATAAAATTCGAGCATTGTAAATTCAGGATTATGTTTGTGAGATATCCCTTCATTCCTGAAATTCCTGTTCATCTCAAAAACTCTTTCAAACCCGCCAATGATCAGTCTTTTAAGAAAAAGCTCAGGCGCTATTCTTAAAAATAATTCCATATCAAGAGCATTATGATGAGTTATGAAAGGCTTGGCTGCGGCACCTCCGGGAATTGTCTGAAGCATTGGTGTTTCCACCTCCAGGAATCCTTTACCAATTAGAAATTCCCTGAAAGATTGGATCACCTTAATTCTTGTCATGAATATTTTTTTAACTTCAGGATTTACTATGAAATCCAGGTATCTTTGCCTATACCTTATCTCAATATCCTTAAGACCGTGCCACTTTTCGGGCATTATTCTTATGGATTTGCTAAGCAGCTTAAAATCCTGGACATTTATCGAAAGTTCACCTTTGTGGGTAATAAATGCATTTCCCTGGACACCGACCCAGTCGCCAATATCAAGGTCGAGAAATTCATTATATTTGTCCTCTCCAACACTTTTTATATTGATATAAAGCTGAACTTTTTCATCCTGGTCCTTGATGTCGCAAAAAGTAGCCTTACCATGCACCCTGAAAATCATTATTCTTCCTGCTAATTTCAGGAAGTCATCTGATTTTTCACCAGGATTAAGACTGGAATACTTTTTTTGTAGTTCTATAATTGAAATATTTTTCTTAAAGCCGGCGGCATAAAGTTCTTTACCCCTGGCAACAAGTGATTTTATTTTGTCCAGCTTCAACTTCAGAGATTCACCCAGGCTGTCTTCAAGTTCCAGCAGATAATCATTTTTGCTATTATCTTTTTGACTCATTAGATCCTTTATGAAATATCAATTATTTTAAAATCCTTGCTGGATTGAGGGGTCTTAATTAAAACAACTTCTCCTATTTTTTTATGGAGCAAAGCTTTGCCGACAGGTGATTCATCAGAAATTTTGTTTTTTTCGGGATCAGATTCTATTGAACTTACTATTTTAAATTTCTTTTCCTTTTTATCTGCCATATCCTTGACCGTAACCGTTGAACCTAAACCTACCTTGCCTTTTTCTTCCTTTCCAACAATTACATGATTGGACATTATTTCAGATATCTGTTCTATTCTTCCTTCAATAAAGGCCTGGTCATTTTTTGCATGTTCATATTCAGAATTTTCAGTCAAGTCTCCTACAAAGTCCTTGGCTTCCTTTAGCCGTTCGGCAACTTCTTTTCTTTTATTTTTTATAAGGTCATTAAGCTCGACAGCAAGCATATCATAGCCCTCTTTAGTTAAACGATATTCTTTCATAAGAAAAAATCACCTCAAATTGTGGAAATTAAAATAAAAACTGTTTAATTGAGGTATTATATTGTAAGAGGTATAGGATGTCAAAAATATTCTATCC
>CAZFFH010000010.1:17314-23299 GCA_964518375.1 uncultured Actinomycetota bacterium
AATCTTCCGGTTATATAATTTTCTGTTCTTTTGTCGCCGGGATTTGTAAAGATCTTATTTGTGTCATCATACTCTATAAGTTTTGCAGGTTCTCCAAATTTTTCCATAAGCAGAAAGGCAGTTTTTTTCGAAACTCTTGCAGCCTGCTGCATGTTATGGGTTACTATGATTATCGTATAATTATCTTTAAGTTCATCCATCAAATCTTCTATTTTTTGGGTTGAAATAGGATCAAGCGCAGACGCCGGCTCATCCATTAATATTACCTCTGAATCAACTGCCAGTACTCTTGCAATACAAAGCCTCTGCTGCTGGCCCCCCGATAAATCCAGGGCCGGTGTGTGCAGTTTGCCCTTTACTTCGTCCCAAAGGGCCGCCTTTTTTAAGCTGTTTTCAACTAAGCCGTCCAGTTCCAGCTTTCTATATTTCTTATGCAGTCTGGGACCATAAACAATATTTTCATAAATTGTCTTTGGAAAAGGGTTTGGCCTCTGGAAAACCATGCCGACTCTTCTTCTTAAATCAACTGTGTCTATGTTTTCCTTATAAATATCTACACCGTCAATCCTGACTTCACCTTCAACTGTTGATATATTAGCCATCAACTCGTTCATTTTATTAAATGTTCTCAAGAAAGTGGATTTACCGCATCCTGAAGGTCCAATTATGGCTGTTATCGTATTTTTTAGTATATCCATATCAATATCTGTAAGAACTTTAACGGTTCCGTAATAGAAACCATAATTTCTTACCTTGACTTTTATGCTATCATCCATTTTTATACCAATTTCCATTTATAAATTAACTTTTGTAGTCAGCATCTTTTAAAAATATTAACAGAAAAAATAATATATTTTAAAAAGGCAGCCAAAATTTAACAATTTTTTAACAATTCTTTAGCTGTTTTCAAGGTTTTTCTTATATTCTTCAAACTTACTTTTAATTTCAGGATATTTCAGGGAAAGAATCTGTAATGCCAGAAGGCCGGCATTTTTAGCGCCATTTATTGCAACTGTTGCAACCGGTACTCCCGGCGGCATTTGAACTATTGACAGCAACGAATCCATACCCTGCAGGTCATCGGTTTTAATTGGGACTCCAATTACAGGAAGTATTGAGTATGAAGCTATAACACCGGGGAGATGGGCAGCTTTGCCGGCGCCTGCAATAAATATTTCTATTCCTCTTGCAGCAGCGCTTTCTGCATATTGCCTGGTCCTATTCGGCATGCGATGAGCAGAAAGTATTTTTACTTCATAACCTACGCAAAACTGATCAAGGATATCTGCAGCGCCTTTCATTACAGGTTCATCAGATTTACTTCCCATTATAATTGCAATTTTTTTTATATCATCCGGCATATCTTATTCCTCCTCCACTCGTAACGCTATGTCTTTCCTAAACTGCATCCCATCAAATTTTATCCTGTCAATTGCAGTATAAATTTTATTCCTGGCTTCTTTAAAAGATGGCGCACAAGTTGCCGCGCCCAATACTCTTCCTCCTGCAGTTGTGATATTGCTTTCTTCATATCTGGTACCTGCATGAAAAACAATAATATCTTCATTATTTTTTAAATTATCAAGACCTGTTATGACGTCTCCGCTGGAAGAGAATTCCGGATAACCTTTTGAAGCCATAATTACACAAACACATTTGTCACTGGCCCAGGATAACTTTTGGCTGGAAAGTTTTCCACCGGCACATTCAACCAGCAGTTCAAGCAAGTCATTATTGAGCCTTGGAAGTATGGCCTGCGTTTCCGGATCTCCAAACCTGCAATTATATTCAAGTAAGTATGGTTCTCCTTCTTCTACAATTATACCCCCGTAAAGAATACCCTTGTATGTTATGCCTTCTTTCAGCAATGCATCGTAAGTAGGGTATATGATCCTGTTCAAAATTTTGTCATATAAATCATCGCTTACAAAAGGAACAGGACTGTAGCTTCCCATGCCACCGGTATTTTTACCCATATCATTATCAAAGATTTTTTTATAATCCTGAGCAAGAACCATTGGTATGATGTTCCGTCCGTCACACAAATTTAGCAGTGAAAGTTCAAATCCTTTTATGAAGTCTTCAATGATAATATAATCTCCGGAGCTTCCAAAAACATTTTTGATAAAGCATTGCTCAACAGTATTAAGTGCCTGTTCTCTGGTTTGGGCTATTATAACGCCTTTTCCTGCAGCCAGCCCATCAACCTTTATTACTATTGGAAACTTATCATCTTTAAGTTTACTGAGGTAATTGTTTGCCTTTTGTCTGTCACTTCTTTTAAAAGTATAGCTCCCCGGGGTAGGTATTTCATATTTTTTACAAAGATTCTTTGTAAAAACCTTGCTGCCTTCAAGCATTGCCCCCTTCATATCGGGACCAAATATTTTATGTCCTTTTTTGCCAAAAAAATCAACAATTCCATCTACAAGAGGTGCCTCCGGACCAACAATAGTAAAATCAATACCTTTTTCCTGGACAAAACTAATTATCCGGCTAAAATTTTCCTTTTTAATATCAAGATTCTTACATTCAGCCAATTCTGCTATCCCGGGATTACCGGGAATTGCATAGATCTTTTCAACAAAGTCGCTTTTAGAAATTTTCCATGCTATACAGTGTTCCCTGCCGCCACTTCCTATAACAAGTACTTTCATAGCTAATTATTAATAATTTTGATGAAAATAATATTTATAACCAATTTACTCATTCTGTAGCCAGATTAAATTTTTATATTATTGATATCACATTACCAAAAATGGTTTTTTATTTATATTGAAAAATCTTTGCTCAAAACTCTCATTCTTCATTATAATCTGGCTTCTTTCAGGTCCAACACTTATCATAGAAATAGGAACTTTTATAAGTTTTTCTATTTCTTCAATATATTTTTTTGTATTTAACGGAAGATCCGCAAAAGACTTAACTCCACTTATATCTTCCTTCCAACCCTCCATTACTTTATACACAGGTTTGCATTTGTGCATAATGGTCTGATGCGGAGGCATTTGCGAATATTCTGTATTACCGTATGTGTATGCGACACATATTTTGATTTCATCCAGGCCTGAAAGCACGTCCAGCTTTGTGATCACGATGGTGTCTATGGAATTAAGCATTATTGAATACTTTAATATAATTGCATCAAGCCATCCGCATCTTCTTGCCCTTCCTGTTGTGGTTCCATACTCATGGCCTTTCTCCCGCAAAGTGTCACCTGTTGGATTGTCTTCTTCTGTAGGAAATGGGCCCGAACCAACGCGTGTTGTGTAAGCTTTAGCTACACCAAGAATTTCATTTATTTTCTTTGGCCCTACCCCGGCGCCAACGCAAGCTCCCCCTGCTATGGTTGAAGACGAAGTTACAAAAGGATAAGTACCATGATCTATATCAAGAAGTGTTCCCTGTGCGCCCTCGAATAATACATACTTATCATTCTCAAGAGCGTCATTTATTAAAAATGCAGTATCTACAATATATTCTCCTATTTTACGAACATATCCCTCATATTTTATGAAAATCTCTTCCAGTTCCAATGGCGGCAGTTCATAAATCTTTTCAATAATAGCATTTTTTAATTTCAAAGCTTCGTCAAGCTTTGTTTTAAATATCTTTAAATCAAGCAAATCCTGTGCCCTTATCCCGGATCTTGATGCCTTATCTGCATAAACAGGGCCGATACCTCTGTGTGTGGTTCCTATTTTTGATTTCCCAAGGCTATGCTCCCCTTCTTTATCCAATATAAGATGGTAAGGCATAACCAGATGCGAATTCCCGCTTATCCTCAGGTTGTCAGTGTTTATTCCTTTACTTCCCAGTTCTTCCAATTCTTCAATAAGTACCCCGGGATTAAGAACAACTCCATTCCCAATCACACATAAAATTTCAGGATAAAGAATACCGGAAGGTATAAGATGAAGCTTAAATTCCTGGTTTCCTTTCACTACCGTATGTCCTGCATTGTTACCACCCTGGAATCTTACAACCATATCCATATGGCTAGCCAGCAAATCAGTTATCCTGCCTTTACCTTCATCTCCCCATTGGGTCCCTAATATTATAATTCCCGGCATTTTAAAAATACTCCTCTAAATTATTTTTTATAATTACTCTGTTCCTTCGTCCTGGTTTTTTGCAGCATTGACAAATAGAGTATATTCCTTGAAGAATTTTAACTGAAACCTACCCGTGGGTCCATTTCTGTGTTTTGCAATATTGATTTCGGCAAGCCCCGCGTCTGCGCTATTTTCATCATAATAATCATCCCTGTAAATAAACATTACAAGGTCTGCATCCTGCTCGATTGCCCCGGATTCTCTTAAATCCGCAAGTACCGGCCTTTTCCTGTCTCTTTTTTCGACTTCTCTTGATAACTGGGACAAAGCAACAACAGGTATTTTAAGTTCTTTTGCAATACTTTTTAAATTTCTGGAAATTTCAGTAATTTCAAGTACCCTGTTTTCCCGATAATCAGTGCCTGACTGCATAAGTTGCAGGTAGTCTACGATAAGCAATTTTATGCCGTAAGAACTTACAAGCATCCTTGCCCTTGAACGCAAATCCATTATTGTCAGTGATGCAGCATCGTCTATATAAATCTTGCACTCCGCAAGGCTTTCTATTGCCCTTGCAAGTTTTGGCCATTCGTCATCTCTAAGGTTTCCGGACCTGAGCCTCTGCAAGTCAATCCTTGACTCTGTACACATAAGCCTTTGGGCCACTTGCTGTTTGGACATTTCGAGAGAAAAAATTGCCACAGGAATTTTTTCTTCCATGGCAGCATATCTTGCTATTCCAAGGGCAAAAGAAGTTTTACCCATACCCGGGCGGGAAGCTATTATTATTAAGTCTGACTCCTGCAGCCCTGATGTTTTTTTGTCTAAATCTATGAAACCCGTTGAAATTCCTGTATATTTTGATTTTTTTTCATATAAGCTTGCAATTTGATCATAAACTTCGGACAGTATTTCTTTAACTGCAGAGAATTGGCTCCTGTTTGCATCTGAATTTAAATCCTGGTAAATTGAAAAAATAAGCTGCTGTGATTTATCAACCGTCAAAAAAAGATCTTCAGGAACTTCGTAGCCCATTGTTGCAATCTCTGTTGCAGCATAAATTAATTTTCTAAGTACTGAATTATGTTTAACAATTCTCGCATAATATTCTGCATTTGCGGCCAATGGGATATTGCTGACTAGAGAATGTATGTATGTATTGTCTCCGGCTTCTTCCAGGATATTCTTCTTTTTTAAATGATCGGCAACAGTGATTGGGTCCACCGGTTCTCCTTTTGAAAAAAGCTCGTATATAGCTTTGAATATTTCCTGATTGGCTTTCCTGTAGAAATCCTCATCATTAATTATTTCAAGAATCGTAATTATGGCTTCCCGGGAAATGAGCATAGAGCCTAAAGTCGATTCTTCCGCTTCAAGATTGTATGGCGGGATTCTTTCCAGCTTGCTGGTATCAAGAGGAGTGAGTCGCCTGTCTTTTTTTACTTGACTGGGCATAATATAATTAAAATTGTTAAATAACGATTTTTGAAATAATTAAAATTATTTACTTTCCAGAATCAATATTGTCGTTGCCCTGGCTTTCTTCAGTGCCCTGGCTTTCTTCAGTGCCCTGGCTTTCTTCAGTGCCCTGATCTTTGTTTTCTACTATAATATCTTCACTTACAACTACAATCTTTATTTCTGCCTTAACATCTTTGTAAAGCCTAACTTCAACATCGTATTCGCCGACTTCCTTAATATGTTCAGCAAGTTCTATTTTTTTCTTATCAACCTCGACCTTTCTTTCTTCAAGAATTTTCTCAGCAATATCTTTGTTGGTAATAGAACCATACAGCTTGCCCTCAGGACTGGAATTTACTGTAAATGTTAACTTAAGATCCGTAAGCAGGGCAGCCATCTGTTTTGCGTCATCAATATTTTTTACTTCCTTTTTAACAAGGGATTTTTTTACTATTTCCATCTGGTTAAT
>CAZFFH010000010.1:23399-24748 GCA_964518375.1 uncultured Actinomycetota bacterium
TAAAATAAAACCTGGAGTTAAAATTATTATAAATAAAATAAAATATCTCCAGAATGTTGTTAACTTAAATCTCTCAAAAATACCCCATAAAGTTGAAGCGCCTAAAACCAGATAAAGGCTTCCAAAAACTATTATAAGGTTGTAGCCTGTCACATCAATTAAAATATCGTACCGTGAATTCATCTGTGGAATTATTACCAGTATGATAGCCAGGATAATTCCCCAACACCAGTACCATGAAATATCCCATTCCTTAAATTTTGGCAGTTCATTCATCTTGATATCATATCTTCCCAGGATGATTGTACTCGTTATATAATTAATCAAGCTTGATGCACCAAAGAAAACACAAAAAATGCCCGGGAGCAGTTTTGGAAAAAATCTTAAAAATGATTGTGTCTGTTTTAAAACTGCGCCGAACTGGCCCGCCTCTGCTGAAAACAATCCCTGGTATGTTTTAACTATAGGATCATCTGGCAAATTATTTATATAAGCATTATATACCTTAGAAACTTCACTTATCAGATTGTTTCCAACTACTAAAGATTCTATCAAAACATACAAAATGGCCGCACCTGTAAAAATCAGGAATATGGAAAAAACTATTAATAGTGTTTTTCTGCCTTTATTAAAAAAATACTTATAATCAAAAGAAATTGCAATTATTGCAACCAATATCATTGCAGCAAGAACATAGTTAAATAGGAATAATAGTATTACTCCGGCAACGGCACAAATAAGCCAATCTCTTTTTCTTCCCGACAGCAGCAACAGAATGCATGGAACAGGAAGCATGGCCAAGCTTATAAAACCAATAAAGGGTAAAAAATAAGTTACCATTAAAGCCAGAAAGGTAAAAAATATTAAAACTGCCAGGTTTGCTTTCCTGGTGCCTGTATTTTCTAAATTATCAAAGGACATTGTTATTATTTAAAAAATTTTTATAAATTTTATTTATAAGCATTTTCTACTATCTTTTAAAATATGGTATCAAAGCCATCTCTCTTGCTCTCTTAATTGCAGCAGCTATCATTTTTTGATGCTGGACACAGTTGCCTGTAGATCTTTTAGGCCTGATCTTACTTTTGTCTGATACAAATTTTTTAAGCATACCAACATTTTTATAGTCAATAATATTTATGTTTTCCTTGCAAAAATAACAAAATCGTTTTCTTTGTCTTAAATTAAGAGATGATTGCTGCTCTTGTCGTCCTGATGTACTCTTTTCCTTTTCTGCCATTGACTTATTTGTTTTTTTACCCAATTAAATCTCCTTCATTTATAAATTTAAATTATTTGATACTTTTATCATTATTATTCCCTTATTGTTTATTCTAAAAAGGAATATC
>CAZFFH010000011.1:0-14047 GCA_964518375.1 uncultured Actinomycetota bacterium
AATCGGATATGAGAATATTATTGAAAATATTGTAGTTATCAGGCTGATTTTTAATGACCGCAGCAATATGATGAGATAGTGCTTTTTTTGGAAGATATTTAAAAAGTTTCCCAGTGTAAATGTAACTTGCTTTCCTGTAAAAAGGTAATCAGTTGTAAGAGAATAGATAAATATAATTGAAAGGGGCAAAATAAAAAAAATAAAAAACCATACCAGTGCAGGGTATATGAGATTTCTATTTCGTTTTGCCAGAGTGCTCATTGAATTAAATTATGATTAAAGCTATAAATTTTAATTAATATTTTGTAGAATATTCCATATTAAAATTAATAAGTTCCCGGTTACTTTATTAACTATTAGCTAATGTGACCCAGGTCTTAAGATATATAATAATATCATAAAGACTAAGGAGGTTATATGGCAAATATAGAAAGGTTCTGAAATGATTTCGCAAGAAGTAAAAAAAATATTATTTGAAGGCGACAAAAAGGTTGCCACAAGAAATGCCTATGGGGAGAAGCTTGCTGAGCTGGGTGAAGTCAACAAAGATATAGTAGTGCTTGATTGTGATCTGTCAAAGTCCACAATGACAGCGCTGTTTGCCAGGAAATTTCCCGAAAGATTCTTTAACATGGGTATTGCTGAATCAAATATGATGAGCGTTGCGGCTGGTCTTGCTACGATGGGTAAGATACCTTTTGCTTCAACATTCGGGGTTTTTGCTTCTAAAAGAGCTTGCGATCAGGTAAGTGCATCAATAGCTTACCCGGGGTTGAATGTAAAAATATGTGCAACTCATACCGGACTGGCAGTCGGGGAAGATGGCGCAACGCACCAGGCTATTGAAGATGTTGCAATAATGAGGGCCATACCCGGCATAGTTGTTATTTCACCTTCGGATGGTACCGAGACGGGTAAAGTAATCGAGGCAGTGATCCAATACAAGGGGCCATGTTATGTAAGGCTTGGAAGAAGCGCCGGCCCATTAATTTTTAATGATGATTATATTTTCAGGATTGGAAAAGGGGTAAGGCTTTTTGAAGGTAAAAAAGCTACCATAGTTTCGGCCGGTTTTACCACTCATATCTGTATTTTGGCAGCAAAAAAACTGGAAGCTGCCGGTATTGAGGTTGATTTAATAAACATGTCATCAATAAAACCTATGGACGAAGAGCTTTTAATTGAAAGTGCAAAAAAAACCGGGTTGGT
Organism: uncultured Actinomycetota bacterium; assembly: GCA_964518375.1. Taxonomy (GTDB): domain Bacteria; phylum Actinomycetota; class Humimicrobiia; order Humimicrobiales; family Humimicrobiaceae; genus JAHILC01. The sequence goes on from CAZFFH010000011.1 coordinate 1,210, forward strand.
TATTACAGTTGAGGATCATAACATTATTGGTGGACTTGGAAGTGCAGTTTGCGAAGTTCTTTCAGAAAAGTATCCGACTCGAGTAGTCAGGATGGGAGTAAAAGACAAATTTGGAGCATCAGGAACACTTTCGGAGCTGTACGAGGCTTATGGTTTTGATGAATCAAGTATAATAAAAACAGTTAAGGAAAACATTTTAAATAAAATCGTATAGTTTTTTTACATTTTTTAATTTAGTTTTTTTATATAGTTATACACCGGAAACTGGTTAATATGGATATAGAAAAATATAAAATCAATGCTGAAAATTTCCTGTCTGAGCTGGATAAGGAATACTATCTTCATTTTGCAGGCCTCAAGGAAGAACTGAACATCGGTGCAATTTATGATAAGTTTGGGGAGCTTTTTTTATTTGAATATTTTAACCTGATTAAAGAGTTAAAAGATAAGGCTAAAGGTGAAGATAGGAAAAAGTATTCATATTTGCTTAAGTTTTGCGGAGAGACTTTAATAGAGAAGCCGGTGAAGGAACTCATTGATGAGATGGGTGAAGACGAAGCCAAAGCAAAAATAGAAGTAGGAGGTAAAGATGTTTCTTACAGGTATTCAGAGGTATTATTATCTAATGAGCCTGATAAGGCAAAGAGAGACTCTATAGATGAAAAAAGGAATAAGCTGGTAGAAAAACAGTTTAATCCGAAACTTTACATGTACTGGGATACTCTCCATGCACAAGCCGGCAAGCTGGGATTTGAAAACTACCGGGATATGTTTTCTTATCTGAAAGGTGTAGACTTGTCCCGGTTAAGATCAGATATGGAAAAGCTTCTTGAAGCTACGCAGGACTTATACATTGATCATTTTGGCAAGATCCTCCTGGCGGAAACAGGTATCGGGCTTGAAAACTCAAAGAAAAGCGATTTTGCCTATCTTAAAAGAGCTACAAAATATGATGTTTTTTTCAAGAAAGAAAGACTGGTTGAACTTTTTAAGCAAACTCTGGCTTCGATGGGTATAGACCTGGACAGGCAAAAAAATATTCTTCTTGATGTTGAGGAGAGGAAGAATAAATCTCCCAGAGCTTTCTGCAGTACGGTAAAAATTCCTGATGAGATTTATCTTGTTGTAATGCCTAAGGGCGGCCAGGATGATTTTGAAGCCATGTTTCATGAGGGCGGACACGCAGAGCATTTCAGCAATACCAGGCCTTCTCTTGATTTTGAATATAAATTTCTTGGAGATAATGCTGTCACAGAGGGCTATGCATTTGCAATGGAAAATCTTATGCAAAACAAAGAGTGGCTTGTTTATTTTCTTAAAATGGGCCCTGAAGATGCGCGGGAATTCGTTTATTTTTCAAATGTTGCAAAGCTTTGGTTTTGCAGGCGATACGGCGGGAAACTTAAATACGAGTTCATCCTTCATGGAAGTGATCCAATTTCAGGAAAAGATGCACTCTATAGCCAGATTTTAACTGCTGCAAACTTGATGCAGTATCATGGGGCCGATTACTTAAAAGATGTAGACGATAGTTTTTACTGTGCAAATTACATCAGGGCCTGGATCTTTGAAGCTCAGCTAAAAGATCATATGCACCAAAAGTTTGGCTATGGGTGGTTCAGGCAAAAAAAGGCCGGGGATTTTTTGAAAGAATTATGGAGTTATGGGCAGAAATATGATCCTGTTGAGATTTTACAGCAGCTTGGTTATAAGGATCTGGATATAAACTATTTGATATCTTCTTTGATGGAAGAAATAAATAAGAACAAATAAAAATAATTTAAAAAGAATCATAGAAGGGAAAGCAATGGACCTTAAGTCTAAAATCAGAAATATCCCTGATTTTCCTAAGAAAGGAATTGTATTCAGGGACATAACACCTCTTATAAGAGATAGCCAAGCTTTTAAATATGCTATTGATGAAATGGCCAGGCAATATGAGGGGAAAAAAATTGACGCAATTTTAGGTGCCGAAGCAAGAGGTTTTATCTTTGGCTCTGCCATGGCTTATAAGATTGGTGCCGGTTTTATTCCTGTAAGAAAGCCAGGCAAGCTTCCTCACAAAACATGTACGGTTTCCTACGATCTTGAATATGGGAGCAATGTTCTTGAAATGCATATTGATGCAGTTAATAAAGGAGATAAAATATTAATAGTTGATGACCTTATAGCAACAGGCGGAACAGCGAAAGCTAAAGCAGAACTGGTTGAAAAAAGGGGTGGAGAAGTGGTTGGTTTATGTTTTCTTATTGAACTTGAATTTTTAAATCCAAGAAAAGTATTATCAAACTATGACGTATTTTCAATGATAAAATATGATTCTGAATAAGGGGTGATCTAATTTGGCAGACAAAAGAAAAAATAAAAAAACAAAGGGCGGTAATGGTGAGGATAAGGAATTAAAGGATCAGCTTGGCAAAATGGAAGGAAGCTCAAGCGATACTGAAAAAGCAAGTGGTCCTCAGGACGAAGAAGTAAAAAGAAAAGAACAAGAGGAAATGATCAAAAAGCTCCAGGAAGAAATAGATAAATTGACCACCAAAGATATTATTGTCCAAATGATGATGTCGCTTTCAAGCCTTGCCTATAAAAAAATGGGTATTCCCATTGGAGTAAATGACAGATACAAGGATAAGATGCAGGCAAAACTGGCAGTTGATTGTTTTGATGCGCTGCTTAAAGCAGTTTCTGATGAAGTTAGCGCCGGAGAGAATGAAAATTTGAAATCATCTTTGTCAAACTTACAGATTAATTTTGTGAAAACTTTTATATAAATTCTAAAGGAGTCAGTTTATGGCAATCTGGAAATGCAGCAGCTGCGGTTATGAAAAGGAAAGTAGATGCAAGCCAAAAAAGTGCGATTGCGGAGCTAAAGACAGTTTTGGAAAAAAATAATTAGGCAACCTCGAAATATAATTACTATATTTCTTAAAATTAACTATTATTTCATCTATAGAAGACTTGCTTCCATTTCGAAACGAAATTGTTTTCCGTATTGGCGGTTGCCCATAATTCCTTGAATTTTTCAAAATCTTTAACGGTATTTATATTAAAGAAATTTAACTCGTCTATATTTAATATTTCCAGCTCTTTTTGAGTAATTATTTTTGTATCAAGCTCCGAAAAAATATCAGATATTTTATATTTTTCTGATTTGAGATTTTTTTTAATTATTGCAATACAGTTTTTCGAATAAATACTGCAAAGCGCTTCAAAACCTTTCAGTGTGTTTATGGAAATAATATCTCTGCATTTGTCCCGGCTGCATTTCTGGCTGTCTTTAATTTTTATAATATTACTAAGGAGATTATATGAGATGAACGGCATGTCAAAGCCAGCTACAAAAGAATAAAAGTTTTTAGAGTTCGCCAGTCCCGTATAAAGTCCAAGTAAGGGCCCGGGTTCTATAAATGCCGGCCCTGATTTAATTTTAATATCATCAATTAACAAAGAAACGGCGGGAAGCCTAATTTTCTCTATAAAATTATTAAAATATGCATGGTATTTTTCTAAAAGTTTTAATTCTTTTGATAAAATGCTAAAATTTTCTTCGGAGGAGCTAACTAAGATTTCATCACAGAAGAATGCCAGTTTGAAAACCTGGTTTATAAAAAGTGGGACCGGCCCAATTTTTATCCCTATTTTATTGAAACCCAGCCTGCTGCTTTTACCTCCGGCGAGAACGATACCTGTTAATTTCATCTTTTTAACTTAGTTTAAGTTGTCGGGTTTGATAATTCTTAAGGGATGGGTATAGATATTGAATCTTCCCCCTCGTGCATATCCAATTGAGGTCAGGTTAATTTTTTTTGCTAGCAATACGGCGCTATGGGTAATGGATGAATTAGTTACAATCACTGGAATTGACATCCGATAAATTTTGTAAATTGCATCAACAGTCAGCCTGCCAGAGGTAAAAATAACCTTGTCAGAAGGTTGCAATCCGGATATTTGCATGTAGCCTGCTATTTTATCGATACAGTTATGCCTTCCAAGGTCTTCCATTACCGCCAGGCGATTACCGCTTACATCAAATAAGGCAGCACAGTGAAGGCCCCCAAATTCTTTTTTATGCTTTTGCAACCTTATTGTTTCCCGGTTTAATTCTAATATGACTTCAGCAGTAATCCTGGCGCTGCTTTTTATTTTTGGCAGCTCTTTATTAAGAATTAAATCTTCTGCATTGCCGCATACTGAAGAAATAAATTTTATAAATTCAGGATTTTTTATTTCAGTCGCCCCGTCCCGGCAAGAAGTTTCGACTTTTATCGACATTGTCGGAACCATGTTTTTTATATTAAGCTGATCTTCACATTTTCTTATTAAGTTGATTTCGTTATATTCTTTTATGTATCCATTGTTTATGAGAAAACCAATCGCAAGCTCGTAGACGTTTGCCGGTGAGCATGATAAAGTCGAAAGAGGGATATTATTTAAAAATATTGTTAATAATATTTCAGTGGGTATTATGTCTTTTAGGACCTCTTTTCCAGGAGCAGATTTGATTTTTTCTATTTCAACTTTTTTGCCTAATTTCAAATTAAAAATATAGATTTTAAACTTTTATAATTTTTGCTGCGCATGCCTTGAATTCCGGAATCTTTGCCTTTGCATCTAATTTTGGATTTGTAAGCATGTTTGCCGGGGAATCAGCATAATGAAACGGCACAAATATGACACCTTTTTTTATCTTTGAAGACACCGATGCTTTTGCTGTAATACTGCCTCTTCTTGAGTCAATTTTAACTTTATCTCCGTCTTTTATTTTAAGTAATTTAGCGTCTTCATCATTTATCTGGACAAAGTTTAAGGGAGCAATTTCGTTTAAGCCTTTGCTCTTGCCTGTCATCGTCCTTGTATGAAATTGATATAGTATCCTGCCGGTTGTAAGAATTAAGGGATAATTGCCATCAGGGATCTCTGCAGGAGGCTCATACTGCACATGAATAAACCTGCCCTTTCCCCGAGTGAAATTCTCAAGATGTAAAATGCTCGTTCCGGGATCATCGCTATGTCTACAAGGCCATTGTAGGGATTCTTTTTCCAGCCTTTCATAGCTTATCCCCCCGTATATCGGGGTAAGGTTTGCGATTTCGTCCATTATTTCAGTAGGACTGTTGTAAGACATGTTGTACCCCATGGCATTGGAAAGCATGCATATGATCTTCCAGTCTTCAAGTGCCAGCCCCGGAGGTTCAACAGCTTTGCGCACCTTTTGCACACGCCTTTCCGTATTGGTAAACGTTCCATCTTTTTCTGCGAAACATGTTCCGGGTAAAATTATATCTGCAAATTCTGCAGTTTCTGTTATAAAAATATCCTGAACTACCAGAAATTCGAGTTTTTTTAAACTTTGTGCGACATGAATTAAGTCGGGCTCGCTGAGCATCGGGTTTTCACCCATGATATATAATGCCTTTATTTTGCCCGAAACTGCTGCCTCAATCATTTCTGTAACCGCAAGTCCACTTTTTGCCGGAAGTTTTCGCTCCCAATTTTTTTCAAATTTTTCTCTTGCTGTGCTGTCTTCAACAAGCTGGTATCCGCTTAAGTAATCTGGGAGAGCTCCCATATCACATGCACCCTGAACGTTATTCTGTCCTCTAAGCGGATTAACGCCGGTACCTTTTCGGCCAATATTTCCGGTCATCATTGCCAGGTCTGCTACGGCAATAACATTATCGGTCCCGCATGTATGCTGTGTTATACCCATTGCATAAAATATTGAAGCGCTATTTGCAGCGCCATAAATCTCTGCAGCTTTTATCAGATCATTCTCGTTAACCCCTGATATTTCCGCAACCTTAGAAGGTGTATAATATTTAAAACATTGCTTGAATTTATCAAAATCTTCTGTTCTTTTATTAATAAATATTTTGTTTTGAAGATTTCTTTTGTAAATAATATTCATTATGCCTAACAGGACCGCAATATCTGTTCCAGGTTTTTGTTTCAGATGAACTGCTGCATACCTGGTTATGGGAATATCCCGGGGGTCAATTACAATTAGTTTCAAGTTGCCTGCAATAACCGATTTTATTATTTCATAGCTTATTACCGGATGGGCCTCAGTGGTATTGGAGCCAATAATTATTGCAGCATCCGAGCATTTAATATCATCAATGGAATTTGTCATGGCGCCGCTTCCAAAAGTTGGGATTAATCCTGTAACGGTTGATGCATGACATAACCTGGCGCAGTGGTCAATATTATTTGTTCCGATTGCTGTCCGTGCCAGTTTAGACATTAAAAAATTTTCTTCATTTGTGCATTTTGCCGAGCTCAATACTCCACAAGAGTCGGGGCCATATTTTTTAATAATTTCAGCTAGCTTAAAAGACACCGTCTTTATGGCTTCATCCCAGCCTATTTTCTTAAAATCTCCATTACTTTTCCTGGCAAGAGGACTTGAAATTCTTTTTGGGTCACTAATGAAATCATGACCAAATCTACCCTTGACGCATAAGCTGCCTTGATTTAAATTCTCTCCTACATCAGAAGTTACACAAATAACTTTATTATCTTTTACGTGCAAATTTATAACACATCCCACGCCGCAGTAAGGGCATACCGTCTTGATTTTAGATGCTTGCCAGTCCCTTGCCTTGTTTAAATACGGCTTGGGCTGAAGTGCGCCAACAGGGCAAGTTGAAATGCAGTTGCCACAGAAGGTGCACCCGGTCTTTAAAAGAGATTGGCCAAACGCCGGCACTATTTCAGATTCAAAACCACGGCCCGCATAACCTATTGCATTTGCACCTACCAGGTCATCGCAGATTCTAACACATCTTCCACAGAGAATGCATTTTTCATTGTCTCTGTAAATGAATGGGTTATCGTCCAGCACTTTCCTGTCATGTATTTTTCCTTTATATGGTGTATCTTTTATGCCATAGAAATATGCAAGATCCTGCAATGTGCACTTGCCGCACATCTCGCATGTCATACAGTCGAGCGGATGGTCTGAAACAATAAGCTCAAGGTTTAGTTTAACAAGTTCTTTTAAATGCTCCGAACTTGTTTTTATATTCATTCCGTCAGAAATCCTGGTAATGCATGCGGGTACTGCTTCAGGCATATCTTGGACCTCAACCATACAAAGCCTGCATGCGCCTTGCGGCTTTAGTCTTGGATCGTAGCAAAGATTAGGAACATATATACCATTATCAATACATACTTCCAATATTGTCTTGTCTATCGGGGCAACATATTTCTTATTATTTATCCTAATTTTAAATTGAGTTTTTGTCTTCATAAGTTTTTATTATATCCATAACCTTATCGGGCCTTACTTTTTGATGTATCTTATCATTTATCATGATTACAGGTGCAATCCCGCATGCCCCCAGGCATCTGTTAACGTTTAACGAGTACCTCCTGTCTTCTGTAGTTTCTCCCGGCTTAATGCCAAGTTCCTTTTCAATTCTTTCAGCAATTTTCTTTCCACCTTTTACAAAGCAAGCGGTTCCCAGGCAGACCCTGATGTTCGTTTTGCCCTGCGGTGTTAAGGAAAAAAAAGAGTAGAATGTTGTAACACCATATACTTCTTTTTCCGGAATATCTAACCCGTTTGCTACTTTTTTTTGAGCAGAGATTGGAAGAAATCCAATCTCTTTCTGGATTTCGTTTAACACCTGGATTAATACCCCATTTTTGTTTCTATATCTGTCGATTATTTCTTCAATTTTTTTGTAATCTTCTTCTTTAAGAGGGTATTTGTTATTTTCGGTAATTTTCATTTCGATCCAAGGTTTTTTTTATATCAATTTATAAAGTTAGCAATAATTTTAACATTATAAAGCTATGAAAAGGTTTTATCAATAAATGTTAAAAAGATAATTAAAAAGTTAGACAATTATCTTTTAAAATTTGCTATAATCATTTTTTATATTATTTTAAATTATCCAATAAAAATTTTAAATTCAATTTAATAATGGTTTCAATTAAGTCAAAAATATTTTCTGCCGAGGATTTTATCAGGTTCAAAGATAAAGTCGTTTCAGAAAGTAAATTAGACAATAAAGATAAAAAGCATAAAATCATAGTGCATATGGGCACTTGTGGTATTGCTTCCGGTGCAGATGTCATAAAGGAAACTATAGAAAATGAAATAAAAGAAAATAAAGTAAAAGATATCATAATAAAAATTTCCGGGTGTGCAGGTTTTTGTTCACGGGAACCGATGATTACTATCGAAAGTTATGGGAGCAAGCCTGTAACTTATTACAACCTGGATAGCGAAAAGGCTGCAAGGGTTTTTAAAAGCCAAATATTGCATGGTGAAATTTTAAAAGACCTTAACCCGATCATGGAAGGTTCAGAACTTTATTATTTTTATAAATACCAGGAATCAAGAGTACTGCGAAACAGAGGGAAAATCGATCCTTTTGATATCGAAGATTATATCGCAAGAGACGGATACTCGGGATTTTTAAGAGCATTGAAGGATGATAGTCCCGAAGAGCTTATTAGAATTGTTACTGATTCAGGCTTGAGAGGCAGAGGAGGAGCAGGTTTTCCTACAGGAAAAAAATGGGAATTCTGTGCTAAGGCAAAGGCATCTGACGGCATTAAATTTATTGTTTGTAATGGAGATGAAGGTGATCCGGGAGCTTTTATGGACAGAAGCCTTCTGGAATCTGATCCACATTCCGTACTGGAAGGCATACTTATTGCTGCACTGGCTATAAACTCAACCAAAGGATATATTTATGTCAGGGCTGAGTATCCACTGGCAATTAAGACTTTATCACATGCCATAAGCCAGGCAAGAGATTATGGGTTCCTGGGAGAGAGCATACTTGGTTCCAGCTTCGACTTCGACGTTGAAATATACCAGGGTGCAGGAGCATTTGTTTGCGGTGAAGAAACTGCATTATTGCAGTCGCTTCAAGGCAAGCGAGGAATGCCAAAACCAAAACCACCATTTCCTGCAAATGCAGGGCTCTATGGTAAGCCTACTTTGATAAATAATGTAGAGACTTTTTCCAATATTCCTCAAATTATACTAAACGGGGCTGCCTGGTTTAACAGCATTGGAACTGAAAAAAGCAAGGGGACTAAGATTTTTGCATTGACTGGAGCAGTAAATAATATTGGGCTGGTTGAAATTCCTATGGGCATGACCATAAGAGATATTGTTTTTAAAATTGGTGGAGGGATAAAGGGAGGTAAAAAATTTAAAGCAGTTCAGATTGGTGGTCCATCGGGAGGCTGTATTCCAGAAAAATTTCTTGATACTCCGATGGATTACGAAAAAGTAAAAGAGGCAGGTGCAATTATGGGTTCAGGAGGTATGATTGTCCTTGATGAAGATACATGCATGGTTGACCTTGCAAGATATTTTATGGATTTTATCCAGGACGAATCCTGCGGGCAATGTGTCCCCTGCAGGATTGGGACAAGAAGAATGCTGGAAATTCTGGAAAGAATTACAAATGGTAACGGTGAGTCATCGGATATTGAAAAGCTTGAAAAAATAGGGCTTGCAGTAAAAGAGACGTCTCTTTGTGGTCTTGGAAAATCTGCACCAAATCCCATACTTTCAACAATCAAATATTTTCGAAAAGAGTACGAAGAACATGTTGAAAAGAAAAATTGCCCTGCTGTTTCGTGCAAGGAAATAATATCTTCACCATGCCAGCATGTATGCCCGATAGATACGGAAGCCCCTGCTTATATAGCATATATTGCGCAAGGAAAGTTTAAAGAGGCTTTTGATATAATAATAAAAGATAACCCGCTTCCATCTGTATGTGCAAGAGTTTGCAATCATCCTTGCCAAACAAAGTGCGAAGCAGGAAAATGGGGCAGCCCTATTACGATAAGAGCCTTAAAAAGGTTTGCTGCTGATTATGCTGTTAAGTCTGGAATTTATCCGTTAAAAAGAAATATAAGCGCCTCCATGGAACAAACATTAAAAAAAGAAAGAATTGCAATTGTTGGCTCGGGCCCGGCTGGTCTGATGGCAGGATATAAGCTTTCGAATAAGGGTTATGATGTTACAATTTTTGAATCATTCGAAGTCATAGGAGGCGGGCTTGCAGTATATATACCAGATTACAGGCTCCCAAAAGATATTTTGAAGCTTGATATAGAAAATATAAAAAATTCCGGGGTTAAGATTAAAACAAACACAGAAATTGGAAAGGACATAAAGTTTAAAGAGCTCTGCAAAGATTTTAAAGCAATATTTATTGCTACGGGAGCGCATAAACCAAAGAAGTTGAACATACCGGGGGAAGACAGCGGCGGGGTTTTAAACGCGATAGAGTTTTTGAAAGATGTAATACTCGGCAATAATGTTAATGTTGGCGCCAGAGTCGGTATTATTGGCGGAAGCAACACCGCTGTTGATGCTGCCAGGGTGTCGGCAAGATTTGAGGGCAGCAAGGAAGTTACTGTAATTTACAGGCGAACGATTGATGAGATGACTTCTTCTAAAGATGAGATTGAAGCACTCCTTGAAGAGGGAATAAAAATTGAATTCCTGACAGCGCCGGAAAGAGTATTATCTGAAAATGGAAAAATTACAGGTGTGGAGTGTTTAAAAATGCAGCTGGGTGAAGCAGACGTAAGCGGCAGGCGAAGGCCGGTTCCGATAATTGGTTCAGAGCACATTGTAGGGCTGGATACTCTTCTGGTGGCAATAGGTGATGAGCCTGAGCTTGGCTTTTTAGAAATTGAAGATGGCCTTGAAATTTCAAAATGGGGTACAGTAGTTATAAATCCGGAGACTTTGGAAACAAATATAAAAGGTGTTTTCGCCGGTGGTGATGTTGTTACGGGACCTTCAACGGTGATTGAAGCAATGTCTGCAGGAAAGCTGGCTGCAGAAATGATAGATAAGTATATAAAGGGTAAACCCCTGGTTAGAGAATATACGGTCACCAGGCCCTCAATTTACGTACCACCTGTTGAATTATCTGAAGAGGAACTGTCTGGTATCGTTGAGCCAATTCTTCCAAATTTGCCAGTAAGCAGTCGTATAGATAATTTTAAAGAGGTTGCACTTAATATGATAGAAAGAGCAGCAGTCATGGAAGCAAGGAGATGCCTGAAGTGTAATCTTGAAACTGAAGAAGGCAAAAAAGCAATTTCAGGTTAAATTATTTCAAAAATTTTAAAATCTGATAGAGTTATTTTCATCAGTCAAATCTCTGGTCAGGCCTGTCCCTGCCGGCATAATCCGACCATCCCTGGACTTCCCAGTAGCCTTTATAATCCTGGTCTGTCAATTCAATCTTGTTAATCCATTTTGCCCATTTCATCCCATATTTTCCAGGCACAACTACTCTTAAAGGATAGCCGTGTTCAGATGCAAGCTGTTTTCCATTCATCTTATATGCAAGGATGGCATCATCTTTTAAGGCCTCTTCAATTCTTATCGCCGTGGAATACCCGTCTTCGCAATAAAAAATGACCTTTATGACATTTTCTTTTATTCCTGCCTTTTCCAGGACCACTTTAAGTGGCACTCCTGTCCAGACTGCATTTCCAATAGAAGGTCCACCTATAGGATTTGAAATTGTCTCCAGTGTTGCAAAAACAGAGACCTGGGGCATATTAAGTATTTCGTCATATTTTAATGTATACGGGTCATTAGCTAACCCGCCTATTTCAAGCTCCCATGTATTGATGTCTATCTCCGGGGTAGACCCAAGTGAAAGTGTAAACATCTGCTGCTCGGTAAGAAAATTTATTGAACTGTCCTGCAGCCTGTCCCTTGCATCAACTCTATCCCTATACTCACTGATAAAATCAAAGACAACAGGATTTTTGACCCATTTATTTGTCGGGCCGTTATTGGCCACAATTTTTAATACTCCATCACTTGAAGGACTTAAATACTTCCCGTCTTTTTTCCATACGATAGAAAGGTCATCTCCGTTAAATTCTGCCAGGGAAAAATTAGCAGCGTAAAGATCTGTCGCATAGATGATCACATTTTGTGCTTCAGGTTTGAGCTTAATATCTTTCATAATATCTTTAATTTTGAGCCCAAAAAAATTCATCGTTACATTTTCACCATCAGAACGAACACCGGTTGCTTTTATATTTTCAAATCTTTCGCCATATTTTGTGAGCAGTTCTTCAAAGCTCATCTGTATTTCATTTTCTACCAGACCGGAAAATAGTATCTTGTAGCCAGGCAGTGTCCGTGCAAATTCAAGGTCATTAGATATTTTATCAATATTGATATCGGGAGGATTAAACTGCGCTACCCGGGAAGCTGTCCTGGAGGCTTCGTTTTTATATATGTAATATGAAAAGAAAGCAGTAAAACCTGCAAGTATCAGGCACACTAAGGTTACAAGCAATATCTTTTTTACCTTTTTTTTCTTTTCCATAATTTATACCGGTATCGTGATTTATTTTATATAAGCATAATCATTTGATTTATGCCAGTATCATCAAAAAGCAAAATAAGTAAATCCTGCTATAAAGACAGCTCCGGTAACAAGCAGGAGAACATCAATATATGTGCCTTTCACCTTGTTTCTTGCAAGCGCAAACCTTATTGAAATCAGGGCATGCATAGTTGCAAGGACAATAAATGCAATATTTAGGTAAATAATGTGAAGCGAATTTGCCAGTCCTCTTGTCATGAAAGTAAAATGGCCGGTACTGCGATATCCCGTGATCATTAGGAATATAAAAAGAACGATCAGGATATATGCCGCAACTCTGCTGAATACTGTAAGAAACCTGTTCAAGCTCATATTAATACCCCCCCGGGGGTAATTTTCTAAAAAATGTCTATTGTTGTCCTCATGCAAGATTTACCTGTATGAAATTTAACATAAAAATAGTATGAATTACAATACGCATATTAATT
>CAZFFH010000011.1:14147-21585 GCA_964518375.1 uncultured Actinomycetota bacterium
ATTTGACAATATGAATGTTAATGGATATACTCATATACATAAAAGTACAATAACATTTATTAAAATTATTAAAAGAGGGTTTAAGATAATGGAAAAGAAACAAGATTATTTTAGGGTACCTATCACAATGCCTTCAAACATGGTTTCATTTTTGGAAAACCTTGGAATAGAATGTAAAAAATCAGGCGGGCACAAGGTTGCAAACACGGAAATAGTCCGAGCCTTAATCAAACTGCTGATGGATCTGGATGTTGATCTAGCTGGAATAAAATCTGAGGAAGAGCTTGAAAACAGACTCAAAGATGCTGCAAAAAGATATAAATAATAATGCAAGAAATTAAAACAGATTTACTGATAATTGGCGCCGGTCCTGCCGGATTGGGTGCCGCAATTTATGCTGCAAGGTCCGCTCTTGATTTTAAAATTGTTGATAAGTTCATGGCAGGCGGACAAATAATAAACACTGAATTTATTGAGAATTACCCGGGATTTAAAGATAATATATCAGGGTTTGACCTGATGCAGAGTATAATAGAACACTGTAAAAAATTTAACATCGCCATCGAAGAATACAGCTCTATTAATAAAATTTCTATTTACGAAAATCCCGGAGAATGCAGGCAAAATAATAAAAGCTGTATAAAACCTTATAAATTTATATGCCGTACTGATAGCAAATCAATAATATCGCGGGCATTGATAATGGCCACCGGTGCAAGCCCTAAAAGATTGTATGTTGAAGGTGAAAGTGAGTATATCGGTAAAGGTATATCTTTTTGTGCAACATGTGATGGGGCCCTTTACAAAGACAGGGAAGTCATGGTTATGGGTGGAGGCAATACCGCAATCCAGGAAGCTCTATTTTTAACCAAGTTTGCAAAAAAGGTTTACATAGTTCACAGGAGAGATGAGCTGCGTGCCGTAAAGCTTTTACAAAACCGGGCCTTTGAGGATAAAAAGATAGAATTCATATACAGCTCTGTAATTGAAAAGTTTATTGGCAAAGAAAGGCTTGAAGAAGTTTTGATAGCGAATTTGAAGAATAAAACTAAATACACACAGAAAATTGATGGAGTTTTTGAATATATTGGCATAAATCCCAACAGTGGCCTGGTCAAAGATCTGGTAAAACTTGATGAAGGAGGATTCGTTGTCACCAATTTTAACATGGAAACGACTTATGAAGGAATTTTTGCAGCAGGTGATATAAGGAACACTCCGCTTCGCCAGGTTATAACAGCAACATCCGATGGTGCAGTTGCAGCCAGTTATGCAGATAAGTATATCAATGATCTGCTTTGAAATGATTTAGCCGGCAATAGCGTGTCGTAATCCGTTGCCACAAACTATAATAAGGTAAAATAAAGAAAAAATTTTAGAAATTTAAGGCGATAAATTGGAAGAAATAAAAAAAGGATTAAAAGGTTCAAAAGTTGTAGATATTCAGAGAAGATTGAAGCTTCTTGGGTACGATTTGGCAAAATATGAAATTGATGGAATTTTTGGACCGGAAACCATAACTGCTATTAAAAAATTTCAGCAGGACAGAGGTTTACTTGCAACAGGAGTTGTAGACGAAGAGACATGGCAGGAACTGGTGGATGCCGGATATAAGATCGGTGACAGGTTGCTTTATCTTAAGGTACCTCCGCTCAGGGGGGATGATGTAAAAACAATACAATCCTGGTTAAAAGTTCTCGGTTTTTATACCTACAATGAAAATGGGATATTTCATGAAAATACCTGTAAGGCTCTTATAGAATTTCAGAAAAATATGAATTTGCCTGCCGATGGTATCGCAGGCCAAGCAACCCTTCAGCATTTGAAGAATCTAAAAAGGATAATAGAATCACGCAAGTCATCCAATTACCCATTTGTAAAAAATTATAAGGAAAATTCAAGTATTGAAAAAATTAGAGTAATACTTGATTATGGTGAAAATATCGATTACAAGTCTGAAGGATTTAAATTTTATAAGGAAAAAATTTACATTTGTAAAAGTATTGTAAATTTCTGCAGGAATATGTTGTTAGAAAAAGGTATAGATACCCTGCTTACGGTAAATGATGTCATAAACACAAGCCTTTTTTTAAACGACAGGATAGATTTTGCAAATAAAAGTGATGCCGATATACTTATCAGTGTCAATCCTGCCAGCTCCTCCGACCCTGATTCAAACGGCAGCAGCTGCTTTTATTTCCAGGGATTCAAATCTTACTCAATTTCTGGAAAAAGGATTGCGAATTTAATACAGGATAAGCTTGTTTATAATTTAAACTCGCTGGACTGCAGAGTGCATGGAGCAAATTTTGCAATACTAAAAGAAACAAAAATGACTGCTGTAGTTGTGGAGCCTGCCTTTATTTCAAACCAGAAAGATAGGAATAATTTGAAAGATACCGGCTATCAAATGGGAATCAGCAGCAGTATTGCAGATGCCGTACTCCAGTTCTTAAATGATTAATAGCAATTAAATGAGCAATTGAATTGCTATTAAATACATGCATATGATCTTATGTATATTATCTATGATGATTTTTATTTAAAGCATGATACTGGTCCCGGACATCCAGAAAATTCGGGAAGGCTTTCCAGTATTATGGAAGCGCTTGGAAGTTATGAGCACAGGAGTGATTTAAAATTCGAACTTCCATTTGAAGCTGATAGTAAAATGCTTCACCTTGTGCATGATGCTAAGTATATAAAAAATATTGAGAAACTTTCTGCTCAAGGTGGGTTTTATCAAATTGACCCCGATACCGTAGTATCCGGGGATACTTTCAGATCCGCAAAACTTGCTTCCGGTGGATGTTTAAAAGGTATTGATTTGTTATTTTCAGGAAGAGATCCCATATTTTTTGCACTCGCAAGACCTCCGGGCCATCACGCTTTTTCAGATCATGGCAGCGGCTTTTGTATCTTTAATAATATATCTCTTGCCGCAAAATATGCCATGGAAAAATATAATATAAAAAAAATTGCCATCATAGATTTTGATGTGCATCACGGAAATGGCACTCAGAGTATTTTTTACAAGTCTTCAGAAGTATTTTATATTTCGATCCATCAGTACCCATTATATCCGGGATCGGGGTGGTATGATGAAACGGGGGATGGCCAAGGATCAGGATACAATTTTAATATACCTGTAGTACCAGGCTCGGGTGAAAATGATTATTTTATGGCTTTTGCAGAGATCATTTTTCCACTCATTACAAATTATGATCCTGAACTTATCCTTGTCAGCGCAGGCTATGATGCTCACAGGGACGATCCTTTAGCTTCAATAAATCTAACGGAAGATTCTTATTATAAGATTATGTCTATCATAATGAATATGAGTATTGCGGGAATGCAAAATAACCCGGGTAAAAAAAGAGTTAAAACAGGTATAATTTTGGAAGGTGGATATAACCATAGAGCCACTGCGTTAAGCGTTCTGGGCACTATAACAGCATGTATGGAAGCAGAAGGGCTTGCAAGCAACAGGGCAGCGGTGGGCCTAAATAAATTAATAGATTTAAATGAACTTCCGGGAGTACTTGCCGGAAACAGGAATATTTTTGAAATTATAAAAAGAAATGCAAAAATCTAAAAATACAATTTTCCTAAAAAAAATATCTGCTATATTTTCTATTATTGTTGTTATGGCAGCAACTGGCTTTTATCTCTCCGGCTGCAGGAATTACGATAGAAAATTTGATGCTGTCTATTTTTTTAAGACTGAGCCCGAAAAAGCAGTCCTGGATTTCATTCATTCAATGGGAAATCATGATGCTGAATATATATATAACAACCTGTTGCTTGATAAAGATAAAAACAATATAAGCAAAGAAAAATTTATAAGTGAATTTTCAAGTATTCTTAGCGATATTGACAGTATTGATATAAAAAGAACAGTCTATTTAGGGTACGAAAACGAAATGAGCAAAGTTGTTGTTGAATTTGATGTTAATTATACAGGCGGCAAGTCAAGCCAGTATAAAAAATATGTTTATCTTATTAGCGAAAATAGTAAATGGAAGATAGTTTTTGATAAAACCTTTATAGGCTTTTAATTAAAGCTGTTGAGGGTTACAATTAGCCAGCGGTTTTTTACAACAAAGGAAAGTTATGTTTTCCTTTGTTGCTGTAAGGAAGAAAAATAAATGGTGCAGAAGCATAAAAATTTAAAAACTTTAAGATTTGCAAAAATAATCTCTTATATGTTTGACGGTTCGGTATTGGTCCTGCCGGTGTTTCTTGCTGTATGCTTTTACGGCAAGCAAAACCCGGCCGCAATCGTTCCGTCGTTTTTAACTGCAATAATATTTATTGCAATCATACCTTACATGGCTGTTCTGTTGCTTTACAAGACTGGGAAAGTCAGCGATCTCCAAATACCAAAAAGAAAAGAAAGGCTTTTTCCGCTGCTGGTCGTAAATATTTGCGTAATCGCAGGCTTTTTTGCCCTTATCTACATGCAGCCCGAAAAACTGCTCTTAAGTGTTTATATGATTTATCTTCTTGTTTTGCCTGCGATAAGCCTTATTACCCTGTTCTGGAAAATAAGTTTTCATGCAAGCTATATAACCCTATTTTCCATTGCGTACCTGGTTGTTTTTGGAAAATGGGCCATGCTCACAATCCCGTTAATACTGCTTGTTGGCTGGTCAAGGATCAAGCTCAAAAGGCACACACTGGCACAGGTTCTCGGGGGCATTGCCGTAATAGGTACAATAAGCCTGACGGTTTTTTATATAACAGGTTACCTTACAACGTATTACCGGGCAATAAGCGAACTATCCCGGCTGTTAAGAAGCTCATCAGATTATATGAACCTGATACTGCCCGGGTTTGGGCTAAGTCTGGTATTTATCCTGGCCTATATATTTCTTCAGACCTACTTCAGGAGCAAAAAGATAAGAGTCAGAGGCCTTGAATAAGTTTTAAAATGTTTTGTCATTTAAAGCTCCCTCTTTGCAGAAGAAGTCCTTGAAGATCTTAAAATCCTAATTTTTAAAATGCTAAAATTTTTTTTATAAATTATGCTTAATTTATGCTTATTTGGGGTAAAATTAAGGTAAGATAATTAATTGCTGAATTTATTATTAATTGTTTTAAATTATTATTTTGGTATATTATGATACAGATAATTTTTACCCGGAAGGTTTTAAATGGAAAACAAAAAACGCAAAGTCAGTGGTTCAGGCAATGGAGAAGATAGAGAAGACGACGTTCTAACAAAACAGCAAAGTGAACCTAGGGAAGAAAAAAAGCATTCTGACAGCAAAGGGCCCAAGAATGATAAGGAGCTTTTAAGTGAAGTCAAGGAGCTTCAGGAAGAGATAGGGTTGCTGCGAAAGGAACTTTCCCATTATAAAAAAATTGAAGAAGAATATCTTGATAGATTAAAAAGAGTACATGCTGATTATGACAATTACAGAAAAAGAGTTCTAAAAGAGCAAATAGATATTATTTTAAGAGCAAATAAGGAACTTATAGAGAAGTTGCTTCCGGTTATAGATAGTTTCGAGCATGCGCTTGAAATGAGCGAGGACCTAAAAAGTGTTGGGGACGATTTTTATAAGGGCGTAAAAATGATTTTTGGAAAACTTATGGATGTCATGCAAAAAGAAGGGATTACTGTAATAAACCCTGCCGGTGAAGAATTTAATCCCCATATTTGCGAAGCGGCAATAACCGAGTCTGTCAAAGATATTGAGGAAGGTACAGTACTTGAAGTTTTAAGAAAAGGCTATAAATTAAATGATTTCTTAATAAGGCCGGCAGTAGTAAAAGTGTGTAAGAAAAATTAAAATATTAAAAGTATTTTTAATCAGGAGGTAAATAAATTGGTTATAAATAATCAAACTCCCCCGCAGGGACAGCAATCATCAACGCCATCGCGGGGTCAGGGCGGCGGAAGAAAATTATCAATGGGCTGCATAGGCGGCGTAATTGCAGTAGTAATTGTGTTAATACTTATAATAATTGCTGTTTCAGTTATTTTCGTCCCAAGAAACAACATGGTCACCAAGGAACTTGAAGTAGATAAAGCATGGGCCCAGGTACAGAATGTTTATGACAGGCGCCTTCAGTTAATCCCGAATCTGGCTGAAAGTGTAAAGGCTTATATGAATCTGGAAAAAGATATATTTGAGGCGATTGCTGATGCAAGAGCCGGAATTAAAAGTGCTGAGATTCCAAGCCAACTTGATAGTGTCAGCCAGAAAATAGAACCACAGATAACTTCTTTTATCAGGGATCTAAATGTGGTTGTGGAAGATACACCGGAACTCAAAGCAAGTGAGGTTGTTAGGGACTTAATGACTCAGCTCGAAGGAACGGAAAATAGGGTCACAGTTGAAAGAATGAGATTTAATGAGGCAGTCCAGGACTATAACACATATATCAGGTTGTTCCCGAACAATATGGTTGCAGGCTTGTTTGGCTTTGCTCCTAAGGAGTTCTTTGAAGCATTGCCCGGTGCCGAGACAGCTCCATCGGTTGATCTTGAGTTAAACAAATAGGGAGCCAAGTTAGAATAATAACCTGTTTTATAATCTAAAAACAAACATATTTTTTGGCAGTAGGGGTATTTTTTGAATTTGAAGGAAAAATTTAAGCCATCGGCAGCTTTTATAGCACTGGTTTTTATCTTTTCTTTTTTAGAGTGCTTTCCTTTTATGCCAAGCCTTATGCCTGCAATTTCTGCAGAACCGAATTATCCCAATTATTCAGCGTATGTAAATGATTATGCAGGTGTTCTACAGTCTGGCAGTAAAACGCAAACAGAAGACCTCATAGCAAAAGTAGAAGTAGAGACAGGTAGTGAGATAGCAGTAGCTATAGTCAGCAGCCTGGAAGGGATATCAGTTGAGGAATATGCAGTCACATTATTTGAAAAATGGGGAGTCGGTAAAAAGAAGGAAGATAATGGTGTGCTGCTCCTTGTAGCAATTGAAGACAGGAAGCTAAGGATAGAAGTAGGATATGGACTTGAAGGTACAATTACAGATCTGGAGGCTGGAAATATTATAAATAATGTAATTGCACCAAAATTCAAACAAAATGACTACAGCGCGGGTGTCTACGATGGAGTAGTTGCAATAGCAAATCAGATATACGAAGAAAAAGGCATGACGCCCGTAAGTGATTTTGCTGAGACGGGAACAACAGTACAAAGTGGATTTTTAAATTCTTTTGATAAAATTTTTAGTAACCCCTGCGTATACTGTTGCGTTCCTGTCTTCTTTATAATTTTAATAATTTCAACAATTGTTAATATCCTTAAAAGAAAATGTCCCAGATGTAAAAAGATAAAATTAAGAATTAAAAATACTATTATCAAGGAAGCAACTTATACTGCCAGCGGGTTAATGCTGGTAGATAGAACTTGCAGCTTCTGTGGTTTTCATGATGAAAAGAATCAGGTGATACCAAAAAAAACAAAGAG
>CAZFFH010000011.1:21685-24716 GCA_964518375.1 uncultured Actinomycetota bacterium
TTAAAAAAAATGGAGTGGAAATATTGGTTAGGTTAATTAAAAAAGAACAATTGACCGAAGATATTGTCAAATTTGACATAGAGGCCCCAATTATAGCAGAAAAAGCTAAGGCTGGTCAGTTTGTGATTATAAGAACACATGAAGAAGGGGAGAGAATACCTCTTACCATTGCCGATAATGACCCCGAGAAAGGCACTGTAAGCATTGTTGTTTTAAGAGCCGGCAGAACTACCTGTTACCTTATGAATATGGCTCAGGGAGAGCACATTTTAGATGTTGTCGGGCCTCTCGGAAGAGAAACAGAAATTGAAAATTTTGGAAAGATTGCGGTAGTTGGCGGCGGAGTAGGCATAGCTCCAATTCTTCCAATAACCAAGTCCATGAAACGTGCCGGAAATTACGTTGTTTCAATAATCGGCGCTAAAAACAGCCAAAACTTAATTTTAAAAGAAGACATGGCAGCATTTTCCGACGAATCTTATGTATGCACAGATGATGGGAGTGAAGGATTCCATGGATTTGTTTCAGATTTTTTATCTGATTACATAACTAAAAGCGAAAACTCAAAAAATTCTAAAAATATTGACAGGGTCATTGCTATTGGCCCGGTTTTAATGATGCGAGCTGTATCAGAAGTAACCCGCAAGCGTCATATAAAAACGGTTGTATCATTGAATTCGATAATGGTAGATGGTACGGGAATGTGCGGAGCATGCAGGGTCGAGGTAAACAAAGAGACTCGCTTCGCATGCGTAGATGGTCCTGAATTTGATGGACATGAGGTTAATTTCGATCTTTTGCTTTCAAGACACAAAATGTACCTGAAGGAAGAAAAGGAATCCATGGACCAGTATTTGAAAGATCACGAATGTAAATTATTAAAACACAGTATCTAGAAATTTAAAAAAGGTATAAGTTATGAATAATGAAAATAAAAAGATAAAAATACCAAGGGCAAAAATGCCAGAGCAGCCGGCGCAGGAAAGGATTAAAAACTTTAAGGAAGTTGAGTTGGGGCTTAGCGAGCAGCAAGCAGTACAAGAAAGTCGCCGGTGCCTTCAGTGCAAGAAACCTCTATGTGTTGATGGCTGCCCTGTAGAGATTGATATAAAAAGCTTTATAAAGCTTATAAGTGAAAAAGAACATAAGAAAGCTTTGGATAAAATCAGGGAGAAAAATGCTCTTCCGGCGATATGTGGAAGGGTATGCCCGCAGGAAGATCAATGCGAGAAAAAATGTATTCTTGGAATAAAAAATGATCCGGTAGCAATTGGAAAGCTGGAAAGATTTGTTTCTGATTTTGGCGAGAAAGATAAGAAAGATAAAAAAGATAAAATTAGTTTACAGAATAATAGCATTCCCAAACTTGAAAAAAGCACGAATACTTCCGGTGGTAATGTAATCAAATCAGCAGTTATAGGAGCAGGTCCCGCAGGATTAACCTGTGCGGGAGAGCTTGTAAAACTAGGCTATGAAGTGACTATTTTTGAAGCTCTTCATAAAGCCGGAGGGGTGCTTATATACGGAATTCCTGAGTTCAGATTGCCTAAAAGTGTAGTTGAGAGGGAAATAGAATATGTTAAAAGCATGGGAGTGGAGCTTATACTTGATTCTGTTATTGGTAAAACACTGACAGTAGATGAATTAATGAATAAATACGGCTACAAGAGCGTATTTGTTGCAACAGGCGCAGGTTTGCCATATTTTATGGATATTCCCGGAGAGAATTTAAATGGGGTTTATTCAGCAAATGAATATTTGACACGCTCAAATTTGATGAAAGCTTACATTTTCCCCAATTGGGATACACCTATTAAAAAAGCCTCCAAAGTTGCAGTAATCGGTGGGGGTAATGTAGCGCTCGATTCTGCCAGAACTGCAAAGAGGCTTGGATCTGAAAATGTTTACCTTATCTACAGGAGAGGTGAGGTTGAAATGCCGGGAAGGATTGAAGAGATACATCATGCAAAAGCAGAAGGAATTGAAATGATATTTCTGACTAATCCTGTGGAAATTATCGGAGAAAATGGCTGGGTAAAGAAAATAAGATGTATAAAAATGGAATTAGGAGAAATTGATTCATCCGGACGCGGAAGACCTGTTCCGCTTAAAGGCTCAGAGCATGATATCGAAGTAGAAGTTGTAATAATGGCAATCGGCCAGGGTCCCAACCCTCTTTTGACCTCGAGCATTCCGGGACTTAAGTTAAATAAAAAGGGTAATATTGAAGCAGATGAAGCCGGCAGGACAAATATAAAAGGGGTTTTTGCAGGCGGCGATATCGTCAGCGGCGCTGCAACCGTAATTCTTGCAATGGGTGCAGGCAGGGTAGCTGCTCATCATATGGATGAATATATAAAAACAGGCAGTTGGCTTTAAAATTAAAAAGTTCTCGCTATGTTTTTTAAAAAAATCTCACTTGAAGAAAGAGTCATCAAATCTAAAACCAGTAATGATGAATTAAACACGCTCATATCAGATTTTAAGCCTTTCATTGCCAGTGTGGTCCGGAAAAAAGTTGGCAAGTACCTGGAATATGGAGCAGATGATGAACTTTCAGTGGGTTTGTCAGCTTTTATGGAAGCAGTCAATTCCTTTGATATTAAAAAAGGCACATTCTTAAGTTTTTCAAGACTCGTTATTAATGCAAGAGTAATTGATTTTTTAAGAAAAAAATCCAAAATAAGAACTATCAGCATTGATGAAGATTTCCGGGACGAAAATGAAGTATCGACAGTTCTTGATAAGAAATCAATGGAAAAATATACGCTTGAAAACGAAGAAGACAGCGTCAAGCTTGAAGTTATAGAATATGCCAGTCTGCTTAAGAATTGGAACATAAGCTTTGATGAACTTGTTCGTATCTCCCCTAAAAAAGATACCCTGCGCCGGGAATATAAAAATGCAGCTAAGGTCATTATAGATAACGATAATATACTTAATGAGCTGCTGCGGACGAAAAGGCTGCCAATACAAGAAATTGAAAAAATATTAAAAATACACCGGAAAAAGCTGGAGCGGGGACGAATAT
>CAZFFH010000012.1:0-1243 GCA_964518375.1 uncultured Actinomycetota bacterium
TGGTGCCGAAGGTCGGGGTCGAACCGACACGAACCTTACGGCTCACTGGATTTTGAGTCCAGCGCGTCTGCCAATTCCGCCACTCCGGCACGTTAAAAATAATACAATTAAAATATTTCTTAATCAAGTGTTATCATGTAAATACAATTAGTGCATACCGGATAATTCAACATGAACCAATTAACTATCACAGAAAGTATAATTAGTATAAAAATTTTCTATAATATAAAATTAAATTAAACTAAATATAAAAAGGTGATCATTTGAATAGTAAAATTATTCTCCTTGATGGCAATAACATAGCCTATCGGGCTTTTTATGCTCTTCCCGCTACAATAGCTACATCTTCGGGAACAATTACAAATGCTGTTCTTGGTTTTACAAGTATGCTTCTTAAATTAATCGAAGAGCAAAGACCTGATGTAATTGCATGTGCATTTGACAGCAGGGGGCCCACTTTCAGACACGAAATTTTTAATGATTACAAGGCCACAAGGAAAAAAATGCCTGATGAGCTTATTGGACAGATGCCTCTGATTAAAGAAGTGATTAAGGCATTTGATATTAAAATCCTGGAAGTTGAGGGTTATGAAGCTGATGATATTATTGCCACGCTTGCGAGTGCTGCACCAAATAAATTTAACGAGACCTTAATTGTTTCCAGCGATAAAGATATCTTACAACTTGTTTCCAGAGAAGTAAAAGTAATGTCAATAAAGAAAGGTATTACCGATACAGTCATTTTCAACGAAGAAAAAGTCCAAGAAAAGTTTGGAATTATTCCTGAAAAAATTAAGGACTTTCTTGCACTTACAGGCGACAGTTCTGATAATATCCCCGGTGTTGCCGGAATAGGTCCAAAGACTGCACTGTCACTTCTGAAAGTATATGGAAGTATAGAAGAAATTTACGAGAATGTTGAAAAAATAAAGAATGAAAAATTGAAAGCCCTTCTTATTGCAAACAAGGAAATTGCCCTGAAAAGTAAGGAGCTTGTCCAGCTGAAAACCGAAATGGAAATAAATGTTGATGAAGTTTTCAATAGCGTATTTAAGAATTTAAACTATAAGAAAATTGAACATATTTTCGATACTCTTGAATTCAGCTCTTTGAAAAAAAGAGCAGAAAATATAATAAAGAAAATAGGTAAATCAAGCGACAAAAACCTGGTAAGCGACGATTCCAAACAAAATAAAATTGAAATTGCAGGGGAGATAATAAAGCAGAATCTTTTTCTGAACGA
>CAZFFH010000012.1:1343-4250 GCA_964518375.1 uncultured Actinomycetota bacterium
TAGACGAAAGTAATTTACACAGTTCCCAGGCAAGCAAATCCCTGAAATCTATTATGGAAAATGAGACGATTGAAAAATCAGGATTTGATTTAAAACAGATTTATAAATATCTTAAAAGTTTTCAAATAACAATAAATGGTGTCCTTATAGATTATAAGATAATTTACCTGCTGTTAAATCCTGTAAAAGCAGACATAAGCCTGAATGAAATTGTTAAAGATTTACTTGAGGTTGAAATCGATGATTTTCTAGCTAAGGATATTGATATTTCCAGCAACATAGCTGAGCCGGTCAATAAAAATCTAAAAAACAATCAAATGTCTTTTTCGTTTACAGCAGAGGAAAAAGAAAAGCCAATAATATTTTATGACCCTGCCACCATTATAAAAGAACTTGGCCCTATATTAAAACTGGTCAGTCTTTATAAAAAAATTGACAGAATTCTTCTTGATAAAATAAACGAAGAAAATATTGAAAAGCTATATTATGAAATCGAGGCCCCACTGGTTAAGGTATTTGCTGAAATAGAGCTCAAGGGTGTTTACATAGATAAAAAATATCTGGATGGCCTTATTAAAGAATATGAAGTTGATATCAACAGGCTAACTGATGAAATTTATAATCTTTGTGATGAAGAATTTAATATAAATTCAACACAGCAGCTTGCACAGATCCTTTTTGAAAAATTAAAGCTGCAAACTTCTAAAAAAACAAAAACAGGATTTTCAACAGGGGCAGGAACCCTGCTTGCCATTATTGATGCTCACCCTGTTATTGAGAAGATCCTGAATTACAGGGAAAAAGTAAAATTAAAAAATACCTATTTAGACGTGCTGCCGAATTTAATAAACCCCGGGGATAACAGGGTTCATACAACATATAACCAGCTTGGTACTACTACAGGCAGGATAAGCTCAAACAATCCTAATCTTCAAAATATTCCTGTCAGAACCGAGCTTGGCAAACAGATCAGGAAAGCTTTTATACCAGGTGAAGGCTACGACTTGCTTTTATCAGCTGATTATTCACAGATAGAACTCAGGATTCTTGCTCACCTGGCTGATGATGAAGACCTTATTTCTGCTTTTAATTCCGGGCAGGACATACACAGCCGTACTGCTTCTGAGGTATTTGGAATAAAGTATTCTGAAGTTGATGAAAACTTGAGGAGAAAAGCTAAGGCTATAAATTTTGGAATAATCTATGGCATGACTGAGTTCGGTTTGAAAAGCAGGCTTTCAATATCGGAAGATGAAGCCAGGGAATATATCAGGCTTTATTTTTCCAGATATCCGAAAATAAGATCCTATATGGATTTTTTAATAGAAACAGCATACAAAACAGGTTATACTACAACTATTTTTGGAAGGAAAAGATACATAAAAGAACTTGCAACCACCAATGCCAATATAAGAAATCTGGGCGAAAGGCTTGCAGTAAATACTCCTATCCAGGGCAGCGCAGCCGATATCATGAAGCTTTCAACCGTAATACTTTTTAATAGTTTGGAAAAAGAAAACATTGACAGCAACATAATTCTGCATGTTCATGACGAGATAGTCCTTGAATTAAAAGAGTGTGATCTTGATAGAATTAAAGTTATAGTTATAGACTCAATGGAAAATTGCATCGAGATTAAGGCAAAATTGAAGGTTGATATTAAAACCGGCAGGAATTGGTATATTTAAAAAAATTATTTTATAATATATTGTTTGAAATATTGATAAAAAAAAATTTGCATGGTATTCTTTTGAGACTTAAAATAATGGAGGGTGATTTTTTAAAGAATGATTAAAGACAATTATTTCAACAGACTTACAGACGAAAACTACATGATTAAAAATGACAATGGTGATATGGTTCCAAATTATGACTTAACCATTATCAGTTTTAATGAAGGTGATATCTTAAAAGGCAAAGTAGTAAAAATCGAAAAGGACGAGGTTCTTATTGATGTTGGTTACAAATCAGAAGGCGTAATACCAATCAGCGAGTTGTCAATAAGAAATAATGTAAAACCGGAAGAAATCCTGACAATCGAGGATGTCATAGATATCATGGTTTTGCAGAAAGAAGATCAGGACGGCAGGCTTGTGCTTTCTAAAAAAAGAGCAGAAGTTGAACAAAGTTTTAACAGGGTTGAAGAAATCTTTAAAAACGGTGAAACAGTCGAGGGTGAAGTCATAGAATGCGTGAAAGGTGGCTTGATTTTAGATATAGGGTTGAGAGGATTCCTTCCTGCATCTCTTATTGATGTAAGGAAGACAAGAGATCTTTCATCTTATATCGGTGAAAAATGCTCATGCAAAATTATCGAAGTTGACAGGAACAGGAATAATGTTGTTCTTTCAAGAAAGGCAATTATAGAAGGCGAAAGGAAAGAGCAAAGAAAAGAAGTCCTGGGTAGCATTGAAGTGGGCCAGATTAAAAATGGAGTCATAACAAGCATTGCAGATTTTGGTGCATTTGTCGATGTTGACGGAATAGACGGGCTCATACATATTTCAGAACTTTCATGGAATCATGTTAAGCATCCCTCAGAAGTTATTAAGATAAATGATCAGGTAAGTGTTGAGGTCCTGGATGTAGATTTTGACAAGCAAAGATTATCGCTCGGACTCAAGCAAACTCAAAAAGACCCATGGCTTGAAAAGATAAAGAATTTTAAAATCAAAGATGTGGTTCAGGGCAAAGTAACAAGAATTGTAAAGTTCGGGCTGTTTGTCCAAATTGAAACAGGAATGGAAGGACTGGTCCATATTTCTGAATTGAGCCCCGAGCAGATAAAAAGACCAAGCGATGTTGCAAAGATTGGCGATGAACTTATAGTTAGAATTATCGATATAGATTTTGATAAGAGAAGAATGGCTTTCAGCGTAAAACAAGTGGAGTTTCCTGAAGCTGAAG
>CAZFFH010000012.1:4350-13409 GCA_964518375.1 uncultured Actinomycetota bacterium
GAAGAAGAAAAGGGCGAAGTAGAAAAGAGCGAAGAAGAAAAGAGCGAAAAGCCAAAAAGCAGTAAGAAGGCAGACGCTAAGAAAGCTAAGGAAGAAGAAGCTTCGGAAGTAGAAAAGGAAAATGCTGAACAGAAAGAATCAAAATCGACAAGTCCGGAGTTTGAGGCTATAAGCCAGAAAGAAAAGAAAGAAACAATCAAGAAAATTCTCAGCGAGCTAAAAAAAGAAGCTAACCTGGAATAAAAAGTTTCTTTAAATCAGCTTAGGGTTTGTTGCCTTTTTTAGGCGGCAAGCCCTGTTTATTTTCCTCAAAATCAAATAAACCTGTATTTTAGTCAAATTTAAACAATTATTTTATAGCGCTTTTGTTATATAATTCCATTGGCAGTCATAAAAAGTATTTTTCATCCTTTGAGTAAAAACTATATAAAATATTATAAAACAAATGGACAAGACAATTGTTTTAGGCATTACCGGAAAAACTGCTTCTGGAAAAAGCACCATAGGCAAGTATATAAAAAAGCAAATTAGAGGCACGCTTTTTATTGATGTTGATAAAGTTGCTAAAGACATATACTGCAAAAATCCAAATATTAGACAGGATTTGGTAAATTGTTTTGGAAAAAATGTTTGCAGTTTTGATGGAGCAGTCAATTATGCGCTTCTTGCTGAAAAAGTATTCTCTTCAAGAAAGGAGCTTGCAAAGCTAAACAATTTAATGTTTGGCTTAATAGAACAGGAAATTCAAAAAATTTTAAAAGCCAATAGAGACAAAAAATGCATAATTATTGATGCCGCAATATTATTTGGCAGTAATTTATATAAACTATGCGACTGCATAATCCGGGTAAAAGCAGGCCAAGAAAGAAGAAGTGATTTCCTGAAGTTAAAAAATAAGCATTTTTCAGATAAAGATATTCACTTGCGGCTTGAGGGCCAGCATATAAAAATCATAAAAAAACTTGTAAACTTTGAAATATGCAATAACGGCTCTTTAGAAGATTTATACAACGAGGTCAATACAATAATTCCGGAAATAAAATTAAAATAAAAAATTAGTATAGGATGAGCTTAGTTTTTAAAAACTTAAATAAATTCGAAATAATTTCCAACTACTGCCCCCAGGGTGACCAGGGAAATGCCATAGAGCAGTTGACTCAGGGTGTAAGGAACAATTATAAATTTCAGACACTTCTTGGAGTGACTGGTTCAGGCAAGACTTATACAGTCGCAAATGTTATAAAAAATATCCAGATTCCAACACTTGTGCTTGCACCTAACAAAACGCTTGCTGCCCAGCTATGCAGCGAATTCAGGGAGTTTTTTCCAAACAATGCAGTGGAGTATTTTGTAAGTTACTATGATTATTATCAGCCCGAAGCGTACATTCCCAGTAAAGATATGTATATTGAAAAAGATACTTCCATAAACGAAGAGATTGAAAAGCTCAGGCTTTCAACTACTAACTCGCTTTTTATGAGAAATGATGTAATTGTTGTTGCCAGTGTATCCTGTATATACAACCTTGGTTCTCCCGTGGAGTATGAAAAGCAGAGAATTTTTATAAAAAAAGGCGAGCAATATCTAAGGGAAAGGTTAATTGCGAATCTTGTCAGTGTAAAATATGGGCGCAGTGATTACGATTTTACGCAGGGTAATTTCAGGGTTAAGGGTGATACTTTTGAAATCTATCCTGCTTACCAGGAAAAAGCGCTTCGGGTTCAGCTCTTTGGTGATGATGTTGAAAGAATCCTTGAATTCAATCCCGTTTCCGGAGAAATTTACAGCGAGCTTGATGTTGCAGTAATTTCTCCTGCAACTCATTTTCTTGCAACTGCAGAATGGGTCCAAAGAGCTCTGGCAACTATTGAGGAAGAGCTAAATGAAAGACTTAAGTATTTTAAGAAGGAAGGGAAGCTGCTTGAAGCTCAGAGGCTCGAGTCCAGAACCAGATATGACATGGAGATGATAGCAGAGCTTGGTTTTTGCGGTGGTATTGAAAATTACTCAAGGCATATTCTTGACAAGCAACCCGGTGAAACACCTAACACTCTTATTGATTTTTTTCCTGATGATTTTATGGCTGTTATTGATGAATCTCATATAGCGCTGCCACAGATAAGAGGCATGTATGAAGGAGACAAATCCAGGAAGCAAACCTTAGTTGATTATGGATTTAGGCTTCCTTCTGCACTTGACAACAGGCCCCTTCGTTTTGAAGAATTCCTGCAAAAGGTTAAAAGGGTCATTTTCACATCTGCAACCCCGGGCCAATTTGAAAGACAAATAAGCCTGCAGGTTGTCGAGCAGATAATCAGGCCAACCGGCCTCATTGATCCCGAAGTTGTTATAAAACCAACCAAAGGCCAGATAGAAGACTTGATGGATGAAATCAAGGTAAGAGTTGCAAGAAATGAAAGAGTCCTGATAACCACGCTGACAAAAAAAATGGCGGAAGACCTGGCGGATTATCTTGCAGGTAAAAATATGAGGGTAAGATATCTCCATTCTACTATTGATACAATTGAAAGGATTGAAATCCTCAGAGGTTTAAGAAGCGGGGACTTTGATGTCCTGGTGGGGATCAATCTTTTACGGGAAGGGCTTGATTTACCCGAAGTCTCATTAGTAGCAATACTTGATGCTGATAAGGAAGGGTTTTTAAGATCTGAAATCTCTTTGATCCAGACAATTGGAAGAGCTTCAAGGAACATAAACGGGATGGTTTTAATGTATGCTGACAATATAACAAATTCCATGAGAAATGCTATTGGTGAAACAAACAGAAGACGGAAATTACAACTAAAATATAACGAGCGGCACAATATTATACCCACAACGATAATCAAAAGCATTTCTGATATCCTGTATGCAAGCGGCATTAAGTCAAAAAAGACAGCTAAAAAAGAGTTCTCCG
Source organism: uncultured Actinomycetota bacterium (assembly GCA_964518375.1). GTDB lineage: Bacteria > Actinomycetota > Humimicrobiia > Humimicrobiales > Humimicrobiaceae > JAHILC01. The sequence continues at coordinate 7,268 of CAZFFH010000012.1, forward strand.
TAAAGGAAAAAGCAGCAGCTTTTTCCAACGACAGGCTATTGGATATGGATTTCTCTAAAATAGATAATATAATAAGTGGCCTGGAAGAAGAGATGCATATGGCAGCACGGGAACTGGATTTTGAAAAAGCTGCGTTTATAAGAGATGAAATAAAAAAGATTAAAAATATAGCAAATATTCAAAATGACTGAAATCGGTCAGGAATATTAAGACAGAAAAATTCATATGAAAACCGAAATAATAATAAAAGGTGCAAGAGAGCATAATTTAAAAAATATAAACCTTAAGATTCCAAGAGATAAATTTATTGTTTTTACGGGGGTAAGCGGCTCGGGAAAATCTTCTCTTGCTTTTGATACAATTTATGCTGAGGGCCAGAGAAGGTATGTAGAATCCCTTTCATCATACGCGAGGCAGTTCCTTGGACAGATGGATAAACCTGATGTTGATCTTATTGAAGGGCTTTCCCCTGCAGTTTCAATAAATCAAAAAGGTGTTTCAAAAAATCCCAGATCAACTGTGGGAACAATAACTGAAATATATGACTATTTAAGAGTTCTTTATGCAAGAATTGGGGTGCCTTACTGTCATGTATGCGGGAAGCCAATTACAAAACAGACAGTCGATCAGATTGTTGACAAAATAATGGATTTGCCACCGGATACCAAGTTTCAAATTCTAGCGCCTGTGGTAAGGGGCAGAAAAGGTGAGTACCTGAAAACTTTTGAATCAATTAAAAAAGAAGGCTACGTAAGGGTTAAGGTTGATGGTGAGATCTATGACCTTTCTGATAGTCATGAAATAAGCATAGATAAAAACAAAAAACATGAAATTGAAATTATTATAGACAGGTTGAAAATAAGGCCCGATATAAGAAAAAGGCTCACAGAAGACATTGAGATTTCACTTAGAGAAAGCGCCGGGATTGTACATATTGAGCTTACAGACACTGGTGAAATATTAAGTTTTTCAGAAAATTTTACCTGTGTTGATTGCGGAATAAGCTTTGAAGAATTATCTCCGCGCATGTTTTCATTTAACAGTCCTTATGGCGCGTGCAAGGATTGCAGTGGTCTCGGTGTAAAAAAAGAAATAGACCCACAGCTAATTGTAGAATATCCTGCACTTTCCATAAATGAGGGTGCAATTCCATTTTTTAATATGAACTATTCAAATTATTACTCTCAGCTTATGAGAAGCCTGGCAGAACAATATGACTTTAACCTTGAAACTCCTTTCGAGGAGCTTGATGACAGGGTAAAAAAGCTGGTTCTTTACGGAACTGACGGGGAAAAAATAAAGGTAAGGTACCGCAATCACAAAGGAGAAATAAGGTATTACTGGTTAAGATTTGAAGGGCTTGCTAATAATTTAAGCAGGAGATATATGGAAACTGAATCTGAATTCCAGAGAGACAGGATTGAACGAATGGTAAATGAAATTCCTTGCAGCGGATGCAGCGGCAAAAGACTTAAGCCCGAAAGTCTTGCTGTCAGGATAAATGGGTTCTCAATCGCAGATTATTGCCTGCTGACAATTGAAGATGCTATCATCTGGCTGCGAAACCTTCAACTCAGCGATAGGGAAAAGATTATTGGAGAGCGGCTTATTAAGGAAATAATTGAAAGGTTAAACTTCTTAAAAGATGTAGGACTGAATTATCTCACGCTGGACAGGCAAGCCGGAACACTTTCGGGTGGTGAATCCCAGCGGATCAGGCTGGCGACTCAGATAGGTTCAGGGCTGGTTGGAGTTCTATACATACTGGATGAGCCAAGTATAGGTCTGCACCAGAGGGACAACAACAAACTGATAAGTGCACTGAAGCGATTGCGTGATCTCGGCAATACCATAATTGTAATTGAGCATGACGAAGAAACAATGCGTTCCGCGGACCATATTGTTGACATAGGACCCGGTGCAGGTGTGCATGGCGGGGAGATAGTATTCAATGGCAGCCTGGAGGATATATTGCATTGCGAAAGGTCCATTACCGGTAAATACCTTTCCAGAAGAAGATTTATCCCTGTTCCTGGAAGCAGGAGGCATGGAAACGGTAAAAATATTATAATTAAAGGTGCGAGAGAACATAACTTGAAAAATATTGATGTTGAAATCCCGCTTGGCAAGCTGGTTTCAATAACAGGCGTGTCAGGCTCAGGAAAAAGTACCCTGATAAATGAAATACTATACCCTGCCCTTTCAAGCCTGCTTATGAAGTCAAACGAGCATGCCGGGAGGCATGACAAAATAATAGATTATAAAAACTTGGACAAGGTAATTGTAATTGATCAGTCACCAATAGGCAGGACCCCACGCTCAAATCCTGCAACCTATACCGGTGTCTTCAGTTATATAAGGGAGTTATTTTCGCGAACAAATGATGCCCGGATGAGAGGTTACAGGCCCGGAAGGTTTAGCTTTAATGTTAAGGGTGGAAGATGCGAAGCTTGCAGCGGTGACGGAGAAATAAAAATAGAAATGCATTTCCTTCCGGATGTTTATGTCCCATGTGAGGTTTGTAAAGGCAAGAGGTATAACAGGGAAACTCTTGAAATCAAGTATAAGGACAAGAACATAGATGAGGTTCTGAACATGAATGTTGAAGAAGCCATGAACTTTTTTAAGAATATTCCCAGGATAAGCAGGAAACTGGAATTGATTAATGATGTTGGCCTGGGATATATAAAATTGGGACAGTCCTCAACAACACTTTCGGGAGGTGAAGCTCAAAGGGTCAAGCTTTCAACAGAACTATCCAGGAAAAGTACAGGCAATACCATGTATCTACTGGATGAGCCGACCACAGGACTTCATTTTGATGATATAAACAAGCTATTAAAAATTCTAAATAAGCTTGTTGATTCTGGTAATACTGTGGTGATAATCGAGCACAACCTTGAAGTTATTAAATCCGCTGATTATATAATTGATTTAGGGCCCGAGGGTGGAGAAAAAGGCGGACAGGTTATTGCTACCGGTACACCCGAGGAAATAACTCGCAACAGTGCTTCTTATACCGGCAAATTTTTAAAAAAAGTTCTTAAGGAAAATAATGGATTCAAAGATCGACAGTTTCACACAGCAGACTATTTGCGAAGAAACAGCTAATCCCAATATCAGGAATATTTTACCTATCCTGCCTAAGCAGCCTGGCGTTTATATCTTCAAAGACTCCAGGGGCAGGGTAATTTATGTAGGAAAAGCGCAAAGCCTTCGCGACAGGGTTAAAAGCTATTTTCAGAAAAATGATTCAGTCAATTACGTTTACCATCCCATTTCTTTTTTTACAGGCAAAATAAGCTCAGTGGACTATATTGTTACAGACAATGAAGTGGAAGCGCTGATGCTCGAGAGCAATCTTATTAAAAAAAACCGGCCCAAATATAATGTTTCCCTGAAGGACGACAAATCTTATCCTTATATTGCAATAACCGAAAATGAAAAATTTCCAAGGGTCTTTATGACAAGAAACAGGAATTTAAAGGGTGCGAAATATTTTGGACCCTATACCAATGTAAAACCAGTCAAGGAAATTCTGGGGGCATTACGCAAGATTTTTCAATTAAGAGACTGTAAAAAGAGTAAACCCGGCAAGGTCAAAGGCGCAGTTTGCTTAAATTATCATATAAATTTATGTTACGGGCCTTGTGCAGGGAAAATTACTGAGGAAATATACAGGCGTAATATTGATTATATCAAGATGTTTTTAAAAGGCAGTGACAAGACTATTGTTGAAAATATGAAAGAAGAGATGAAGCGGCATGCTTCAAATAAAGAATTTGAAGATGCTGCAATTTTAAGGGAAAAAATTGAATGGATAAATGAGCTTCATGTAAACCAGAAAATTTTTTTTAGCGGTGAAGATACCTGGGAAATACTTTCAATTTCAAAGGACGCAAGCGCTGAGATGGCCGCTGTAAGCTTATTTAGCTATAAGGAGGGGGAACTGTCAGCGATAAACAATTTTATAATTTCAAACTGTAAATTTATTGCCGAAAATGAAATAATGGCTGGTTTTTTAAAAAGCTTTTATATAGATATTGATAATGTGCCTTCAAAAATTTTTATACCTTTTGAGATAGAGGATATGGAACTGATTGCAGAATGGCTTTCAGAATCCAAAGATAAAAAAATAGAAATAAAAGTTCCAAAGATCGGTGAAAAGAAAAAAATTATTGAGATGGTTTCAAGAAATGCTGCATTATATCTTGAGAAGAAAAAGTTTGAAAAGGACATTGGTTATTCAAAAGCTTACAAGGATCTTTCCAATCTAAAAGGAATACTTGGGCTCAATAATACTCCAAAACGCATCGAATGTTTTGACGTCTCCAATATTGGCAGCAGTTTTGCGGTTGGTTCAATGGCCGTTTTTATAAACGGCAGCCCGCTTGCAAACAATTACAGGCATTTCAAGATTAGAACTGTTACCGGCCAGGATGATGTTGCGATGATGGAAGAAATACTGGGCAGGAGACTTAAGTATCTTGAAGACTGGCGCGTCAATATAGAAGACAGCTTCTATATAAAACCTGATTTGATAATAGTTGACGGTGGAAAAGCTCAGTTTAGTATTGCCAGGAACCTGGTGGCAAGGAAGCAATTACCCGAGATAGATGTCATAAGCCTTGCAAAAAAGGAAGAAATAATCTTTTGCAGCAAGTTTGAAAATGGGATAAAACTTGATGTTTCAAATAATTACATGAAGATCATAACAAGGGCGCGGGATGAAGCACACCGATTTGCTGTCAGTTATCACAAGAAACTAAGGGATAGTTATATGACACATTCAATACTGGATGGCATAAAAGGAGTCGGCGAGAAGAAGAAAAAATATGTAATGGAAAAGTTCAACACCACAGAAGAGCTGAAGACTTGCGGGCTGGAAGATTTAATAAAGATTAAAGGCATCAGCTATAAAGATGCAATAAATATATATAATAGTTTCCATAAATAAGAAAAATAATTTAAAATTATAGGAAATAATCGCACGTAATGAATTTTAACAATGAAATGTCTGACATGCTCCGAGTATTAAATAAAAAACTTTTACAAAAATATGGAAGAACAATATAACGGAAAACTAGCTCTTATTACAGGACTTTCGGGAGCCGGTAAAACTGCAGCACTCAGGTACTTTGAGGATGCAGGGTATTACTGTGTAGACAACCTGCCGGCAAGCTTGCTTCTAAATCTAATCGGATTCTTTGCAGTAAAAGATAAGGATATTAATAAGATTGCAGTGGCTATAGATTTGAGAAGCGGGGACTTATTTAATGAAATATACAGTACTTTGGAAAATTTAAAAAAACAAAAAATAAATTATAAAGTACTATTCCTTGAAGCAGCAAAAAGCATAATTATGAAAAGATTTTCACTTACAAGAAGGAAGCACCCGTTGGTTGTTGATGGCGATATTTTAAGTGGAATTGAAAAAGAAACAGAAAAACTTTATTATTTACGCGAAATGTCAGATGTGATAATAGATACATCTTCTCTAAGTCCAAGGGAGTTAAAGATTGAAATTGCTGAAAGAATGATGAGCGAAGAAGAAAAAAGCAACTTGTTTCAAATTTCACTGGTGTCTTTTGGATATAAATTTGGGATTCCCCGGGAAAGCCTTGACATAGTTATGGATGTCAGGTTTTTACCAAACCCCTATTATCTCGATGACCTCAAGAGCCTTGACGGCAAGCATGAAAAAGTTATTAATTTTGTCATGATTAACGACGAGTCTAAGAAATTCCTCCGTATGTTTGAAAAAATGCTCGATTTCCTGATACCCAACTACATCGAGGAAGGTAAGAGCTATCTGGGAATCGGTATTGGGTGCACGGGAGGAAGACATCGCTCTATTGTAATCGCTGATAAATTATATGATTATTTAAAATTGAAAGGTTATTCGGTAAAATTATCTCATAAAGATATCGACAAAAGTGAATAAGTGGGGCGGAGGAATCAAATATCTTTATAATATTCGCTAATTTTGTTAAAATTAGCGGGTTTATTTATTAAAATTATTAAAAAATTAATTTAAAAATATTTAAAAAGGGGGAAACGTGGCAATAAAGGTTGGTATTAACGGATTTGGAAGAATAGGCAGAGTGTTTATGCGGGCAAAAATGAAATATGACAAAAACAA
>CAZFFH010000012.1:13509-24566 GCA_964518375.1 uncultured Actinomycetota bacterium
TCTGCTCCAATGAAAGGCGGAGGCGCTGACGCTACTATTGTTATGGGTGTTAATGAAGATGCCTATAAAAAAGACTATGTTATCATTTCAAATGCCTCATGCACCACAAATGCCCTGGCTCCGGTATGTAAAGTCCTGAATGATAATTTCAAAATCATTGATGGCTTCATGACAACAATCCATTCTTATACAAATGACCAGAAAGTATTGGATCTGCCACATAAAGATTTAAGAAGAGCCAGAGCTGCTGCTCTTTCCATAATACCTACATCGACCGGCGCTGCGAGCGCTATTGGGCTTGTAATTCCTGAGCTTAAAGGCAAGCTTGATGGTGTTTCGCTTCGTGTTCCTACACCTGACGGTTCGATCGTGGACCTGGTTGTAAATCTTGAAAAAGATGCTACGGTGGAAGAAATAAATGCAGCTTTCAAGAAAGCTTCCGAAAGTCCGGGACTTAAAGGAATATTACAGTACTGCGAAGATCCGATCGTATCTTCTGATATTATAGGAAATCCCTGCTCTTCGATTTTTGATTCACTCAGCACAATGAAGCTTGGCAAGATGGCCAAGGTATTTTCATGGTATGATAATGAATGGGGTTACTCAAGCAGGCTTATTGATCTGATAAAATATATAATGGAATAATCCTATTTTTTTTAAAAAGTTTTTCACTTTAGAAGAAAAAGCAAATAACCGGGGGGCAGCCATTCCTCGGTTATTTGATAATTTAATCAGGAGAGTAAATAATTTAATCAGGAGGTTAGAAAATGTTTAATAAAAAAACTGTAGAAGATATTGATGTAAAAAATAAAAAGGTGATTGTGCGTGTGGACTACAACGTGCCACTGGATGAAAATGGAAATGTTACCGACAATACCAGGATAGGACTGTCTCTACCGACATTGAACTATCTTCTTGAAAGAAATGCAAGAGTCATACTCATGTCTCATCTGGGAAGACCAAAAGATGCAGTTGAAGAAAAATACAGGCTAACCCCGGCCGCAAGAGAACTAAAAAAATTAATCGGCAAGCCTGTTAAAAAATTTAATGAAACTTTTTCGCCCCAAATAAAGGAATATGTAGATAGTAAGATGCAACCTGGTGAAATAATAATGCTCGAAAATTTACGGTTCAGCCCGGGCGAAAAAAACAATGATAAGGAATTTGCTAAAAATCTTGCATCGCTTGCCGACTTGTATGTAGATGATGCTTTTGGTGCGGCACACAGGGCCCATGCTTCAATTTCAGGAATAGCCCGGTTCCTGCCTGCAGTTGCAGGATTTTTAATGAAGAAAGAAGTGGAAGCACTGAGTGCCCTGCTTGAAGCACCCGGCAGGCCTTTCATGGCAATCCTGGGTGGAAGCAAAGTGTCTGATAAAATCCTTGTAATCCAAAACTTGCTTGGAAAAGTCGATACTCTTATCCTTGGCGGCGGAATGAGCTATACTTTTCTTAAGGCTCAGGGATATGGAATAGGAAAATCAATATGTGAAGATGACCAGGTAGATTATGCTAAAGATATGATTGAACTTGCAAAAAAGAATGACGTCAATTTCATGCTTCCGGTTGATCTTGTAATTGCAAAGGAATATGCAAAAGATGCTGAAAGGAAAAATGTATCAGTAGATGCGATTCCATCAGACTGGGAGGGAATGGGCATAGGAGAAAAAACCACAGAATTATATAAGGCAGCAATTGCCAAAGCAAAAACTATTTTCTGGAACGGACCGGTTGGTGTTTTTGAATGGGAAAATTTCGAAAAAGGGACAAAAGAAGTTGCAAATGCCATAGCCAATAGCTCGGCTGTTACAGTTGTAGGCGGCGGCGATACCCTGGCTGCTATAAAGAAATATGGCCTGAATGACAGATTCTCGCATGTATCAAGCGGGGGTGGTGCATCAATGGAATTTCTCGAAGGCAAAGTTCTTCCGGGAGTTGCAGCCTTGATGAATAAATAACTTTTATTTTGTGCTTATCGTGTAATTAAAAATTTAGCAGGAGAATTAAAATGAGGAAACCTTTTATCGCAGGCAACTGGAAAATGAATATGACCCATCTTGAAGGAATTAAATTTATTCAGGAATTGGGTTATGAATATAAAAATAAAAATAATTGCGAAGTCTGTGTGTGTCCTCCTTTTACAGCGCTTAGAAGCGTGAAGAATATTATTGATACGGACCATATAGATATTAAACTTGGCGCCCAAAATATGCATTTTGAAGAAAATGGAGCTTTTACCGGTGAAGTCTCCCCTTTGATGCTCAAAGCGCTTGGGGTTGAATATGTAATCATCGGGCACAGTGAGAGAAGAGAGTATTTTGCTGATACCAACGAGACTGTAAATAAAAAAGTCATATCGGCTTTCAAACATAATCTAAAACCCATCATGTGCGTAGGCGAGTCTCTGGAGATCAGGGAAAATGGCAATGCCGAAAGCTTTGTTTTGGGACAGATGGTGGAATGTCTTAAAGATGTAAACGCAAAAAATATTGCAAGCCTGACAGTAGCATACGAACCTATTTGGGCGATAGGTACGGGCAAGAATGCTACATCCAAAGATGCCAATGATATGTGCAAAGCTATCAGGATAAGACTGGCAGAGCTTTACAACAATTCTGTTGCCGAGCAGTCAATAATTCAATATGGCGGAAGCGTCAAACCCTCAAACATAACAGAGCTCATGTCAATGTCAGATATTGATGGAGCATTAGTTGGGGGAGCAAGCATCAAGCTTGAAGATTTCATAGCAATTATAAACTACTAAATATGAGTGCTGAAAATAAAATAAAAAGGCCAATATGTTTAATAATACTTGACGGTTGGGGCATTGCTGATAAATCGGAAGGAAATGCAATAACTCTCGCAAAGACACCAAACATGAGTAAGTTCCTAAAACTTTATCCTAATACTTTATTGCTTTCCTCAGGTGAAGCCGTGGGCCTTCCGGAAGGACAGATGGGAAATTCAGAAGTGGGCCATTTAAACATAGGTGCAGGCAGAATTGTCTACCAGGAATTGACCAGGATCACAAAATCCATAAAAGACGGGGATTTCTTTAACAATGAAGCTCTGGTGTCAGCTGTAAATAATGTAAAGGCTAAGAAGAGCTGCCTGCATATAATGGGACTTGTTTCTGATGGGGGAGTGCACAGCCACATAGAGCATCTGAAAGCTTTGATAGATCTTGCCTTAATGCACGGTATAACCAAGCTATATATTCATGCATTTCTTGATGGCAGAGATGTTCCTCCAAAAAGCGCCATACCCTTTTTAAAAGAAGTTAATGATTATTTGAAATTAAAAGGTATTGGAGAAATAGCTACAGTCAGTGGGCGCTATTATGCTATGGACAGGGACAACAGGTGGGACAGGGTTAAAAAAAGCTATGATGCAATGGTTTACCGTATCGGTGAAAGCTATGATTGCCCGGGAGAGCTTATTTCAAAATCATATGATGCGGGACTGGATGATGAGTTTGTAATTCCTGGTCTTGTAAAAGTAAAAAGTGACAGTGATGCTTGCATAAAAAATGATGACTCAGTAATTTTCTTTAATTTCAGGCCTGACAGGGCAAGGCAGATTACCAAGGCTTTCATAATTGATGATTTTGCCGATTTTGACAGAGGAACAAAGCCGCCCCGGGTATTTTTTGTATGCATGACGCAATACAATAAGGATTTCAATACACTGGTTGCTTACCCGCCAGGCAAGATTAAAAATACTCTTGGCGAAGTGCTTGCGGCTAATAATTTAAAACAACTCAGGATTGCTGAAACTGAAAAATATGCTCATGTCACTTTTTTCTTTAATGGAGGGGTGGAAAAACCAAACCCTGGCGAAGATAGGATCCTGATTCCTTCACCAAAGATTGTCACCTACGATTTAAAGCCGGAAATGAGCGCTTTTGAACTTACAGGTAAAGTTATTGAGATAATCAGCGCAAGTATTTACGACGTAATAATACTTAATTATGCAAATCCTGATATGGTTGGACATACAGGTTTTATTGAAGCAGCAATTAAAGCTGTTGAAACAGTTGATGTGTGTGTCGGCAGGGTAATCAATAAATTAAATGAAGCAGGCGGTTTGGGTATCATAACGGCAGATCATGGAAACGCGGAAGAGATGATCGATTGCATCGAGCACTGTCCCATGACTGCCCATACAATGTCAAAGGTTCCTTTTATTATCTGCAGCACTGATATTAAAAAACTTAAAGGCCTGGGAAACGGTAAAGATTGTTCCGATAACCGGTTTGGCAGGCTTTGCGACATAGCGCCAACAATACTTGAATTGCTTAATATTGAAAAACCAGAAGAAATGACCGGGCAATCATTGATAATTGAGTAGGAATGTTTATTTTCCAAATACTAAAAAAAGATTTATAATAAGCAAACTAAATTTTTAAGATCACGTGCCAACAAATAAAATAACATATTTTAATTATTTTAATATTTCTGTTAGAATGTAACGTTAGTAAAAAATATTTTTAAAATCTTTGGTTTCTAAGAAGGGGTTTAAATGGGTTCCATATTACTTAATATAATTTATGCTGTACATATCGCAGTTAGTATAGGTATAATACTTTTTATTTTATTGCATGCCGGCAGAGGAGGAGGAATATCAGGGTTATTTTCAGGTATGGTTGAGACTTTTGATGGCTCGGGAATTGTTGAGAAAAATCTTGATAGGATTACAATTATTTTCGGAGTTGTTTTTGCAATAACCACAATCACACTTTTTATATTATTATAAGTTTTAAGCATAAGATTATTAACTAACTTATTTGTTTAATTATCGCAGGTTAAATTTTACGAAAGGGGGTGTAAAGTTAAAAAAATAAATCTGCATGATTTTAAATAAATAAAATTAAAGGAGGTTAAATGAGTTTAAGATCCAAACTGAAAATTATAATTGCATTGCTAATAATAGTAGTTCTTGTCGGAACTATGTTTATTGGCTGCAAGAAAGACACAAAAGCTGGTGGAGTTATGAGATTGCATATCAACCAGCCCGTATCACTTGATCCGCCAAACTGCTATGAAAGTGAAGGAATACAGGTAAGTAGACAGGTATGGGATGGTCTTTTCACCTATGATCCAAAGACATTAGAGATTGTGCCGGAATTAGCTGAAAAATGGGAAGTAAGCAGCGACGGTCTTGTTTATACGTTCCATTTGAGAAAAGGTGTGAAATTCCATAGCGGCAGGGCAGTGACAGCTGAAGATTTTGTATATTCATGGTCCAGAGTTGCAAATAAAGACGCAGCTTCATATCTTGCTTACCATCTTTCAGCAATTAAAGGTTATGACGAATGCCAGGCAGGTACTGCGGCAACTCTGGCAGGTGTAAAAGCCATAGATGACAATACTCTTGAAGTTACACTTTCTTATCCCTACGCAGACTTCGTAACAACTTTAGGTCATGTTGTATTTTATCCGGTTGCAAAAGAAGATATTGAAAAATGGGGAGATGAGTATACCAAACATGTAAACGGAACCGGTCCTTTTAAATTTGTTGAATGGATAGATGATCAGAGTATCAAGCTTGTAAGAAATGATGATTACTATGGCGACAAAGCTAGTCTTGATGAAGTTCAGTATGTAATCATAGCTGATGAAAATACAGCATTCCTGGAGTTTAAGGGCGGAAATCTTGAATTTACCACAATTCCCGTTGGCAAAATCAAAGCTACACAGGAAGATCCAAAGCTTAAAGATGGTGTAATTGCCAAGCCAATGCTTGCATTATATTATTATGGCTTTAATTTAGAAGCAGCTCCATTCAAGGATAATATAAAACTTCGTGAAGCTATCAGCTGGGCCATAGATAGAAAGAACATTGTGGATACTTTAATGGAAGGGGCTCCAACTCCCGCTACAGGTTTTGTTCCACCAGGGATTCCGGGCTTCCAGGAGAATGCATCAGATGTCTCATATGATCCCGAAAAAGCAAAAGCACTACTCGCTGAAGCAGGTTATCCAAATGGTGAGGGTCTGCCAACACTGCAATTTGGATTCAACACTGGCGCAGGCCATGAGCAAATTGCAGAAGCTCTTCAGGCAGATTTAAAAGATGTCGGCATCAATATTGAAATAGAAGGCTTTGAATGGGGCACAATGCTTGAAAAAGCAAAGGCAGGAGAAATAGTATTCTTCAGACTTGGGTGGCAGGCAGATTATCCTACAATGGATAACTTCCTGTATCCATTATTCTATTCAAAGTCATCAGACAACTATGGTGAATATAATAACCCTGAAGTTGATAAATTATTGCTTGAAGCAAGATCAACAATAGATAAAGATGCAAGAATTGCAAAATACCAAGAAGTAGAAAAGAAAATTCTGGCTGATTATGCATTCGTAAACATCTATTTCTATGGTATGAGAAGGATTGTTCAGACTTATGTTAAGGGATTTGAAATTGATGCAATGGAAAACTATGATCTGAGTAAAGTATATTTGGAAAAACAATAATAAATAACATAGATTTAATTGTTTTAAAAATGAAAACAGCCTGCATCTCCAGCGGTGTAGGCTGTTTAAATAATAACAAAAACCTGACATGTTGTATTTTATACTAAGAAGAATAGTACAAATCTTGCCTGTAATCATAGGTGTTACTTTGATATTATTCATCCTCATGTATGTACTTCCGGAAGACCCCGCAAAACTGATACTCCAGAAAGGTGCTACCCCGGAAGCACTTGCAAACCTGAGAGCTAAAATGGGCATAGATAAGCCAATTTATGTTCAGTACTGGCGATATGTTAAGCAGCTTGCAAAGGGTGACTTGGGGACTTCTTACCGCTACCGGCGATCTGTAAACAGTATCCTTGGGGAGCATTATCCATATTCAATTAAGCTTGCCTTTGCAGCAATTATCATTGAGATTATTTTAGGAATTTTTACCGGAATTATTTCTGCGATTAAAAAATACAGCTTTTGGGATATACTTGCAACAATATCCACCACACTTTTAGTATGTATTCCTGTTTACTGGCTTGGCATGGTTATGCAGGTAGTATTTGGTTTAAAGCTAGGCTGGCTTCCAATGTCAGGATATGGTGATGGGAGCATCAGGTATTATATCCTGCCAGCATTGGCTCTAGCCTCTGTATCGACAGCATTTATTGCAAGAATGATGAGAAGTACTATGCTGGAATCATTATCAAACGACTATATTGTCACCGCTTATGCAAAAGGCCTTTCCCAGTTTAAAGTTATAGGAAAGCATGCACTAAAAAATGCTCTTATACCGGTTGTTACACTCATTGGCCTGGATCTAGGCTCACTGATGGGAGGAGCAATACTTACGGAGACAGTTTTTAACTGGCCCGGTGTTGGTAGAGCTGTCTATCTTGCAATACTCCAGAGAGATGCGCCAGTGGTTATTGGCGGAACAATAGTACTTGTTATGATTTTTGTAATAATGAATCTGCTTGTTGATATACTTTATGCATGGTTGGATCCAAGGATCAGGTTCGAAAGAAAAGAAATTAATGTTTGAGTTATAAGTTTAAAGTACTTTTAAATAATGGATTTTAGAGATAAAAGAAAAGAAAAAGAAAATATTGGAGTAACAGGAGAGATAGCAGAGGATATCTATCTTGAAAAAAAATATTCAAGATCTTCTTTATATAAAGATGCCTTAAAAAGACTTAGAAGAAACAAGCTTGCAATGCTTGGTCTGGCAATTGTAATTGCACTTATTTTAATCGCTATTTTTGCCCCATTAATTGCGCCTTATGACCCAATCGCAAGGATAAAGGCAGATTCCTCACTTGCTCCAAGCAGCGTACATTTATTTGGTACTGACTTGCTCGGACGAGATATACTGAGCAGGGTAATTTATGGCAGCCGTATTTCCATAGAGGTTGGAATAATTGCTGTTGGTATTTCAGTGATTATTGGACTTTTTTTTGGTGCCTTATCGGGATATTTTGGTAATATCCCTGATACTGTCATCATGAGAATTGCAGATATTTTTTTTGCTTTTCCATATATACTTGGAGCAATTGCTATAATGACCGTCCTTGGGCCGGGAGTTATTAATATCTTCATAGCAATTGGCCTGCTTGGTTGGGCATCTTTTGCGCGAATTTTTAGAAGCTCAATTCTGACCATTAAAAATAAAGAGTATATCGAGGCTGCAAGGGCACTCGGTGCCAGCAATTACAGAATAATTACAAAACACATCTTTCCAAATGCTTTTGCCCCTATAATCGTATACGCAACAATGAATGTCGGCACAGCCATTATAGTTGAGGCCGCCTTAAGCTTTCTGGGGCTAGGCGTACAACCTCCAACGGCTGCATGGGGGAAAATGCTTGCGGAATCCCTTGACTATATTGATATAGCACCCTGGATGATGGTATTCCCCGGGCTTGCAATTGTAATTACTGTTTTGGGTTTCGTGCTGCTTGGTGATGGATTAAGGGATGCATTCGACCCAAAGCTTAGATAGTGTGAGGCAAATTAGTGGTATTTTTTATAAAATAAAGTTAAAAACTTTTAAGATAATAATTTTAAAATATGGATTCTTCTGGAAATAACAAAATATTAGAGGTAAAGAACCTTAAGACTTATTTTTATACTGATGGCGGTCTAGTAAAAGCAGTGGATGGAGTAAGTTTTGATCTTAAAGTCATGGAAACACTCGGGATTGTTGGTGAGACAGGCTCAGGTAAAAGTGTTACCGCCTTATCAATACTTCGCCTTATTCCACAACCACCAGGGAAAATAGTTGAAGGTGAAATTATTTTTGATGGTAAGAACATATTTAATATGAATAAAAAAGAGTTGCAGGATTTCAGGGGTAATAGGATTTCCATGATTTTTCAGGATCCAATGACAAGCTTAAATCCTGTTTTTACCATAGGGAATCAAATTATGGAAGCAATTCTTGCTCATAGAAAAGTAACAAAAAATGAAGCTAGAGAAGAAAGCTACAGGCTGCTCGAACTTGTGGGAATTCCTGATATAAAAAGACGTTTTGGGAGTTATCCTCATGAATTCAGTGGCGGAATGCGACAAAGGGTAATGATTGCGATGGCTATTGCAAACAGTCCAAGCATATTGATTGCGGATGAGCCTACGACTGCACTGGATGTCACAATTCAAGCACAGATACTTGAATTAATGGATGAACTGAAAGAAAAAACGAAGTCCTCCATCATCATAATTACCCACGATCTGGGGGTTGTTGCAAAATATGCCGACAGGGTAATGGTAATGTATGCAGGCAAGCCTGTGGAGTTTTCCCAGGTAGATAATATTTTTTACAATCCATCGCATCCATATACAATTGGCTTGATGCGGTCCATAGCCAGGCTTGATCATGGAAAAAAGGAGAAATTAAAGCCTATAGAAGGTACACCTCCAAGCCTTATAGATTTGCCGGAAGGTTGTGTTTTTCGTGTAAGGTGTGAATATGCAGTGGATGAATGTAAATTAAAATATCCACCCCTTTCTGAAATTGAGCCTGGACATTTTGTGTCCTGTTTCAGGGCAAAAGAATTTTTAAACGGAAGTCTTGTAAGGAACAACTAATTTTTTATGAATGATAATAAATTACTGGAAGTTAAAAATTTAAAGAAGTATTTTAACCTGAGAAGTGGCTTTTTATCTCAAAGATTTAGCGGCTCTGTTAAAGCTATTGATGATATAAGTTTTTTTATAAATAAAGGTGAAACTTTTGGGTTGGTTGGCGAAAGCGGATGTGGAAAATCTACAACGGCAAGAGTAATATTAAGACTTACAAATCCCACCGAGGGGGAAGTAATTTATAATAATATCAATATTTTTAAGATTTCGAGCAGGGAAATGTTCAGGGTAAGAAGGGAAATTCAGATTATATTTCAAGACCCTTATGCATCTCTTTCCCCAAGGATGACTGTCGGAGACATAATTGGTGAGCCCTATGAAATCCATAATATGGGTAGCAGGCAGGAAAGAACAAAAAAAGTTAAGAACCTTCTTAAAGTTGTCGGGCTTAATCCAGAGCATATTAACAGGTATCCGCATGAGTTCAGCGGCGGCCAGCGCCAAAGAATTGGGATCGCAAGAGCTCTTGCATTAACCCCTAAAATAATTTTATGCGACGAACCTGTCTCTGCTCTTGATGTTTCTGTGCAGGCTCAAATTTTGAATCTTATGTCAAGCCTGCAAAAAGAATTTGATTTGACTTATTTATTCATTGCCCATGACCTTTCAGTTGTAAAGCATGTCAGTGATAGAGTTGGTGTAATGTACTTAGGAAAGATTGTCGAGGTTGCGAGAAGTGAAGATTTATACAAAAAGCCTCTTCATCCTTACACCATGGGGCTTTTATCTGCTGTCCCCATACCTGACCCTAAGCTTGAGAGGCAGAGAAAAAGAATAATACTTCAGGGTGATGTCCCAAGTCCCATAAACCCGCCAAGTGGTTGCCGGTTCCATCCCAGATGCCCAAACGCACAGGAAATTTGCAGTGTTGAAGAACCACGACTAAAAAATTATTCAGAAGAAGCAGAAGAACATCTTGCTGCATGTTTCTTTGCCGGAAAACCAATTTAGAACGATAACTTTATAATAGGATAATATGCATATCAAGGAAAAAGATTCCCTGACATACAAAAAAAAATTAGCATTATCAATATTACTTTCCACTATTACCTTATTTATAATTTCCTGCTTTTTATTAAGCGCCTGCAACTTTGGAAAATTAGGTTTAAATACCGAAACAGCTACAGAAATCTCTCTATCGGCTGAAACTTCCGGCCAGACAGTGGGTTTAAACAGCGAGGAATATTTTTATAATTTAAAAAGCAAGCAGAAGAACATGAACTCCCTCGAAGACATTAATATCAGGAAAGCGATATTTTATGCAATTGATAGAAAAAGGATAATTGATGCTTTGCTGGGAAAATATGGAGAAGTGCTAAACAGCTTATTCAAAAAAGGTTCTATCTACTACAGTCCTGCCTGGGGTGAATACAATCATGATATAGAAAAAGCAAAGAATTATTTAAAGATTGCCGGTTATGATAATGATAATCCGCTGTACCTGACCATTGG
>CAZFFH010000013.1:0-3385 GCA_964518375.1 uncultured Actinomycetota bacterium
GAATCTAAAACAAGAGAATGGGCCCCAATGACAGTATTGTTGCCTATTTTAACTGGACCAACAATTGTTACACCGGTATAAAGAATAACATTATCACCAATTTCCGGGTAACCGGGATCTCCATGATGGAAAATTGAATGCCCAACGCCCCCCAGCGTGACATTAGCAAATATACTAACGTTATTCCCTACCCTTACTCCCCTTCCAATAACAACACCGGAAGCATGCCAGATCCTGCATCCAGATCCAATTTCTGCTCCAGGATCAATCTCTACGCCATTAAAAAAGAAATTTATGCGGCAACATATTTCTGCAAGTAATCTAAGCCTTATTTTATAAAGTTTGTGATAAAATCTATAGCCTAAAATAGCTTGAACACCGGGTTTAACCAATAGTATCCTAAAAGCCCCCCAAAAGCCTGTCTTACCTTGCATTGTGCCATACTGACCAAATAGTGTGCCTGCATCCCCTTTTAAACTACCTTTAGCTTTATTTTCATCCATAAAAAATTGTAAAAGTAAATTTTATAAGATTTTTTAAAAAATATTTTAAAATTATAAGTATTAAAAAATATTTAATTACTTATTTATGAATTTAAATAAAATACTGTCGAAATCCTTTCTATAAAATAATTTTATGTTTATTTCAGGATATAATTCTTTTAGTTTTTTTAATTTTCTATTCTTTTTTGTTACTAATTTTTGATTTAATGTGGTAAGTTCAATAAAAAGGTCATAGTCGGGAATATAAAAATCAGGAGCAAAAGACAGGATCGGTTTGCCGCTTTTATCCCATTCAATAGGGAAAGTTTCCGGCTCATATTTCCATTTAATTCTATAGAAATCTAATATTTTAGCAAATTCTTTTTCACTTCCGTGAGCAAAATTTATTTCTTTATATTTAAATTTTTGAATAGTATTATTAATTTTCATAAAAATTTATTATTTGTTCTTCTTTATTAATATTATCGTACAAACAAAGCTAAAAATTTAATATAAATTTTTATTTTTGATCAAAATCTTCAGGGCTAACATTATCAAGAAAATTTCTAAATTTTTTTACTTCATCTTCAATTGTCTGGATTTGAAGCCCGGCCTGATTAAGTACATGCTCTGCAGTTAGTATTTTGCACTTTTCTCTTACAGCAATTGCTATTGCGTCAGAAGGTCTCGAATCAACCTTTATTATTTTATTTTTAAGATATTTAAGATTCAAGTATGCATAGAATGTATTATCTCTTAAATCACATACTTCTATTGCATCTATTGAAACGTCCAGATTTTTCAATATGCTTATTATTAGATCATGAGTCATAGGTCTTGGAGTTTTAATGTTAGAAAGTTCCAGAGCAATAGCTGAAGCTTCGAAGGCACCAACCCAGATTGGCAGGTACCTGTTACCATTGCGTTCTTTTAAAAGAATGATAGGTCTCTGAGATGGGAACTCGATACGGACACCTTCAAGCGTCATTTCAATTAATCTATAATCTTTGTCCATAATAAAGGTACTCGAACAGGCTATTACAATTTTATCTTTGCATAGATATATAGTCTTGCTTAAGATAAATTATATCATTTTGGCGCATAAATTGATATTAGCGTAGTTTAAATAAAACAAAAAAGATGGTTTATTAAAATTAAGTATCCACTGGTTCATTTTGAAGATGCTCTATATCTTTTTTGACCATGTCTAATTTTAGTTCATAAATTGAATCAAGATTTCTATATTTTTGCTTATAATCAAGACCATACCCTACCAAATATTCTTCTCCAATGCTGAAACCTATATATTTTATATTTATGTTTGCTATTCTTCTGACATTTCTGTCAAGCAGGGTACAAATTTCTATACTGCCAGGATACCTGGATTTTAAGTTTCTGAGTAAATAACTGATAGTGAGCCCTGTGTCTATTATATCTTCAACAATTATTACATCCTTGCCTTCAATTGAATCTTCCAGGTCCTTGGTTATTTTAACAACACCTGTAGAGGTTTGGTGCATTCCATGGTATGAAGAAATGCTCATGAAGTCGATGGTAAGATCAATATCTATTTTTCTTGCAAGGTCCGTTACAAATATTACGCCACCGCGAAGAACGCTTACAAGAAGTAAATCTTTGCCTGAATAATCTTCGGTAATTCTATTTCCAAGCTCAGAAACTTTATCATTGATAACTGAGCTTGGAAATAATATTTTTCCCAAAATTTCACTTTTCAATAAGTTGCTGTTTAAAGTATTTTTAAAATTTTCCATTTCAAGGGACTATTGATAATCCACTCTGTCAATACCTGAAATAACTCCTACCCAGGTATGACCTCTATTGAATAATACAACATTTCCATCTTTATCTTTGAATGTAAAAGGATCAAGTGCGCTGTTTCTGCTCCATGTACCTTCAACTACTTTTCCATCAAAGAAATAAAAAGCTTCCCCTTCCTGGGTTGTCCTGACTAGCATATGTCCGGCAGAATCTCCGGAATTTTTGATATCTGTAACCATGACAATTACATTATTAACTGCAATCTGCTCTCCTGATTCCCTGTCAGTGCTGGGAGACCCTGCTACAGATCTAACATAATTATTATTCTTGCTGTCATATTCAAATAATGATTTATATTGTGGGATTGAAAAATCTAGCGTTATTTTTGATATATCTCCCCTGTCTGATTCCGGGGCATCTAATTTAAAATGAAATGAAGACAGCCCTCCTTCAAGTTTATAACCCTGCTCAGAAGCAATCTCTTTCATTCTTGGTAACCTTACGTATGCGGTATGTTCGAAAGCAACATCTCTTGAAGTGTCTCTAATTGCATCTTTCCCTTCTCCACCGCCTCTTCCCGGATCAATAAAATTTCCTGTAATGGAACTATTTCCGCTTTGATCACCTATCGGGCTTAAATAATCAAGCCCAAGGTCTTCAATAACCTTATAAAAAATTGGAGCTGTTCCCCAGAAAATATAAACAGGATCAAAGCTTCTTGCAATCTCTGCATAATATGGCCTTGCGCTTCTTACCGGACCCACCAGGTCTGAATCATATGATGAAAACACAGCGACAAATCTGGTAATGCCGTACTCGTCAACAACTTCAAAAACGACATCTGCGTTTAGGAGCCCGGACTGTGGTCTTGCGTCAGGAGTGTTTTCAACCATCATTGCAAAAGGTCTTGAATTCAATACTTTATCTGAAATTTCCAATCCGCTTAAAATATTAATATTACCGGTTATTTCCATTTTGTTTATTTTGCCATCTGTTTCCTGAGCTGTTTCAGCACTGGTATCAGAACTTGTTTCTTCTTCCTGTATGGTTGTTTCGCTGATGGTTTCAACTACTGCCTGCTTTTTGCAACCTGCAATACCCATTGTTAAAGCAAGAACTAAAAC
>CAZFFH010000013.1:3485-8795 GCA_964518375.1 uncultured Actinomycetota bacterium
CTACTGCCTGCTTTTTGCAACCTGCAATACCCATTGTTAAAGCAAGAACTAAAACAAGGCCAAGCAATACCATTACTTTTATTTTCTTAAAAACTTTTTTACCCAAAATCATTCTCCTTTACCCTCTTATAAATAAATTTTTAATTATTATAAAGATAAAAATCAAAAAGTAAAATGATAACAGGAAAATTAGCACTTTTTTCGGATTCTGATTTTTTTCAACAACTATGCTTTGAGTAATTATTGGTTGATCTATAGAATTTTTAGAAATGATTTTTATATCCTTTACATTTTCATTATTAATATAAACACTGATTTTTCCTATTTCTTGTCCTTTGGCAACAGGAAGAACCAAATCAGTGCTTAATGTTTCGGTTATCTCAATCTTATCATTAATATTGACTAATTGTGTAAAATCTGTTTGGGGATATAAATCAAGTGGAACTTCACTAGGGCCATTTCTTACTTTTATTGTTTTATAAATTTTACTGGAATTAACAATATTTGTATTAGAGTAATTATCATTTGCCCAGTCTATGAGCTTTAGCATGTCTGCTGCTCTTTTATTATCTTCACTTTTTAAAACCACGGTAATCAATTTAAGACCTTGCCTTTCGGAATATAGAACAAGGCAGTGTCCTGCGTTTTTGGTAAAACCGGTTTTAATACCTTTAATATAATCAAAAAAAAGCAATATGTTGGTATTAAATATATCAACTTTTTTATCATTTATAATGATGTAATCGTTTTTTATACTGATAATTTTTCTAAAAAGCTCATTGTTCATGCAATATTTTGCAATTATTGCCAGGTCCATGGCAGTTGTCTTGTGTTCGGGATATTTTGTGTCTAATCCATTGGTATTTTGAAAGAAAGTATCGCGTGCACCAATTTCTCTTGCTTTTTCATTCATTAATTTAACAAAATCACTTTCACTTCCGGATACATATTCTGCAATTGCTATAGTTGCATTATTGTTCGAATTTATAAGTGCAGCCTTAAGCAAATCCATAATACTGATTCTGTCACCTGTTTTAAAAGGAAAAAACGAACTATTAGTACCTGAAGCGTTTCGTGGGATTTTTACTATTTCATTCAAGTCAGTTATATTTTCAATTGCAACAATCCCGGTCATTATTTTTGTTATGCTTGCAGGATATAACTTTTCGCTTGAATTTTTTTCCCATAAAATCTTGCCTGAATCATAATCCATTATTATCGCCGCTTCTGCTGTTATATCAATAAACTCGTTACTTGCATTGAGATGTTTTGGGACACTTGTAAAACTTATGATGAGAATCAAGATTAAAAAAATAAAAAGTTTGATTAAGATTGATGGTTTGCGCTGGGCTGATAGTCTTTTGATACTCATTTATAATTATCCAGAAAATTTTTATTTTCCTTTTTGAAAATTAATTCATGCAGTTTAAGGAAATAATCTTCTAACTTATAAACAGTTTTCTGTGCTTTTTTATGAGAATCCTTATTTGAAGATTTAATAAGCGGAAAAATAATTTGCTGTATGAATATAGAAAACCTATTTGCGGAATTTTCGAATAACTTGAGGTGTTTAACATGAATACCAAATTTTTCAAGTTCACTTACAATCCTTAAAATCTCAATATCGACTCCATCTATGACAAACTTACCATCCTCTTCATGCCAGGAAATTATATTATCAGTTGCAAGCTCATTTATAGACTCCTGTGAAAGCTTGTATCTTTCCCTTACATCCTCGACAGTTGATTTTTCTATTTTGAAACTTTTATTTTCATCTTCTAATTTCAGTTGCAAGTCTTTTAAAGCTCCTTTATCTTTTTCTATTTTTCCAAAATCTACAGAATCTATTTTCTCCTTAATTACCTCCAGCGGCATAAAGTAATCTTTCTGGAGTTTGAGGATAAAATTTATTTTCCTTACGTCGTCTCTAGAATAAACCCTGTACTTATTGTCTGCCCTTTTAGGAATTATTAACCCTTTGGATTCCAGAAATCTTAACTTACTGTGAGTAAGATCCGGATAATATTTCCTGAATTTACTGACCAGCTCATTAATTGTAAGATAGGACTTTTTTTTATTTTCCATTTTTTATTTTTTATTCTTCCCGGTTATATGGTTGAAAAAAATAAGAATATGTATTTTCCTATCTGTAATTTATCACCATTCTTTAACTTTGATTCATTAATTATCTCACCATTTATATAACTGCCATTAAGGCTGCCAAGATCCCGCATTATAAATTCTTCATTGTACTTTTCAATAACAGCATGCTGCCTGGAAACAGTTATATCATCCAGTAAAATATCTGAATCCGAACTTCTCCCAATACTAAACTTATCTTTTTTCAGATAAAACTTATCTCCGATATTGGGCCCTTTTATTATTATAATACCGGATTTATTTTTAGGTATTTTTTTTAAATGCTCAATGATGTCCTGGGATAATTCCTTGACCAGCTCGATTTCTTGTATCTTTATGGAATCAGTTTTATTGTTTTTATTTTTTTCTTCTTCCATTTTACCTGTAATTAAAAAATATTAAATTGCCGGATGTGCAGTGTTATTGTTTAATTATAACCTGTTTTAAATTAATTTTATATTCATAAATTATTATTTATAACTTAATTAGTGAGCTCACTAATATTTTTTTTTACAAAATCTTTTAAAAATTCAAAATAATTTTTATCCTTTGATTCAATGTAACATCTAATTAAAGGTTCTGTTCCAGAGGGTCTTACAAGGATCCAGCTTCCATTTTCCATAACCATCTTAACGCCATCTTTTTCAATTATGTCTGGTACCTTAACACCTGAAATATCTTTACCTTTTAAATTTAAAAAATAAGCTAAAATTTTATTCTTTTTTTCTAAAGGTATTTCCAAATCTAACCTTATATTATGGTAGAATCCAAATTCTTCATAAATTTTATCCATATATTCCGAAAGATACATTTTCCCAAAATTTTTTATCAAATACGATTGTATTTCTATCAGCAAAAGACATGCAAGTAATCCGTCCTTTTCAGGAATATGCCCTTTTATGCTTAACCCACCACTCTCTTCACCGCCAATTATTACATTACCGGTTAGCATAGCTTTACATATATATTTAAATCCAACCGGTGTTTCTAAAACTCTTAAATTATATTTTTTGCATATTTCATCAATCAAATGAGTGGTCGCTACAGTTCTTACCGCAATATCACCTTTAGAAAACTTCTGGGTTTTTATGAGATGATACAAAATCAGCGAAATGATGTTATTAGGGCTCATAAAAATACCTTTGCCGTCTATTACCCCAAACCTGTCGGCATCGCCATCAAGCGCTATCCCTATATCAAAATTATTACTTATTACAAAATCTTTTAATATCGTTAAATTCTCTATTGCCGGATCCGGTAATTTCCCGCCAAATAAAGGGTCCCTATAATTATTGAAAAGTTTTACATTAAGGTTTAAACTTTCATTTAAAATCTCTGGCATTATTTTACTTCCTGCACCAAACATAGTATCTAAGGCAATTTTTGGTTTTACAGTCATTATTAAATCCGTATCTACTATTTGAAGCAGCTTTTCCTTATAGCTGCTGAAATCAGAAAGTATTTCAATATTATTGTTGGGGCAATCTGTTTTTTGCCAATATTTTGCATCTTTATTTATCAATTGCCGCAAACTATCTTCTATTTCTTTCGTAATCTCATCATCAGCAGGGCCTCCGTAATAAGGAATAAATTTGATCCCGTTATATTCAGGCGGGTTGTGGCTTGCAGTTATCATGATTGCACCGGCAAGATTATTATGTAATGTCATGAATGCTGTAAGAGGTGTCGGTACTGAAGTATTGGATAATAAAACTTTAAGGCCCATCGCTCCAAGTATCCTGGCTGAACGCTCTGCAAAGTATTCAGACAAGAACCTGTTATCAAATCCAATAAATAAACCTTTTTTGTCCAGGCTGTTATTTTTTAGATATTGAGCAATTGCCCTGCTGACAAGTTCTACATTATCGAAAGTGAATTCATCAGCAATTACCGCTCTCCAGCCGTCCGTACCAAATTTTATTTTTTTTCCTTCAAGCATTTTTTATTTTTTTCAAGTGGTCGGGATGAGAGGATTCGAACCTCCGACCCCCAGTACCCCATACTGGTGCGCTAAACCAAGCTGCGCCACATCCCGTCCCGATTCTAAGGTAAGATTATTTTAAGATAATAGAATTTATTAGTAAAGCAACATTAAACATTAATTGCCGAAACAATAATAATTCAACCGGTATTTTTTTAAAATGCGTTTGAACATCGATTTAAAATTTTTATAACATTAAACTTATGATTTAAACTTTCAGGTCAAACTTCTGACCTGAATTTCCTGGTCATTAGTTTATTTACTGCAGCAGCCGGACTTAAGCCTTTGTAAAGGATTTTATATACTATTTCTGTAATAGGAGCTTCTAATTTATTAGTTTTTGCTATTTCATAAATTGCTTTTGTAGTATTTATACCTTCAGCAATCATATACATGCTCTCAATAATATCGACAATACTCTCACCTTTTGCAAGTCTTTCGCCCACATTTCTATTCCTGCTATTTTTACTTATGCAGGTTGCAATTAAATCACCCATACCGGCAGCACCCGAGAATGTCTGAAGGTTTGCACCGAAAAATTTCCCTATTTTACCGAGTTCGTATAATCCTCTGGTAATTAACGATGCCTTTGCATTTGCTCCATAACCAAGCCCATCTGAAATACCGGCTGCAATAGCGATAATATTTTTTACGGCCCCTGCAATCTCGACCCCGGCCATGTCCTCATTAGTGTAAACTCTAAAATAATCAGTAAAAAAAACATTTTGCAGATATTTAAGCAGTTTTTTATTTGTTGATGAAATTACTGATACGCTTGGAAGTTTATTTACAATTTCTGCTGCAATATTGGGTCCTGAAAGAACTGCAATTTTATCTGATAACCTTTCGGGGACACATTCCTTTATTACTTGCGTTAATCTTAAGTTAGTTCCAATTTCGAAACCCTTCGCCACATTTATAACAGCTTTTATTTTTGTAGAGTTTTTTTGCAAATCTCTGCCAAAATTTGAAATTATTGCTCTTATTGTATGGGAAGGTAAAGCTAGAATTACAAGTTCTGAGTTTAAAAAAAGCTCACTGCCCTCAAATACACCGGTCACATTTTCCGGGATAAGGATATTTCCGGTATATTTAAAGTTTGTTCTTTTTTCTCTTATCTCTCTTAATGTTGACTCGCTTCTGGCCCATAATCTAACATTGTAACCTTTTTGTGCAAGCATTATCGCAAG
>CAZFFH010000013.1:8895-12916 GCA_964518375.1 uncultured Actinomycetota bacterium
TTAAATTTGAAAAAAATTGGGGATCCGGAAAATCCAAATTCTTCCCTGATCCGGGATTCAATAAATCTTTTAACATGGCTCTTCTTTTTGATGTCCATATTTGAAAAAACCAAAAATCCTGGTGGTGCAACCCTGATTTGCTTGATAAACTTAATCTTAAATTTTTTTTCTTTTAAATAAATGGCCTTTTCTTGTTCAAGACCTTTAAAAAGCTGCATTAATTTATTATCTGTTACTCTCTTATTTCTTTCTTCAAGCAGGACATTTATCATTTCGAAGATCTCGTCAATTCCTTCCTTATTTTTGGCACTAATTTGTAAGAAGGGAATAAATCTTGCGAAATAAAGTTTATCATTAAAACTATAAATAAGTTTTTCCAGAATTTCACTATCTATCAAATCCATTTTATTAAATAAGATACAAACACTTGTACCTTTTTCAATACATAATTCAATAATTCTTAAATCCTGGTTTGTCAGTTCTCCAGTAGAGTCTATTAAAATAAGGCTTATATCAGATTTTTCAATCGTTCTTAAGGTTCTAAGTTTACTGTAAAATTCCAGGTCTTCTTCTTTTAATTTATTTTTTTTCAGCCCTGCAGTATCTACAAATCTATATTTTTTATCAGAGACATTTACTACACTGTCAATACTATCCCTTGTGGTACCTTCAACTTCGTCAACAATAACCCTGTCTTCACTTATAATATTGTTGAAAAGCGTGGATTTGCCAACATTGGGCCGGCCCAATATGCAAATGCTCGGAGTTCCTTCGTCATCCGGTTCAGTTTCAATCCTGTCTCCCAGTCGCTCTCTATATTCTTTAATAATAACAACAATTTCATCTAATAAATCTCCTATATTTAAGCCATGAATTGCAGAAACCATTATGGGATATCCAAAACCTAGTTTTAAAAAGTCTTCAGTGTAATAATTTCCCGTCTGATTATCCCATTTATTTCCGGCAAGGATTATTTTTTTATTTGTTTTTCGCAAAATAAGAGCAATTTCTTCGTCCATGGGTGAGATTGGAAACTTCAGATCAACAAGAAAAATAATACCATCTGATTCTTCTATGGCTTTAGTAGTTTGTCTAAAAATTTGATGTGATAGTTTTTCTTCTGATTTTAAGTCTATTCCTCCAGTATCCATCAGATAAAATTCATATCCGTCCCATTCAGATGCGTAGTACTTTCTATCTCTTGTAATCATTGGCTCGCTATGCACAATAGCTTCTGTACTGCTGCATATTCTGTTTATTAAAGTAGATTTACCTACGTTTGGTTTGCCTATTATTGCTATTTTCGGAACATTTTTCTTCATAACCGGCAATTTTTAAATTATTTCTTTTGTAAATATAAAGCCATTTTCTTTTATTATTTTTATTTTCCTGTCAAAACTTTTGATTGCATGCCTGCTGATATCATCAAGGGTATTGCCTTCAGGATTAAATATGCATTCAGGGATTAATATTTTACTAAACTTTTCTAAATTTTCCTTCTTTAGGCTTTCAATAATATCTTTTCCGGTTAGCAGTCCGGTTACTTTAACATTTCCCCCCAATAAATCATTTTTTACTGCCATAATTTTAACATTAGCGACATTATATCTTTTTTCCAAAGATTTTAATTTATCTTTTATAAGCTTCAATGATTTTTTTAGTATCACCTCTCCATATTCGGAAGTTATAACAAGGATATTGCCTCTTTTTTTTAAATAATTACCGCCTGCTTTACTTTTTTTAAACCAATTATCGGCCTGTTTTAGAAAGTCAACTGATTTACCGATGCCATTTTGAATCTGGTAAAACCTCCCATAGGAACTATAGTCAGGAAAATCCAGGCCTGCCATTATATAAAATTCATCAGAAAGGAATATTTTGTTACAATTTCTACCTGGTTTTTTAGAACTTTTAAAATTTTTTATAAAATTGATTAATGCCAGGCTTCTTTTTTTATCAAAACCAGTCAATCCATTTATTTTATTATATTTAGTAATTCCAACGGGCACTATACCTATGGAGCGCACATTTTTAAAATCAGACACCAATCGGCTCAAGCTTTTTTCAATGTCTTTGCCGTCATTGATGCCTGGACACAGAACTATCTGGATATTTGTTTTTATCCGGTTTTTATCAAGGACTGCCAAACTGTCTATAGCCTTCATATTGCAGGTGTTGCCAAACAATTTATTTCTTATTTTTTCATCAAAGCTGTGTAAAGATATATGCAACGGTTCGATCCTGTATTTTATTATTTTTTCAAGGTCTTTTTTACTTAAGTTGGTTAAAGTTATAAAGTTGCCATGCCGGTAAGATTCAAGGAAGTCATCGTCTTTTATATATAATGTAGATCTTAAGCCTTGCGGCAGTTGGGAAATAAAACAAAATATACAGTTATTGACGCAAGTTTTTATTTTGTTCAAAATTTATTTTCAATAAATTTTTTAACTTCTAATATATCCTGCCTGGGTGTGGATGCCCCACCGCTGATTCCAACTTTTTTTATGCCTTTCAGCCATTCTGTTTTTAATTCTTTATAATTTTCAATATGGCAGGTATTCTTATTTATTTTTTTTGAAATTTCGGCAAGATGTGTTGTATTGGCACTGTTTTTACCACCAACAATTACCATTATGTCTACTTTTCGTGCAAGATCTTTAACAGCATCTTGCCTATTGCCTGTTGTATTGCATATTGTGTTTTCTACAAGTATTTCTTTGCCTATTTTAGTCAGTTCCGAAACAATAGCCTGTACATTTTTTAGTGTTTGAGTTGTTTGAACAACTACACCAATTTTTTCTTTTTTGCCTATAGAATCTAAGTCGCTAAGATTTTCTACAACCATATAATCAGAACCTTTTGCATGATTTTTAATTCCTATTACTTCCGGATGTTTTTTATTGCCAATAATTATTAAAAAATAACCTCTTTTCCCAAGTTTTTTTGCTTTGGCATGGGCATTTTTTACAAACGGACATGTTGCATCTATTATTTTTATATTCCTGGATTTTAGCCTATTGATAATATCCGGCGGCATTCCATGGGTTCTGACGATAAAAATACTTCCAGGCTCTATATCTTCTTCTTTGTCAACAAATTTTATACCTTTTTTAGAAAGCTCATCAACCACACCTTTATTGTGAATGATTTGCCCAAGGCAATAAATTTTTACATTTTTATTTCTATATTTATTTAGGGTATTTTCTGCAATATCCAAAGCTCTTTTTACTCCAAAACAATACCCTGAATTTTTTGCAATTTCTATTTCCAGGCTCAATTTTATTCAATCCTTTCATAAAGTTCCTTTATTGAACCCATAGTCTTATTTAAAATTATACTAATTGCAGTTTTATTGTCATTTTCCTTAATTATTGGGCTTGTATCAATCAAATTACCATAGATAATTTTTACTTTTGGGAAAAAAATTCTTTTCCGGGGTTTTTGGATGATTTTATTGGTCCCGCTTAGTGCCATCGGCAATATCGGGCAGCTGCTAAATATTGAAATTAATCCAACACCTTTGTGTCCATCTCTGATTACACCCTCTGTAGAACGCGTGCCTTCCGGAAACATGCACAGAACTTCTTCAGAATTCAAAACTTCACAAGAATTTTTAATTGCCTTTCTGTCTATAGAGTTTCTATCTACGGGAAAAGCATTTAAAAATGATATAATTTCACCCAATACCCTGATATTAAATACTTCTTTTTTTGCCATAAAGTAAACATGCCTTGAAAAATATCCGACAATTATTAAAGGGTCCACATAACTTAAATGATTTGAACATAGAATAAACTTTCCATTTTTAGGTATATTCTCATATCCTGATACCTCAACTCTATATAACATTTTAAACAAAATGGTTAGAATTAATTTAAGAAAAGAATAAAATACATGGAAAGCTTTGGGACGTTTTAATTTAATCTTATATTCTTTCATAATAATTTTTTTTTATCTTATCTGCTACTTCTTTTATGCTCATATTCGTGGTATCTATCACAACTGCATTTTCAGGTATTAT
>CAZFFH010000013.1:13016-23751 GCA_964518375.1 uncultured Actinomycetota bacterium
CGCTGCAGTTTTACAAGATATTTTCTTATGCTTGAAAGACGCGAAACTATTGAAACTGCTGCACCGACTTCTTTGCTTCTTATTTCATTTGTAACATCTTTGCCATTTAACCTGACGATCGTATACTGGCTCTCATCGGCCGGACTGTTTTCAAGTTCAAGACTGGACTTACGAGCAAGCACTAAAATTTTAGTTTCGTCTTCAGGATCTATATTGTTTTCCAAAGCCAGCAGGGTAATTGTCCGGTACATGGCTCCGGTATCAATATAATTAAAACCAAGTTCTCTTGCCAGTAACTTTGCTATTGTGCTCTTTCCACTCCCGGCAGGGCCATCGATTGTTATTATTTTATCAGGAAACTGCTTTCTTAAGTTCATATTTAAAACTTGGAAAAGAAGTGCTTATGCACTCCGAATCTAATATTTTTACTTTTCCCTTTGTTTTTAATGAAAGTATTGCCAAAGCCATTGCAATCCTATGATCTCCGCTACACTCCAGGGAACCTTCGCCTATTTTTAAATCCTTAGAACCTCTAATTATTAAATCATCATCCTTTGCTTCAATATCCACTCCCAGCTTTGAAAATTGTGTTGTAATTGAAGAAATCCTGTCACTTTCCTTAAAACGCAGCTCTCCAATGCCTGATAGTATCGTTTTGCCATCTGCAAAGGCTGCTGCTACACATAAAATTGGTATCTCATCAATTATGTTAGGTATAAATTTGCTTTCAACTGTGATAGCTTTAAGCTTACTGAACGAGGATTCCAAATCAGCAACAGGTTCATTATTGATAATTCTTTCATTTTTTATTTCAATTTTTGCACCCATATTTTTCAGGGCCGTCAGCAGGTAATTCCTTGTGGGATTTATCCCTAAGTCTTTTATTAAAATTTTAGAACCTTCCAGTATCAAACTTGCAATAATAAAATAAGCAGCCGAAGATATATCACCGGGAACATAAATATTCTTTCCCTTAAGTGTCTTTGACGATTTTACCTTTGTATTTTTTCCGTCATAAGAAATATCAGCGCCAAAATACTCAAGCATTCGTTCAGTGTGATCTCTTGATATCTGAGGTTGTATTATTTCTGTTTCCCCGTCTGCAAATAATCCTGCAAGCATTAGGCATGATTTTACCTGCGCGCTTGAAACATTAATATTAAATTTTTTACCTTTAAGGATTGACCGGTTTCCAAATATGACTATCGGGGATTTTTTATTATTATCTTTTCCAAAGACACTTGCTCCCATCTCTCTTAAAGGATTTATTATCCTGTCCATAGGTCTATTATTAATAGATTTATCACCTGAGAGAATTGACAAAAAACCTGTGGCACAAAGTATACCGCTTAACAGCCTTATTGTTGTGCCAGAGTTACCCACATACAAAATATCATCCGGTTCTTTTAATTTATTAATCCCCTTTCCATGAACCACAAGATTACTTTCAAATTTCTCTATCCCAACTCCAAGCATTTTCAATACTTCGATTGTTCTTATACAATCTTCTGAAAATAAGTAATTCTTAATTACAACTTTATCACTTGTAAGCGAGGATATAATTGCGCTTCGGTGGGAAATTGATTTGTCTCCGGGAATTTTAATCTGGCCCTTGATGGAGTTTACTCCACTTATTTCCATAACTAGTCTCCTAAAACTTTCTTAACTCTGACCTCATAACCTGCTTTTTCGATTGCTTCTTTAGCAATTTCGCCGGCATTTTCACCCTGTATCAGGATTTTTAAAATACCGCCACCCAGAAATTCTGTTGAATGAAAAATAGAAATATCCTCAATGTTTATGCTGCTTGAGCTGATTGCAAGAGTAATTTCACTTAAAACCCCTCTTTTATCAGGTATTGCTATCATTAATTCATATAGATTAGCAATATCCTTATCAATATATTTAGGCAGATTTACTCTCGCTTCTTTTGCTTCGATATAGTGCTTTCTAATATATCCAGAATCATTTTTATTTAAACTATCCTTGAATTTAACAAGATACTCTATATATTTTTCCAATGCCTTGTTAATTTCTTCCTTGTTCTCCATCGTAATATCCACCCACATTTTAGGATTTGAAATTGCGATTCTTGTCATATCTCTGAATCCGCCCGCACAAAGCTTGAAAAGATTTTTAAGTTCAATTTGCTCATCATCAATCAGCTTGACAAGAGTGGTTGATAAAATATGAGGCAGGTGGCTTATAAGAGACACTACTTCGTCATGTTCTTTTGGAGTTATTGATACTACCTTTGAACCTATTTTCGTAAATAGGGAATGCAAGGCCAGCAGCGCTTCTGTTTTTGTAGTATCCGTAGGGGTTAATATATAAAAAGCATTTTTGAATAAATCCGGCCTGGCACTTAAAACACCTTCATTTTCGGAACCAGCCATTGGATGGCCGCCAATGAAAATTACATCTGCAGGTAAAAGCTTCCCTACTTCCTTTACAATATTTTCTTTTGCACTCCCGACATCAGTTAATATGGCGCCTTTTTTTAAATAATCTTTTATGGACTTAACTACTTCAATTATTTTGCTTAACGGGGTTGCTATTATTATAAGATCCGCATCTTTTACTGCCTCGGGATAATTTGTTGCTATCTTATCTATAATGTTGCGATATTTTGCAATACTGCTGGCATCGGAAACTATGTCATAACCTGTAACAATAAAATCCTTATTGATTTCTTTCAAAGATAAGGCCAGGGACCCGCCTATTAGTCCCAGTCCGATTACTGTTATACTTTTTATATTTTTCATAGTGATTTAAAAAATGAAATTCAAAAATACTTATAATAAAAAATTTCTTACTATTTTACTATAATTAAATTTATTTTATCACTTTTTTAAAAAAAATATAAAAATCATATTGACAATAAAATTTTTTTTTGCTATATTGCTTATTACTTTAGGGCAGGAGGCAACTTTCAGTCTAGAGCGAAATTTGCAGACGAAAGTATGTAAAAAGTAGCTGAATGTACAGAAAAGACCCTGAGAAAAGTTCTAGAGTAAGCCCCGAGATGTTCGATAGCCTAAGGCGCTAGCTAAGGTGATGGATAACTTGGGGTATTTTTTTTGCTTTCAAATATTTTTTAATTATATCCATTAAATAATCTATCTTATCTTTAGTTATCCAGTAATGAGTTACAAACCTGAATTCTCCACCATAAATAGAACTCACTTTTATCTTGTTTTTATAAAGATAATTTATAAAATCCTCCTCATTAAATTTTTTACCTGCAAGTTTTTTTTCATTTAACTTAAAAAAAATCATATTAATATCAAGCTTTTTTTCATTTACTTCAAAAACCTCTGTGGCAATGAGGCAATCTGCTAAATATCTGGCATTTTGATGGTCTTCCTCGAGTCTTTTAGTCATTTTATCAAGCGCAACAAGGCATGGAGCTGCTATAAAACCAGCCTGCCTCATTCCCCCACCCATTAATTTTCTATTTTTTCTTGCTTTATTGATAAATTCATTATTGCCTACAAGAATGGAACCAACCGGGCAGCATAAACCTTTTGAAAAACAAAACATAACTGAGTCAAAATATTTTGCAATTTCTTTAGCACTTGTCTTTAGTGCAACTGCAGCATTAAATATTCTTGCACCGTCCAGATGTAATGGCAGGTTTTTTAGCTTAGTAAAAGCATAGACTTCTTTAATATTTTCCAGTGGAACCACAGTACCATCAGATGTTGCATTTTCCATGCAGACAAGTCCTGTCCTGGGATGATGGATATCTTCGTCCCTATATAAACTCTTTAGTTCCTCAATGTTAAATTTTCCTGAATCATCTTTTAAAAGCCTGAGCTGGACTCCGGCAATAACTGCAGATGCACCTACCTCATGTAATAAGATATGGCAACTTTTTGCCAGCAATACTTCATCGCCTCTTACTGTATGGGTTAGAAGTGCAAGTTGATTTCCAAATGTTCCGGAAGGCACAAATAAAGCTGCCTCCTTTCCTAAAATATAAGCAGCTTTATTTTCCAGCAAGTTTACAGTTGGATCGTCGCCGTAGACATCGTCTCCGACTACGGCATTTCTCATGGCATCAAGCATTTCAGCAGTTGGTTCCGTAACGGTATCGCTTCTTAAATCAATATACTTCATGTCGCTAAATATAAAATTTAATAATTATTTCTTTTTTAAATGGCCGGCCATATACCCGCCCTGCTGTTCTCCGAGCATGTGCGATGTTATAAAGGCGTTTTCATCAATTTCTTCAATTAATTTGGTAAGGTTTCCGATCAAAGTCCGCCTACAGACTACATTTATAATATCAAGATCTCCATCTTTTCCGATACCTTTGTAACAAGTAACACCAAGTCCCTGATTTCTTAAAAGATTTACTATTTCATTACTCCTGGCTTTTGAAATGATATTTGTGCTCATCAGGTCTTTTGTAAGCTTTTCAGATATTATTATACCTACAAAAGTACCAACAGCAAAACCCGCACCATATGCAAGTATTCCATAAATGTTATTATTAATATCCTGTATCACTCTGGCTATTACAGCAATAAATATTGTAACTTCCAGAAAACCAATAATTGCTGCAAATATTTTCTTTCTTCTTACAACAAAGTTTATTCTTATGGTTCCAAGGGAAACATCAACAATTCTTCCAAAAAATATCAACAGCGTCCATAATACAATGTTCAATTTCACTATCCTCCAGGTATTTAAATCAGGAATATAATAGATACAAATCTAATGGTAAATGGGAAAATTATCAAGAATAACTTTTTCTATACCCGGTGCCTCATGTAAAAATGTACACGAAACACTATTCGATAACCTACATAAAATGATAAGTCCGCAAAATATTAATATTAAGACTTATGTTAATCTTACTCCCAGTAATCATAATACCAAAAGTAAGCATCTATAGAAATATTAATAAATATAGCTATAATATTATCACGGTAGGCATCGATTCAGTTTCGAGTACTTTTTAAGTGAGGCAATTCGTAGATCAAAATTGGAATTTACTTACTGCGGCTGTATTTATATCTATGGCACTACCTTTAGTCCTGTTCTTCTCATTGCAGTGATTCTTTGTTCGTGGAATTTTAGCAGGGTCTATAAAGGGATAATTAAAAAGTTCACAATAAAACAATATTTAAAATCAAAGGATAATAAAAATGCCCCAATTTAGAAAAAATCCTCTTAAAAATGAATGGGTTATTTTTTCTGAAGAAAGATCTAAAAGACCTAAAAAAGAAAAAGTGGCGGAATGCAGATTCTGTGAAGGAATGGAAATACATACTCCTTCAGAAATTTTTAGTATAAGTTCCAAAGAAAACAGGCATCCTGATACATCAGGATGGATAATAAGAGTTGTTCCGAATAAGTTTCCCGCACTTTCTTTAGAAAATAATAATTTTTTAAAAAACGAAATTTTTTATGAAAATCTTAACGGATATGGTATCCATGAAGTAGTAATAAATTCAAACAGACATGTAAAATTTATAAGTGAGTTGAAAGAAACGGAAATAAAATTAATGTTAGGCGTTTTTGCCGAAAGAATTATTCAAATAAAGAAAAATAAAAAAATTAAATATATTTCCATATTCCTAAACCAGGGGGAAAAAGCAGGTGCTACAATTGAACATTCCCATTCCCAGATAATAGCTCTTCCCTTGTTGCCTGAGACAATAAAAAAAGAAAACAACTTTTTAAAAAAATACTATAGAGATAAAAAAACCTGTTATATTTGTGATTTAATTAATGTTGAATTAAAAGATAAAATAAGAATAATTCACAAAGATGATTTTTTTCTAATCACTCCATTATTTTATTCCTGCTATTTTTTTGAAGTTGATTTTATACCTTTAAGACACATGAGTAATTTTGAAGACATTAACTCAATAGAAAAAGAAGCTCTGGCAAAATATATAAAAAAAATTTCAGAATTTTTTCTTGAAAAATTTGGCAGCGACATGAACATGTTTATAAAAACACAACCGATCTACGAAAATAACAAAGATTATTATCACTGGACTTTAAAAATTCTTCCAAGAATTCATAATTTCGGAGGATTTGAACTATCAACACAAATGAATATAAATACTTCGTTTCCTGAAAAGACAGCCGAAGTTATAAAAGAATATTTAAGCAGATCTTAAGATATTAAGTCTTAATAAGTTTTCAAAGCAGAATATAGCAAATATATGATACAAGATTAGAACTAAAATAATTTAATGATATTTTTACCTTGATTCTCAAGTGCAAGAAAAATTGCAAGATAATCTCTTACATGCCTTGTAATTAAAAAATTATTTCTTACAAATTCTTTAGCATGCCTTCCCATATCTATGGATTTTCTCGGTCTGTTTAAAAGATATCTTATTCTGTAAGCAGCTCCCTCATCTGAATGTATTAAAAAACCATTGTAGTTATTAAAAATCTGAATAGTAATACCGCCTGCTGCTCCTCCTATTACAGGCTTTTCCTTCCACATAGCTTCAGTTACTACGATGCCGAAGCCTTCTTTTGATGAATTCTGAATAACTACATCTGCTATTCTTTGAAGCGCATTTATTTCTAAATTGCTGTTTTGTGGAAGCATAAGAAGTTTTATGTCTTCATCACTGCCTGCCATCTTTTTTACTTCTTCAAATATTTCCATGCCTTCCGGGTCATCAGTGGCTCCGCCACCGGCCAAAATAAGCTGACAATCAAGCTCATTTTTTACAAGTCTGTATGCCTTAACTACCCCAATAGGATTCTTAAACCTATCAAATCTTGAAACCTGGAGTATTAAGGGTTTATTTTTATTGACTCCTAGCTTTTTAATTATTGTTTCTAATTCTATTGCTGATAAATCCCTGTTCTTATCACTTAAAGGATCTATTGATGGGGCAACCAGAAATTGCGGGTGTGGCAGAGCTCTTGAAAATTTTGCTAAAGAAAAAATACTTGCATCATAAGGAGCTAAGTGACATTTTAAAAATTTCCATAAACTCAAATCAGGTTTTGACAAATCAATATGGCATCTCCATATCCATTTATTTTTTTTAGAAGTATTATAATTACCGATTAGCGGAAGCGGCTGAGGATCATGAACCACAATAAAATCAGCGTTTAAATCAAGATTTTTAGAATTTTCATTGTTTATTTTTAAATAATAATTATACTCTTCGTCGGAAAAATTAAATTTTTGTCCTTGAAGCGCATTATGCATTTTTTTTGTGATATTAAAAAATTTATCATCACCGTTTATTATTTCCCATTTACAATTTAGTCCGAGTTCATTTAATAAAGGCACAAGCCTGTGTAGAATTTCAGCTACTCCCCCACCTTCTTTCGTGGAATTTAACATAATCACTTTTTTATTTTTTAATTTTCTTGCAAGATATTTTAGGTTTTCTATATAATTCTTGCCTACAATATCGCTGTAATCATCCAGTTTTACCATTTTAAATTAAATCATTACTTGTTAAATTATTTTCATGTTCCGATAATATTTTGGCTATTTTATGTCTTATTTCGCTTATGCTATAAAAATAAAAATCTATATCTTGAATCTTTTTTATAATTTTTTCGTTATATGAATTTTCCTTAAGCCACAAAGTAAAATCATCACTCATCTTGTTTTTATTTCTTCTTCTTGCTTCAAAAAAATGATAGTAAATTGAATTTGCACTGACTTTTAAAATACCTTCTTTGAATTGATTTAGATTTGAGGCAGAAATTCTTGAATCAAATATCAATGAAATAGAACTGCAAAAGAAGAATTCAAAACCCGGTCTTGCCCACGGAACAGTAGGTAAATCCCAAAGATGCTCTTCTATTGTACCGGCAATTTCATTTTTTACGGAACTTATCTCATAAAAATCATAAGGATCAAAATTTGCGAGTTTTTCAGCCAAAGCAAAATCTCCCAGTGCATCTGCGGCCCAATTTGCAAAGTCATTGGGATATACCGGATATCTTAAGTGATGCTTGATCGGTGATTGAAAGAGGTGATGATAAATAACATTATCTTCTGATTCTTCCAATATGCTTAAAAATTCCTTCAGATTTGATGCTTTCTGTCCCGTCGGGCTGATGATTAAATTGCAGTCATAAAATTTAAAAATTGACTTATTTTCATTCATAATTAAAGAAGCTTTATTGACCTTTAATATTATATTAACTTTTTTAAATTTAAAAGTAAAACTAAATAAAGTTTTAAACTTGAAAAGTTTAAGTGCTATTTTCAATAGTACTATTAAATTTAAAAAATTTGTGAATATGTTATATAATGAAAAATCAAGCTAAATTTTTAGGTAATATAATAAAACAAAGATATGGATTATCCGGGATTTGATGAAAAAAACAGGCTTATAATTGTTTCCAATAGAGTTCCTTATAATATTACAAGAATAAACAATGAAATTTCCTATAAGAAAAGTGTAGGAGGGTTGGTAACAGCTCTGGATCCTATTTTAAAAAAAACAGGTGGATTGTGGATAGGTTGGAGCGGGCTATCCGGAAAAAGCAAGTTTATTGAAAAAATAATAAGTTTACCGGGTGATAATGGTGCCTCTTATGATTTAAAATTAGTAAACCTTTCCAGTAATGAAATAATAGATTATTACAGAGGCTTTTCAAACAGAACACTATGGCCGTTATTTCATGGATTTATTTTCCAAAGTTATTTTGATTCTGCTTATTGGAGAACTTATCTAAAGACAAACAAGAAATTTGCCCATGAAGTTTTTTCTGAGGTTACTTCAGAAGATATAATCTGGGTACATGACTATCATCTTGCTTTAGTTCCCGGAATGCTTAGAAATAAAAATGACAATTTGAAAATTTTATATTTCCTGCATATACCCTTCCCGAATTTTGAAATTTTAAGAGTTTTACCCTGGGCATCACAAATACTTGAAGGAATCCTCGGTTCAAATGTCGTAGGGTTTCAGACAAGAAGAGATGCTATTAATTTTCTTGCTTGCTGTAGGGAAATTTTAGGTTTGGAAGTCGACTTTTATAAATTTATGGTAAGGCTAAATAACAGATTTGTCCATATAATAAACCTTCCGATAAGTATTGATTACAATCATTTTTCAAGCTTTTCCGGTAAAAAAGAAACAATAGCAATGGAAAACAAAATAAAAAAATCATTAAAAAATATAAGAATTGTTTTAAGTGTAGAAAGACTGGATTACACCAAAGGCATAAAAGAAAGAATTAGAGCAATAGACTATTTTTTTGAAACTTATCCGGAATATAAAAGAAAAATTATTTTCCTTCAGATTGCAGTTCCAAGCCGATCAAAAGTTGAAGAATATATAACATTTAAACGAGAAATCGATGAACTTACGGGTAAAATAAACGGAAAATATTCACATGAAATGTGGTCTCCTATTACTTATATTTATAAATCGCTTTCACAGGAAAATCTTATTGCATATTATAAAGTAGCAGATATATGTCTCATAACTTCTTTAAGGGATGGCATGAACCTGGTCGCAAAAGAATATGCAGCATGCAAACTTGATGGAAACGGTGTTTTGATTCTAAGCAAATTTGCCGGGGCAGCTGAAGAAATGAAAGAGCGCTCTGTTCTCATTAATCCTTACGACATTGAAGAAATTGCAAATAAAATTAAACTAGCACTTGAATTTGACGAAAAGGAAAAAGTACAAAATATGCTTGTGCTTCAGGAGCAAGTAAAACAAAATGATGTATTTAAGTGGTGTAAGAATTTTTTAAATTATTTTTATTTAAACCAAATCTGAAATATTGGAGAAAAGAAATAGTTTTTTATTTGAAGATAATCTCTTATTAGATGAATTAAAAAAAAGAATAGAATATTCAGGAAAAATTTTTTTATTTCTTGATTATGACGGCACTCTTGCAAGAATAAGAAAAAACCCTCTCAGTGCTTCTTTAAGCAAAAATAAAATAAAGCTGCTTAAAAAAATAAGCAATAACAAAAAAATAGTATTGACTATAATCAGTGGAAGAACTATTGAAAACCTTATTTTGGTTTCAGAAATAAATTTTTTAGAAAAGATAAATATTGCAGGAACCCATGGTTCTCAGTTGCTTATAAAAAATAAATATGATCTTTTTAAAAAAAGCAATATTTGCAAATTAATTAAATCTATAAAAAAAGACATTAAGAATTTACTAATATCTTACCCTTGTTTTAAAATCGAAGACAAAGAAGTATCTCTAGCAATCCATTATAGAAATTGCAGTAAAAACAGTTTGCAATTCCTTCCTAAAATTAAGGAAATAATTAATTTTTATGAAAAAAATAACCCTATAAAGGTAATGATGATGAAAAAAGTTATCGAAATAATTCCAACAAATATTGATAAGGGTCAAGTAATAAAAGTTATTACGAAAAGAGAGGGATATACAGAAAATTCACTTATTGTATGCATAGGTGATGACTTGACCGATGAATATCTTTTCAAAGAAAACATGAAAGGAATTAATATAAAAGTTGCCAAAAAAATTAAAGATAAAACTTCTGCTTCTTATTTTCTAAAAAATACAACTGAAGTTTTTAATTTTTTAAGAATAATTGAAAACATTTAAAAAAATTCTTGCAAAAAAACTTAAGAAAGCTATTTGCTTTCATTTTTTATATAAA
Organism: uncultured Actinomycetota bacterium; assembly: GCA_964518375.1. Taxonomy (GTDB): domain Bacteria; phylum Actinomycetota; class Humimicrobiia; order Humimicrobiales; family Humimicrobiaceae; genus JAHILC01. The sequence continues at coordinate 23,626 of CAZFFH010000013.1, forward strand.
TATTTCTACTGGGATAAGGAATTTCAATTCCTGATTCATCAAATTTAGATTTAATCATTTTTCTTAATTGTCTCTCTATTGTCCACTGATTCGGCGGTTTAACTTTAAACGCTATTTTAAAAATAA
>CAZFFH010000014.1:0-19979 GCA_964518375.1 uncultured Actinomycetota bacterium
TCCGTGAAGGCGGAAGAACCGTAGGTGCAGGAAGCATAACTAAGATAATAGAGTAGGAGGCGTTTAGTGACAGCAGCTAAATTAGGACAAAAAATCAGAATAAAATTAAAAGCCTATGATCATGAAATAATAGATCGTTCTGCTAAGAAAATAGTTGAAACGGTTGAAAATTCAGGGGCAAAAGTATCAGGTCCTATACCATTACCAAATAGGAAAAATGTGTATTGTGTTATCAGGTCGCCTCATGTTGACAAGGACTCAAGAGAGCACTTTGAAATAAGAGTACACAAAAGACTTATAGATATAATAGATCCTACACCAAAGACAGTGGACTTGCTTATGAGGTTAAGTCTTCCTGCCGGTGTGGATATAGAGATTAAGTCTTAAAAAAATATTTAATTGTTTGTCTTTTATATTGAAAGATTGAAATAAAAAATATATAATATAACTTTTTGATTTTCAATATTTTTTTTCAATATTGTTTTGAAAGTGGTGTAAAAATGGAAAATGCGATATACGGGAAAAAGGTTGGTTCAACCCAGGTTTTTAATAACGCCGGAAATGCAATTTATATTACAGCAATTGAGGCTGAACCTTGCATTATTGTCCAGATAAAAGATGCTGCCAATGATGGATATAACGCCTTAAAAGTGGGCTTTGGTCCGGTAAAGGAAAAAAAAGTGACCAATCCTTGCAAAGGTATTTTTGAAAAGGGCAAACTACCCTTGAAAAAGTACTTGAAGGAAATCAGGTTGGAAAATTTTGATAAAGACTATAAGTGCGGTGACCAGATAGATATCCAAATATTTAAAGTTGGAGACAAAGTAAAGATTACGGGCAAATCAAAAGGCAAAGGTTTTGCAGGAGTTATAGAAAGACACAATTTCCACAGAGGTCCTGTGTCGCATGGCTCTCACAATATCAGGCAGCCTGGTTCTGTTGGAATGTGCTCTTCACCTTCGAGAATTGCAAAAGGCAAAAAAATGCCTGGAAGATTGGGAGGCAAAAGGGTCACGATACCTCCAACAGAAATTATAGATATAATACAGGACCAGAATTTGATTCTTGTTAAAGGCAGCGTTCCGGGCCCTTCAGGCAATTTGCTGTTTATAAAAAAAGTATAGGTAGTTTTTAACCAGGGAGCAACGATGGCAAGTTTGAACATAATAGATTTAGAAGGCAAAGAAAAAGAAAAAATAAATATTTCTGATGAAGTTGTAAAGCAGGGCAGCAATGAGGAAATCCTTTACCAGGAGGTAAGGAGATTCCTGGCAACACGAAGAGCCGGTACGCATAGCACAAAAGGCCGAAGCGAAGTTTCCGGTGGCGGCAGAAAGCCATGGAGACAAAAGGGTACAGGAAATGCCAGGGCAGGTTCAAACAGATCTCCTCTTTGGAGAGGCGGAGGTATAATATTTGGACCCAAACCAAGAGATTATTCATTTAAACTTAATAAAAAAGTCATTAGAAAGTCAAAATTTATTGCTATTTCCGAAAAGTTCAAAAATAAAAAAATAATTGTTGTAGAAGATATGGCATTTGAGAGCCCAAAGACTAAAAAAGCCCAGGAAATATTGGAAAATTTAAAAATTGCAGAAAAGAAGGTTTTACTTGTCCTGGAAAATATAAATAATAATACTGCAAAATCATTTAAGAATATTGAAAGTGTATTGATATCAAGCTCTAAGGGATTAAGCACTTATAATATTTTAGTTGCTGATTATTTAATGTTTACTAAAAATTCATTATTGGAGTTTATCAAGGGGTTGGGTAATGAAAGATCCTAGAGATATTATTATTTCACCTATAGTTTCTGAAAAGAGTTATGCTGCGGCTCAAAACAAGCAGTACTCTTTTTTTATCGACTTCAGGGTTGATAAAGGTGAGGTTAAAAAAGCTATTGAAAAGATTTTTAATGTTAAAGTATTGAGTGTGAATACCATGAATGTTAAGTCAAAACCCAAAAGAATAGGGAAATCTTCGGGTAGAAGCTCAAAGAGGAAAAAAGCTATTGTGACTCTTGGTAAAAAAGATAAAATAGACTTTTTTGAATCAACAGCCTAACTTAGGCGGGTTAACATAGTTTCGGAGGTAAAAATTGGCGTTAAGAAAATATAAACCAGTGTCTCCCGGCAGGAGATTTGCAACAGTATCAGATTTTTCGAACCTGACAAAAAAGGAACCTGAAAAATCTCTTACCGGTCCCCTGAATAAAAAAGGTGGCAGAAACAATAACGGTCGTATAACGACAAGACACATAGGCGGCGGACATAAGAGACTTTACAGGATCGTTGATTTTAAGCGTACGAAGGATAATGTGCCTGCAAAGGTCGTTGCTATGGAATACGACCCAAACAGAAGTGCAAGAATCGCTCTTATACAGTACGCCGATGGAGCAAAAAGCTATATAGTCGCACCTTCGGATTTGAAAATTGGCAGTACGGTAGTTTCAGGTGAAAAAGTTGATATAGTTTCAGGTAATTGCCTTCCACTGGTGAATATTCCTGTAGGTACCATAGTCCATAATATTGAACTTAAAGCAGGCAAGGGTGCAGAAATTGCAAGATCTGCCGGAAGTGCCGCCCGGATACTGGCAAAGGAGGGTAAATATGCGCAGATAAAATTACCTTCAAATGAAGTCAGGTTTATTGATATAAATTGCAGAGCTTGTATTGGCCAGGTTGGAAATACGGACCATGGCATTATTAATCTTGGCAAAGCAGGAAGAAACAGGTGGCTTGGTGTCAGGCCAAGTGTAAGAGGAACAGTAATGAACCCGCACGATCATCCACATGGCGGCGGTGAAGGTAAAAATAAAACCTCTGGCAGGAATCCTGTTACTCCATGGGGAAAACCAACTCTTGGATATAAAACCAGGAAAAAGAACAAATCAAGCAATAAATTTATTATTAAAAGAAGAAAGAAATAAATTTACAAGAATTTTTATGGGAGGAAATAATGTCCAGGTCTCTAAAAAAAGGGCCGTTTGTTGATGAAAAGCTTTTAGAACAAATAAAAAAACTAAATGAAACCAGTAGTAAAAAGATTATCAAGACCTGGTCTCGCAGTTCTACGATATTTCCGGAAATGGTTGGCCATACTATAGCAGTTCACGATGGCAAAAGACATGTGCCGGTTTTTGTATCAGAATCTATGGTAGGGCACAAGCTTGGGGAATTTGCTCCGACAAGGTCTATAAGGCCTCATGTTTATAAGGGCAAAAGCGAAAAAACAGCCACAGTTAAGAAAAAAGGCTAGTAAGAAAGGTAAAGTAAAAGAGGGAGCATGTTTTGGAAGCAAAAGCAGTTGAAAAATATTTAAGTATGTCACCAAGGAAAGTAAAATATATTATTGATATGGTTAAGGATAAAAAAGTTGAAGAGGCCATGGATATATTAACATTTACACCCAGGCAAGCAGCAGGGGCAGTCAGGAAGGCCATTCAAAGCGCTTCTGCAAATGCAATGGAAAATTTTAAGGAATATAAGGTTCACCAGGAAGATTTATTTATTAAAGAAATCTTCGTTACAGAAGGTCCAAGTCTTAAGAGATTTAAACCAAGAGCAAGAGGAAAAGCAGACAGGATTTTGAAAAGGTCCTCCCATATAACAGTATTTGTTACTGATGGCAAGGATAAGGCTATCGTAGAAAAAGAGAGAGCTGCTAAAAAGAAAGCTGCTAAAGGAAAAGTTACTGTGGAAAAAGCTACTAAGGAAAAAGTTACTAAGGGAAAAGTTGTAAAAGAAAAGGCAGCAAAGGTAAGCACTGCCAAGGAAAGAGTTACCGGTAAAACTGTAAAGAAGGAGGCTAAAGGTTAATGGGTCAGAAAGTTAACCCTAACGGTCTAAGGTTAGGAATAAATAAGGATTGGCAGTCAAGATGGTTTGCTACTAAAGATTATGCTAAATTTTTACATGAAGATATAAAAATACGGAAAGTACTTTATGGACAGCTTTCAAATGCAGGTATTTCAAAGATAGAAATTGAAAGGACCGCAGATGAAATTAAAGTAGATTTATTTACCTCAAAACCGGGAGTTGTAATAGGTAAAAGAGGCACAAACATTAACGACATCAGGTTAATGGTCCAGAAGGAAGTAAGTAAAAATATACAGTTAAATATCATAGAGGTTAAGAAACCCGAAATAATAGCAAAACTTGTCGCGGAAGCAATAGCCTCCCAGCTTGTAGGAAGAGTGAGTTTCAGGAAGGCCATGAAAAAATCAATTTCTTTAGCTCTTAAAGCAGGAGCAAAAGGTATAAGAGTCCAATGCGCAGGCAGGTTAGGTGGTGCTGAAATGGCAAGAACTGAATGGTATAGAGAAGGAAGAGTGCCACTTCATACATTGCGTGCTGATATTGACTACGGTTTCGCAGAAGCGAATACTACTTTCGGTAAAATTGGAGTTAAGGTCTGGGTTTATCTGGGTGATGTGCTGCTTGACAAAGCAGAGATTGAAGAAAAAAGGAAAGAAGTAAGAATAGATAGCAAAGATAAAATCGAAGTTTGAAGATTAGGAGTTTATTATGTCACCGATGTTAATGCCTAAAAGGGTAAAACACAGGAAAGAGCAAAGGGGTAGGATGAAGGGTCTGTCAAAAGGCGGGCAGAAGCTGGCTTATGGTGAATATGGCCTCCAAGCTCTCGAACCAGGCTGGATTACCAGCAGGCAGATTGAATCTGCAAGAGTTGCTTTAACCCGTTATATAAAAAGAGGCGGCAAGGTTTGGATAAATGTATTTCCTCACAAACCTGTTACAAAAAAACCTGCAGAAACAAGACAGGGTGGAGGGAAAGGAGCTCCTGAGCTATGGGTTGCAGTTGTTAAGCCAGGTAAAGTAATGTTTGAAATTTCCGGTGTTCATCTGGACGTTGCAAAAGAAGCTGTAAGACTGGCGTCTCACAAGCTTCCAATTAAAACTAAATTTGTTTATGAAGAGTAAGTACATTAGGTGATAGAAATGAAAATGAAAGAAATTAATGAAAAAACAAAAGAAGAGCTTCAGTCAAAATTAACTGAGGTTAAGAAAAATCTTTTTACGATTAAATTTAAAAAAGCAACAGGCCAGCTCGAGAATTATATGATGATTTATAATTTGAAGAAAGACATCGCAAAAATAAATACATTGATTAGGGAAAAAGAGCTTAGTATGGGTAAAAATAGTTAAGGGGGATATTGTTGGAAAGAGGAAAAAGAAAAATAAGGGCAGGAATAGTCGTTAGCGATAAAATGGATAAGACTATTTCGGTAGCAACAGAATCTTATCATAAGCACCCTTTATATAAGAAGATATTGAAAAAGATTAAAAAGTTGAAAGCAGACGATCCTGGCAGCGAATGCAAGGTCGGAGATATCGTAAAGATTGTTGAAACCAGGCCACTCAGCAAAACCAAAAGATGGAGAGTCCTGGAAGTAGTAAAAAAAGCACCAAAAATTTAGCAGAGAAGGGTTTAGAAATGATTCAATCTTACACTAGAGTCAATGTTGCGGATAATACAGGGGCGAAAGTGCTCATGTGTATTACTGTATTGGGCGGTACCAGGAGAAAATATGCTCGAGTTGGGGATATTTTTACTGCAACAGTTAAGGTTGCTAACCCTGGTGGAGTTGTTAAAAAAAGTGATGTTGTAAAAGCAGTTCTTGTAAGATCTAAAAAAGAATACAGAAGGAAAGATGGTTCTTATATAAGATTTGATGAAAATGCAGCAGTTATCATTGATGTTGCCAATAATCCGAGGGGAACAAGAATATTTGGTCCTGTTGCGAGAGAACTTAGAGAAAAGAATTTTATGAAGATTATTTCTTTATCACCTGAGGTAGTTTGATATAAAGTCCGTTAGGCAGGAGTTTTGATAAGCATGTTAAAAGTAAAGAAAAATGACAAAATAAAGATGTTGCAGGGCAAGGATAGAGGTAAGACCGGTAAGGTTTTAAGAATTGATTCTTCAAAGGAAAGGCTATATGTTGAAGGTATTAATATAATTAAAAGACATACCAGGAAAAAAAGCCAGAGCCAGCCGGGAGGCATAATAAGCAAGGAAGGTCCGGTTAATATTTCAAATGTTGTGGTAGTTTGTCCTAACTGCAGCAAAACAACAAGAATAGGTTTTGAGTTAAAAGATTCAGGCGATAAAGTAAGGGTATGTAAAAAATGTGGGGGACAGTTCTAATGAATCCAAGGTTAAAAGAGAAGTATGATAAAAATATAGTTCCTGAAATCATGAAGGAATCAAAGTATAAGAGCATTATGCAGATACCCAGGCTGAAGAAAATTACTATAAACATAGGAGTAGGTTCTGCTATACAGAATCCCAAAGATTTGGAAGGTGCCGTTATCGATTTAACAAAAATTGCTGCGCAGAAACCGGTAATAACCAAAGCGAAAAAATCTATTGCGAGCTTTAAAATCAGACAAGGTAATTCAATAGGCTGTATGGTGACTCTAAGGGGCAACAGGATGTATGAGTTTCTTGACAGGCTTCTCAGTGTTGCGATACCGAGAATCAGAGATTTTAGGGGACTTTCCCGTAACAGTTTTGATGGTCTGGGGAATTATACGATGGGTGTTAGAGAGCAGTTGATATTTCCCGAAATTGAATATGATACGGTAACAAGCGTAAGAGGTATGAATATAACATTTGTAATTTCTGCAAAAAGCGACGATGAAGCGCTTGTATTATTAGAAAAATTTGGCTTTCCTTTTAGGAAGTAATTAGGTTTAAACAGGAGGATTTTGATTGGCTAAAAAATCACTTATAGCTAAACAGAGTAGAACACCAAAGTATCAAGTCAGATCTTATCATAGATGCAACAGATGTGGAAGATCAAGAGCTTATTATAGAAAATTTGGTTTGTGCAGGATTTGCTTGAGGCAAATGGCTCATGAAGGAAAAATTCCTGGGCTTACTAAGTCCAGTTGGTAAAAAGGAGGATAAATGTCTGTTACCGATCCAATTTCGGATATGTTGACAAGGATTAGGAATGCCAGCAAGGCCAGTCTGGATACTGCCGTTATGCCGTCTTCTAAGCTTAAAACAGAAGTTGCTAAAATTTTGCTTGAAGAAGGTTATATAAATAGTTTTGAAGTCAGCGATGGTGAAAATATAAATGGCATTCTTAAAATATACCTTAAATATGGCAGTGATAAAAAAGGTGTTATTGAAGGGCTTAAAAGAATCAGCAAGCCGGGCCTGAGGGTATATTCAGAAAAAGAAAATATCCCGAGAGTTTTAGGGGGGTTAGGAACTGTTATTATTTCTACATCGCAAGGTATAATGACAGGCAAAAAAGCCAAGAAGCTAGGTATTGGCGGGGAAATAATTTGTCATGTTTGGTAGAAGGATTCTTTAAAGAGGGGGTTTAAATTGTCTAGAGTTGGTAAAAAACCTATAAATATACCTGAGGGTGTTGAAGTAAATCTGGAAGGTAACAAAGTTACTATAAAAGGAAGGCTTGGACAGCTGTCCCAGGTCGTAGATGAAAATATTAAAATTAAAATAGAAAAAAATATATTAACGCTGAATCCTGTTTCTGATACAAAAGTTCTTGGCGCAAAGCATGGGCTTTACAGAAACCTTTTGAGCAATATGATTACAGGAGTCAGTAATGGTTTTGACAGAACATTGAAAATAGTTGGGGTCGGATACAGAGCAAGTAAAAAAGGCGAGGACCTGGAAATTCTGGCAGGTTTTTCGAATCCGGTTATTTTTAAAAATCCCGGTGACATTTCTTTTGATGTTCCGGATAACACAACTATAGTAGTTAAGGGTATTGACAAGCAAAGAGTCGGGCAGATTTCTTCTGAAATCAGGGATATAAGAAAGCCTGAACCCTATAAGGGGAAAGGTATAAAATATTCAGATGAAGTTATAAGAAGAAAAGTTGGAAAAGCTGCAGCGTCAGCTAAATAAAATAATTATCCGGAGTGAAATTATGGAGACCAAAAATAAAAGAAAAGACAAAAATATCAGAAGAAGTGCCAGGGTTAGCTATAAGGTAAATCAAAATAGGGACAGATATAAGCTTTATGTTTACAGGTCCAATAAGCATATATATGCCCAGATTATTGACGTTGATGGGAAGACAATAGCGGGAGTTTCAAGTAAAAATATTGAAAGCACAGAAATTAAAAAAGGTAAAATTGATAAAAGCTTCAATACAGGCAAAGCTATTGCCCTGAAAGCAAAAGAAAAAAATATCAGCGAAGTTGTTTTTAATAGAGGAAGTTTTAAATATCACGGCAGGGTTAAGGCATTGGCTGATGGAGCCCGGAATGGTGGATTGAAATTTTAACAGTTACAAGGAGGAAATTTAGTGCCTGATTTTTCTAGAGATAGTGAATATGCTGAAAAAGTTATAAAAATAAATAGGGTTGCAAAAGTAGTAAAAGGTGGCAGGAGATTCAGTTTTAGTGCCCTGGTTGCAATTGGAAACATGAGTGGTAAGGTAGGGATAGGTTTTGGAAAAGCAAATGAAGTTTCAACTGCAATTCAGAAAGCAATAAATGCTGCAAAGAAAAATCTTTTTGATGTTCCGCTGATTAATGGTACTATCCCATATGAAGTAAATGGCCGATTTGGTGCGGGGCGTGTTTTTATGAAACCTGCTGCCCCCGGGACAGGGGTTATAGCTGGCGGTCCCGTGAGAGCCATAATGGAACTTGTGGGTGTCAGGGATATACTTACAAAATCATTAGGAAGCGCAAATGCACTAAATATTGTAAATGCTACAATTTCGGGTCTGTTGTCTTTAAGGACCAAGGAACAGATTTTAAGTAAAAGATCTGTTCAAGACAAAAAGGAATAGTTTAAACAGTACTACATTTGAAAGGAGATCAACTTGAGGCTCTGTGATATAGCGCCAAATAAAAGTTCTACAAAAAATAGGAAAAGAGTTGGAAGAGGAAATGGCTCAGGACATGGGACCACTTCCGGAAGAGGGACCAAAGGCCAGCTGTCTCGTTCAGGCGCAAACATAAGGCTTGGATTTGAAGGTGGACAGATGCCGCTGCACAGAAGAATTCCACATTTAAGGGGCTTTAAAAATACAAGAAAGAAAGAATTCAATATAATAAATGTCGGCCAATTAGATAAGTTCAATGACGGCGACATTATAGATTTTAATTTTTTAAGCCAAAGAGGCCTTATCATGAAAAAAGATAACCCTTTAAAAATTTTGGCCAACGGGAGTATTTCCAGGAAGCTTACGGTAAAAGCTAATTTCTTCAGCGAAAACGCTGTAAAGAAAATACAAGAAGCCGGGGGCACGGCAGAAGTAGAAATAAGAGCAAAAAAGGAAAAATAAGAGGTAAAAAATATGTTCAGAGCCATTCTTAATGCCTTCAGGATAAAGGAAATCCGAAACAGGATTTTTTACACACTTGCAATCCTGGCATTATACAGGTTTGGAGCAACTTTAACCATTCCGGGAGTTGATGCAAATGCAGTAATGAGCCAGGTTCAAGGCGGGATGCTTGGAATGCTTGATTTGTTTTCGGGTGGCGCTCTTGGACGTTTTGCTGTTTTTTCATTAGGCATCATGCCTTACATTACCTCATCCATCATAATGCAACTACTTCAGGTAGTTATACCCAAACTCGAACAGCTGGCAAAAGAGGGCGAAGTAGGAAGAAGAAAAATAACCCAGATTTCCAGGTATCTGACGGTAGGTTTGGCCTTAATTCAATCAGTTGCGATGGTTTTCTATTTTAGAAATTTTGGAGCAATCCCTAAATTTGATTTCATTCATGTATTTATGATAATTGTAACTTTGGCCGCAGGAACAACTTTAATAATGTGGCTTGGAGAGCTTATTAACCTGCATGGTATTGGGAATGGAATTTCACTGATTATCTTTGCATCTATAGTTTCAAGGATGCCGGGCCAGATCATCAGTCTTTTCAGGTTAAAAACTATAAATATAATATACCTTATTGCAATTGCCGCTATAGCTGTTGGAATTATCATGGCAATAATTATGATGACGCAAGGTGAGAGAAAAATACCTGTACAATATGCAAAACGTATTGTTGGCCGAAAAGTTTTTGGTGGCCAGAGCACGTACATTCCATTAAAAGTTAATCAAGCCGGAGTTATGCCAATTATTTTTGCAGTTTCAATCCTGCTCTTTCCGGCAACAATAGCTCAATTTACCAGTGTCAAGTGGCTGCAAACCATTGCTAATATGCTGACTCCCCGTGAGTCTGGTGGGATAAACCCGGTTTACGCAGTAGTCTACACTATTCTTATCATCGGGTTTGCATATTTTTATGGGGCCATAACTTTTAATCCTAACGATACTGCTGATAACTTGAGAAGATATGGTGGTTTTATCCCGGGACTCCGACCTGGTAAAAATACAGCAGATTATCTTTCCAATATTTTAAACAGGATAACGCTTCCGGGAGCATTTTTTTTAGCCATGGTCGCTTTGCTGCCCGAGGTACTTATAGCATATGGCGGCATACCTTTCAGGTTTGGAGGGACCTCTCTTTTGATAGCCGTAAGTGTTGCTCTTGAAACGATGAGGCAGCTTGAATCTCAATTAATCATGCGTGACTACGAGGGTTTCTTGAAATGAGGCTGGTATTGCTTGGAGCTCCCGGTGCCGGAAAAGGCACCCAGGCTAAAAAGATTGTACAAAGATTTAAAATATCGCATATTTCAACTGGTAATATCCTTAGAAATGAGATAAAAAACGATACAGAGCTTGGCCGGAAGGCAGGTAATTTTGTTAAGGAAGGCAAGCTTGTGCCCGATGACTTGATCATTGAAATAATAAAAAAAGAGCTCGAAGGAAAACAGTCCGGTAATGGTTTTTTAATGGACGGATTCCCAAGAAATCTAAAGCAGGCAAAAATGTTTGGCGATATGCTTGACTTGCTTGGAACAAAGCTTGACAGTGTTGTAAATATAGATGTAAGCAAAGATGAAATTATTAAAAGGCTTACAAGCAGGCGAATCTGCCAAAGCTGCAATAATATTTGCAGTACCGGTAACTTAAAAGATACCGAAAGCGCCAAATGTCCTGAGTGTGGCGGTGATTTAATTAAGAGGAAAGATGACGAAATAAAAGTAATTACCGAGCGTCTTAATGTTTATGAAAAAGAGACAAAACCCTTAATTGATTATTACAGGGAGCATAATTTGCTGGTAAACATAGATGGCACCGGTATGGAAAACCAGGTGACTGAAAGGGTGCTCAAACATTTATGATTATTTGTAAATCAGCTGATGAGATTAAGTTGATGCAGAAAGCTGGTGCCCTGGTTGCGGAAGTTCTTTTACAATTAGAAAAAGTTTTAAGGCCCGGAGTTACAACAGGATATCTTGACAGGATAGCTGAGGATTTAATAGTTAAAAAAGGTGCACACCCGGCTTTTAAGGGATATATTGGCAGGATAAGCAGCAGGGCATTCCCGGCGAGCATATGTGTTTCCATAAATGAAGAAGTTGTACACGGTATACCGGGTAAAAGGACCATAAAGGATGGAGACCTGGTATCAATAGATGTAGGTGTAAAATTAAATGGATTTTATGGAGATGCTGCAAGGAGCTATAAGATCGGTAATATCAGCAAAATAGCAGACAGGCTTTATAGGGCTACCCTGGATGCACTTAACGCAAGTATTGATAAATGCGAAACAGGTAACAGACTTTCAGATATTTCACATGCAATTGAGTCAAGAGCATGTCAAGACGGTTTTTCGGTTGTCAGGGATTTTGTTGGTCACGGCATTGGTAAAAAAATGCACGAAGATCCCCAGGTTTTAAACTATGGCCTTCCGGGACAAGGACCGATGCTGAAAAAAGGTATGGTACTGGCAATAGAACCTATGTTAAATGTTGGTGGCAGCGATGTTGAAGTTTTGGATGATTTATGGACAGTAGTCACGGTTGACAGAAAGTATTCATGCCATTTTGAAGATACGGTAGCCATAACCGAAAGTGGTCCGATGATTTTAACCCGTTTATAAAATAAAGTAGACATTTTTTATTTTTTTTGGTACTCTACTTGTTTGCGCTCTTTATGTAGAAAATATTTTAAGATTCATATTATTTAAAAACTAAAAAGAGGAGGACTTGCGATTTCTATCAAGGAAGGGATTATTGAAGCTGAAGGTACGATAATAGAAGCTCTACCCAATGCCATGTTCAGAGTAGAACTCGAAAATGGGCATAAGGTACTTGGACATATTTCCGGAAAAATGCGTATGCATTACATAAAAATTTTACCTGGCGATAAAGTAAGAGTTGAAATTTCACCATATGATTTAACCAGGGGTAGAATAATATTTAGAAAGAAGTAATTAATATGAAAGTCAAACCATCAGTTAAAAAAATTTGCAGTAACTGCAAAATAATAAGAAGAGAGGGTAAAGTAATTGTTATATGTAAAAATCCTCGCCATAAGCAAAGACAGGGTTAAGGAGGTTTTCAGTTGGCTAGAATATCAGGAATAGATATACCAAGAGAGAAGCATATAGTTATAGCTCTTACCTATATATTTGGTATAGGAAGATCAATAGCTAAAAAGATACTTGCAGATTTGAATATCGACGCTGCAAGAAAAACAAAAGATTTAACTGAAGATGAAATTGTAAAAATAAGAACTTATATCGATAATAATTTCAAAGTTGAAGGCGATCTCCGAAGAGAAGTTACTCAAAATATTAAAAGGTTGATAGAAATAAACTCATATAGGGGAATTAGGCATAAGAGAGGGTTGCCTGTCAGGGGCCAAAGGACGCATACTAATGCAAGAACCAGAAAAGGAAGAAGAAAAGCAGTTGGAATTAAGAGTAAAGCAAGGGCAACAGGATAACCGGGAGGTAAATTTTGGTAAAAAAAACTACTACAACTAAAAGAGTAAAACGAAAAGACAAAAAGAATGTACCGTATGGTATTGCACATGTACAGTCAACTTTTAACAATACCATAGTTAATATTAGCGATCAGGACGGCAATACGATAGCATGGGGCAGTGCGGGCGCATTCGGATTTAAAGGTTCCAGGAAAAGTACTCCATTTGCTGCCCAGGTTACAGCTGCGGCAGTTGCAAAGTCTGCACAAGAACACGGTGTGGTCAGGGTGGATGTTTTGGTTAAAGGTATTGGCTCCGGAAGGGAAACAGCAGTCAGGTCTCTTGCAGCAGCCGGTCTTGAAATTGGCGATGTTACTGATATTACCCCTGTTCCCCATAACGGATGCAGGCCCCGTAAGAGAAGAAGAGTATAACTGTAGTAAGATTAGGAGGAATTAAATAAATGGGTTCTGTTAGAGAGCAATCCTGCAAAATATGCAGAAGAGAAAAAGAAAAATTATTTTTGAAGGGCCAGAGATGTTACACTGACAAATGTGGGATTGAAAGAAAAGCTTATGTCCCCGGCCAGAAAGCTAAAATGAGGCTTATTGAAACGGAATATTCTATTCAGCTAAGAGAAAAACAAAAAGCTAAGAGATATTATGGTGTTCTTGAAAAACAGTTCAGGAATTATTATAAAAAGGCAGTTAAAACCAAAGGTATCACCGGTGAAATCTTGCTTCAGCTTCTTGAAACACGGCTTGATAATGTTATTTATTTGATGGGTTTTGCCGTTTCCAAAAGACAGGCAAGGCAACTTATTTCACACGGCCATATTGCTGTTAATGATAAGAAAGTAGACATTGCTTCGTATCAATTAAAAGAAGGCCAGTCTGTAAGTGTAATGCCCTCAAGTAAAGACATACTTCCAATAATGGAAGCAAAAGAATCCGGAACAAGTCTTACTCCTCCGGAGTGGTTGAAAGTTGATTTAGCAAACCTGAAAGGGCAGGTATTGCGTGTTCCGGAGCGAAACGAAATTAAGGCTCCGATAAATGAGCAAACTATAGTAGAGCTCTACTCTAAATAATATTATTTTTATTTTATTTTTTTTTATTTCTTTGGGAGGTTGATATAAATTGCTTAAAATGCATAAACCAAATGTGAATGTTAAGCATAAAGATGAGTTTGAAGGCATATTTATTCTTGAGCCCCTTGAGAGGGGATTTGGCCATACATTGGGTAATTCAATAAGAAGAGTGCTTTTATCATCGATTGAAGGAGTTGGTATTACCAGGATAAAAATGGATAATGTCAGCCACGAATTTTCAGTAGTGGATGGCTTGAAGGAAGATATCCTGGAGTTTATTGCTAACGTTAAAATGATAGTATTTAAGATGCAGGGGGATGGGCCCGCTTTATTGAAGCTTAAAAAGTCCACACAAGGTGAAATCAAGGCTTCAGATATTAAACTACCGGCAGAAGTTGAAATTGTTAATCCTGATATGTATATTGGCATGCTTGGAGATAAGGCATCTATTGATGTGGAGCTTGTTTTGGAGAAAAATAAAGGTTACCGGTCCGCTGAAGAGAATTTTGTAGAAGCAGAGCCAATTGGAGTTATCCCGCTTGATACAATTTTTTCACCTGTCAGGAGAGTAAGCTTCAAGGTTGAAAATACTCGTGTCGGACAAGTGACCAACTTTGATAAGTTGATAATTGATATAAAAACAAATGGCAGTATAAAACCGGAAGATGCCTTGAGCCAGGCTTCAAAAATCATAAATGATTATATGGCTTTGCTCATAGATCTGTCTGAGAATAACAGCAAGGATCCGATCTTTGAAGAGGTTCCAGCTAAGAAAGATAGAAAAGAATTCCCTACAATTGAAGAACTTGAACTTTCAGTCAGGGCATATAATTGTTTAAAAAGAGAAGAAATTGATACAGTTGACAAACTGCTGAATTACAAGGAAGAAGAACTTTTGGGAATAAGGAATTTTGGTTCGAAGTCAATCCAGGAAGTTAAAGAAAAAATTAAAGATTTAGGGTTAGTTTTTAGAAAGTAACGCAGTGAAAAAAAAGCAGGTTAGATTTAGGAGACATCAATATGGTAGTTCCAAAAAAAGCAAGTAGATTTGGTGGCAGCCCAAGCCATCAGAAGGCAATAATGAGAAATCTGGCAATTTCACTCTTTGAAAGTGGCAGGATTACTACAACTTTGGCCAAGGGCAAATATCTCCGGGGATTTGTTGACAAGCTTATAACCGTTGCAAAAAAAGGAGATCTTGCTTCAAGAAGAACATGCCTCAGGCTGGTTAATAACAGCAATACGGTAAAAAAACTTTTTGATGAAATAGGCCCTGCCATGTACGACAGGACAAGCGGTTTTACAAGAATTATAAAATATAAAAACAGGCTTGGCGATGGGGCAGAACTGGTGATAGTTGAATTATTAAAATAAATAAGACGTTTTTAGAAAATCTTATTTTTTTATTTTTGTTATTTTGAAAATTTTTATGAATAATTATGCAGCTGTAGTTGAATATGATGGCACCAATTACAAGGGCTTCCAAGCTCAGCCAGGGGAAGTAAGGACCATTCAATGTGAACTGGTTAAAGTCCTGAAAGTCCTTCTTGGAGATTTTAAAGGGTTCAGTTATGCAGGAAGGACCGATGCAGGCGTTCACGCTAAGCATCAGGTAATAAATTTTAAAACTGGAAAGGAATTGAACCTATATAAATTTAAATGGCAGGCCAATTGCTTGTTGCCTGGCGATATAGTAATAAAAGAAATGAGGGCCGTGGCCAAAATATTCGATTCAAGAAAAAGTGCGACCTTGAGAGAATACAGTTATTATGTTTCAAACAATAGTTTTCACAGCGCTTTTTTGAAAAATTACAGCTTGCTGATTACAAAAAAACTGGATATCGGGCTTATGAGAAAAGCTGCAGACAAATTTATCGGAACCAGGGATTATAAATCCTTTTGTAATGATAATTTAGGTACAAGCTTTACAGTAAGATCTGTTTACAGCTTTAAGGTTGGGAATTTCCCGGATGGGCTCCTGGTATTTAAAATAGCCGCAAGCTCTTTCTTATACAATATGGTCAGGATTATTGTCGGAACAGTTCTGGAAATTGGGCAGGGCGACAGGAATCTTGAAAGCATTGATGGAGCTTTGGAAGCAAGAGACAGAAAGCTTGCGGGAAAGATAGTACCTGCGAAGGGGCTGTTTTTAACCAAAGTTTTGTATTGATTAATTGGTTGCAATAGTTAAATT
Organism: uncultured Actinomycetota bacterium; assembly: GCA_964518375.1. GTDB lineage: Bacteria > Actinomycetota > Humimicrobiia > Humimicrobiales > Humimicrobiaceae > JAHILC01. Next base: position 16,087 of record CAZFFH010000014.1, read on the forward strand.
ATTGGAGGGAAAATGGTAAACGTTGGCACAAAAACTTTTAGTGCAAAAAAAGAAGATGTTATCCACAAGTGGCTGCTTGTTGATGCCAAAGACAAGACACTCGGCAGGTTGTCTTCAGAGATTGCAAAAGTTTTAAGAGGAAAAAATAAAGTTATATTTACACCACATGTTGATTGTGGTGATTTTGTCATTGTAATAAATGCAGCGCAATTAAAGTTTACGGGCAATAAAATGGAGGGTAAAAAGTATTACAGGCATTCTGGTTATGTAGGTAACCTGAAAACCATAAAACTGGGAGATGCTTTTAAGAAATCACCAAGATTTGTCTTAAAAAATGCAGTGAAGGGAATGCTGCCCCATAATACTTTGGGGAGAATGATGCTTAAGAAATTAAAAATTTATGTTGGGGCAACTCATCCTCACGAGGCACAAAAACCTGAAAAAATAGAGATTTTAGGATTTAAGAAGGAGAGTAAAGTTGGCAGATAAAGTTTCATATAGAGCAACCGGAAAAAGGAAAGAAGCTGTTGCATGCGTAAGGCTTGTTCCCGGCAGCGGCAAGATAACTGTTAACGATAAAGATTTTAACCAATATTTTGGCAGAGAAGCCGTAAAAACAAGAATTGTCGAACCGTTGAAATTAACGGGTACCGACAGTGTTTACGATGTGATCGCTGATATAGACGGTGGTGGAACTACTGGACAGGCAGGAGCACTAAGACACGGTATTTCTAAAGCTCTGCTTGAAATCAATAGTGAGTACAGGGCTATATTAAAGAAAGAAGGATTCCTTACCCGGGACTCGAGAATAAAAGAGAGGAAAAAATACGGTCTTAAAAAAGCCAGGAAAAGACCACAATTTTCTAAACGATAAACTTCTTTTCTTGATGAATTATCCTTGTTTGAAAATAAATTTACTTAAACTCGAAAATAATTGCAGGATTATCAACGACCGATGTGCCAGATCAGGCATATCGGTCGTTGGTGTTTCTAAATGTGTTCTTGGAGACATCAGGATTGCTGAAGTGTTTTTAAAGACAGGTATTGGCATAATTGGGGACAGCAGGCTTAAAAATCTCCAAAAATTAAGAGCTCGTTTTGGCAAAGATGTGCCACTTATCCTGCTAAGAACTCCAATGACGTCTCCATTTGTTGAAAAAATATATATTGAAGAATAGTTTTAATATATCATTAAATGTTGTAAATTTATTAACTAAAAGTGATTTTAAAGCTCGTCGATATCAACTAAAATTTTTATTTTATAAATTGGGGGATTTGGATGTGTGGGATAGTTGCATATGTTGGAAATAGGCAATGTAAAAATATATTGATTAATGGTCTTAAGAGGCTTGAATATAGAGGTTATGATTCTGCAGGTATTGGTATTCTTTCCGGCAGCAACGGCGATAAAAACGGAAAACCTGGCAGCAATACTGCTAACCTTCAAATAAAAATTGTTAAAGAAGCAGGAAAGATAAAGATGCTTGAGGAGCTGCTAAAAAACATAGAGGTTGAGGGCGTTTGCGGCATCGGCCATACAAGATGGGCAACTCACGGAGAACCAACCCGGATAAACGCACATCCTCACCTGGATTGTAATAATAAAATTGCGGTGGTCCATAATGGCATAATTGAAAACTATGGTGAATTAAAAGAGGATCTTGCTAAAAAAGGTCATATTTTTTTATCACAAACAGATACAGAAGTGCTGCCGCATCTTCTGGAAGAATACCTGAAAAGTGGTAACGATGGCAATCTCCGGCTTGCAATGCAAAAGCTGCTTAAAGTAATAAAAGGTTCCGGTGCCATTGTTGCTCTTTCGGCAGATCATCCCGGTGAGCTTGTTGCGGGAAGAATTTCAAGTCCTTTAATCGTCGGGGTGTCAAGGGACGGAAATTTTTTTGCATCAGACATGCCGGCCGTTCTTGAACATACCCATAACTTTATTGTAATAAACGATTATGAAACTGTCAGGATCACAAAAACTAATGTTGAAATTTTTGATTATGATGGAAAGATTGTAAAAAGAGAACCTTTTAAAGTTAACTGGAGCATTGAAAGCGCAGAAAAAGGCGGATATGAAGATTTCATGCTTAAGGAAATATTTGAACAACCCTATGGCATTAAAGAAACAATGAGAGGCAGGCTGCTAAACGGCGCTTTAAATTTTGACGAACTTAATCTTTCGGAGCAGCAGGTTAAGAATTTGCAGAGGATACAGATAATTGCATGCGGAACTTCTTACCACGCGGCTCTTACAGGCAAGCTTGTAATAGAGAAATGGGCAAAAATACCTGTTGAGGTCGATGTTTCTTCGGAATATCGTTACCGAGATCCGCTTGTTGCTGACAACAGCCTGTTCATTGCAATAACTCAATCCGGCGAGACGATAGATACGCTTGCCGCAATAAGGGAAGCAAAATCCAAGGGAGCAAAAGTTGTTGCGGTTACCAATGTGGTTGGAAGCACCATTGCCAGGGAATCTGATTCGGTTATATATACGCATGCAGGTCCGGAGATTGGAGTTTGTGCCACAAAAACTTTTACGGCCCAGATAGTAGCAATGTATCTTTTAGGCTTATATCTTGCAAAGGTTAAGGGTTCTATTGATGGCCAAAAATATGAAAGCTTGATTTGCGAACTGGAATTGATACCGGACAAGATCCAATTGATACTGGATAATGCTGCAAAGATAAAGCACATAGCGGACCAAACCTGCAAACACTCATGCTTTTTATTTTTGGGAAGAATTTATGGATTTCCCGTATCTCTTGAAGGAGCTCTAAAACTAAAAGAAATTTCCTATATACATGCCGAAGGATATCCTGCAGGAGAGATGAAGCATGGACCAATAGCCCTGACCGATACAAGAACTGTTGTTGTTGGAATAATTCCACAGGATTTTGTTTATGAGAAAATGAGAAGCAACCTGCTGGAAGTTAAAGCAAGAAAGGCGCAAATTTTTTCAATAATTACCGAAGGTGATAAAAATACGGGAGAATATTCAGACTACATTTTTGAAATTCCCCGGACACAAGAAGAATTGTATGGGATACTGGAAGTTATCCCTCTTCAATTATATGCTTATTATATAGCCAAGAATCACAACAGGAATGTTGATCAGCCAAGGAATCTTGCCAAGAGCGTTACAGTGGAGTAATTAATTGTGGTAAAACTAGAAATTTATGGTATTGGTGTAGATTTAGTAGAAGTAAAAAGAATAAAATCGGCAATTGAAAAGAACCCCGGATTTATAAAAAAGACTTATACAGACAGTGAAGTCAAATATTGTGCAGGAAAACCGGGGAGCTGTTTCATAAGCTATGCCCAGAGATTTGCGGCAAAGGAAGCAGTATCAAAATCTCTAAGAACAGGAATCGGCAAGAATATCCACTTTAATGAAATTGAAGTTTCAAATTTGCGCTCAGGAGAACCTGTTATAAATCTTTATGGCACGACCAAGGCATATTGTGATAAGCTTACAATCAAGGATATCAAAGTAACCTTATCTGGCACTGAAGAACACGCCATAGCTTTTGCGATAGCATTAATTTAGTAGCTAAAACAGCCAGAATCAATAATTGGAGTCAAAATTTAACGAAATGAAAGGAACAAATCTTAACCGGATATTGAAAGGCAGCAAAATAGCTGAAATTGATTCAAGGTGCATAGCTGATGGCATTGAATCAAAGTGGCTTATGAAAAATGCCGGCAGCAAGGTAGCAGAAGTCATAAAAAAAGATTTTGCCAATATGGCAAGCGCCAAAAAAAGCATTGCCATCGGAAAGCGCGCAGCCGGCACAATTGTATGTGGTAGCAGAAATAACGGCGGCGATGGTTTTGTTGCAGCATTAGAGCTTCTGGATGGCGGAATAGAAGTAAAAATATTCTGT
>CAZFFH010000014.1:20079-22437 GCA_964518375.1 uncultured Actinomycetota bacterium
AAGTTAGTCTTGAATGGGTTGCCGGCAGGCTGCCATTTAAAAAGCCGTGGACCTATAAGCATGAAGTTGGAAAGCTTCTTGTAATTGCAGGTTCGATTGGTTATACAGGAGCTGCTACTATGACATGCGAAGCTGCAATGCGTGCCGGTGCCGGGCTCCTAACCCTAGTGTGCCCATGGGAACTTAATAGTATTTTTGAAATAAAGCTAACAGAGGTTATGACTTATCCTGTTGAACAGACTGACGATATTTCAATTCACATGGAATGTCTTGAAGAAGTTATGGGAATTACAAAAAATTTTGATGCTCTTGCCATAGGACCCGGAATTTCAACCAACCCAAGCACAATTTGTTTTGTAAGAGAAATATTGAAAAAGGTAAAAAAGCCAACTGTTCTTGATGCGGATGGACTGAGAGCATTATATGGTCCAAGAGAAGTTGAAAGTGAGAACAATTGTGATTTTTCACATGTTGTTATAACTCCGCATGCCGGAGAGCTTGCTTCAATTCTCGGCAGGGAAAAGATTGCTCTTGAAGACAGGCTGGATGCAAACCTGGAAATTGCAAAAAAATATAACCTGGTTTCTGTCCTTAAGGGTGCCGGAACATTAATTACTGAACCTGGCGGCAGGACTTTTATAAATCCCACGGGAAGCTGGGCCCTGGCAACTGCCGGGACAGGTGATATTTTAACCGGCATAATAGGCTCGCTTCTGGCACAAGGGATGAGCCTGACGGATGCGGCAGTGTGCGGTACATATATACATGGGATGGCATCAGACATAGTAGCGTCTTACACAAGCAAGACTTCCCAGATAGCCACGGACCTTCTTGAAGGAATAAAAAAAGTCTTTATGGAAGTCGAGAAAATTAAGTACGAATAGAACTTATTTGTTTTTTTAATTTTTACATTATACATTAGGAGACAAGATGACAGATTTAACTGCAAAAGAAATTATGAATAAAAAGGTAATCACAATAAAAAAGGATGCTTCAATTAATGAGCTTTCAGAATTGCTGGTAAATAACAAAATAAGTGGTGTTCCGGTGCTGGATGAAAATGGCAGCCTGGCCGGCATAGTTTCTGAGGGTGATATAATAGTCCAGAATTCTGACCTTCATTTTCCCAGGTATTTCAAACTTTTGGACGCAATTATTTATCTTGAAAGCCTGAACAAGTTTAAGAGAAGCCTGCAGAAACATCTTGCTACAAAAGTTGAAGAAATAATGACTGTAAAAGTGAAAACTGCCGGTGAGGATACTCTAATAAACGAGATAGCCGATATAATGCTGGACAGCAGAGTGAACAGGCTGCCGGTAATGGATAAAAATAATAAACTTGTTGGAATAATCACACGGGCAGACATAGTAAAATCCATGATTACCAGGAACAAATAACTTTAGGAAAATGAACTACGATTATAGAAAAAATAAAAGATTTACCAGGATTGAAATTAACCTGAGCAATCTCGATAGCAACCTGCAGCTTATCAAGTCGCGCCTGAAATCTCCAAAAGTAAAAATCATGGCTGTAGTCAAGTCTAATGCCTATGGGCATGGGCTCATTGAAATTTCAAAGCAGGCAGTAAAAAGTGGTGTTTATGCTCTTGGGGTAGCTTTTGCTGCCGAAGGCCTTGCCTTGAGGAAAGTAGGTATTGAGGTTCCAATTTTCATTCTTGGCGAGCCGCCCATGGAAATTGTAAAGGATGCCGTCAATAATAATTTCATTTTATGTCTTAATTCGTTTGAAAAGGCTAAAACAATTTCACAAAAATGCGGCAATCTTGGGAAAAAATTAAAGATTCACATAAAGGTTAACACAGGTATGAACAGGCTTGGCATTAATTACAAGGATGCTGTAGAAGAAATAGAAAAAATTATTTCGCTCCCAAACCTGGATGTTGAGGGAATATTTACGCATTTTTCCTGTGCAGGGGAAAAAGATGAATCATATACATTGATGCAATGGAATAAGTTTGAAAATGTTCTTGGCGACCTCAGACAGAAAAACATAATTCCACCAATTCTTCACTGTGCGAACAGCGCAGCATTCCTGCGATATAAAGATTTTCATCTGGACATGGTAAGGCTGGGAATTACAATTTATGGCCTTAGTCCTTTTAATGGGACGGGCGGTAAATGGCTGGACCCGGAAATTCTTTCAATTTTAACAAAACTTAAACCGGTTCTAAGCTTGAAGTCAAAGATATCCTTTTTGAAAACACTGGCAGCCGGCCAGTCCATTTCATACGGTGCAGCATTTAAGACGAGCAGGGATAGCCTTATAGCAACAGTGCCAATAGGTTATGCTGATGGTTATACAAGATTATTTTCAAACAAGGCAAAGGTATTGATTGG
>CAZFFH010000015.1:0-15115 GCA_964518375.1 uncultured Actinomycetota bacterium
TCAAGGGTTCTGAAGTTGATTAGGGAGCCGCAACCGGAGAGCTATTGTGTACTAGCTAGGTACGAATAGATGAATGATTTTTAGATCATTTTAATAGTAACTTTATATCAGATGGTTTTCATTAATATATTTTTAAATAGGTTAAGAGGTGCATTTTGTTTTTTAAAATAATATTATTTCAGTAATTAAAATAATTATTGACAAACATTTTCATAGATAGAACCAGAATTGTAAGCTCAGATAAGATTATTTTTATCCCTGAACTGAATTTTTAAGATAAATATTTAATTGATTATGGTATTTCACTTAAAGCATCTAAGTAATTCGTAAATATTATTTACCCCAAATTCAATTGCCTCTAATGGTATTCTTTCATCTGTACTGTGAGCGAGCTTGCTGAAATTTATCTCTTGGGGTAATGACATCGGCATAAAACCATAGGTCTGAATTCCTAATTTTGAATAAAATCTTGCATCTGTTGTACTTGGCATCAATATAGGTAAGGCAATACCTTCCGGATCAGCTTTATTTAATATAACTTTTAGAGTCTCAAATAATCCCATATCTATCTTTTCTGGAACTGGAACATAATAACTCATTTCATATTCATATCCTTTACCTGCAATTTGCTTTAATTCAGAAATAATATCATCAGGGCTATATCCAGGAAGCAGATTGACAGACAGCAATACTTCCAGTTTGCTTGGCATACCATATATTTGTTCTCCACCACTGACATTTACGACATTTACAGTGTTATGTGTTAAAGCATTAAATTCAATGGCTCTCTCTCCAAGTAATTTTAATACCTTATCTGTAAATGCAGGATATTTAAGCATGCGTATAAAAAAACTTGTTGGAAAAGAAAGGCTTGAGACTAATGTATCTACTTGCACTCTGACAGTTTCAGTAATATGAACTGGAAAACTTTTTCTTGTAAGACTGGTAAGTAGAGCTCCAAGTTTTTCAGATGTCCCGCCTTTAATTGATAAAGAACCATGCCCACTCGGTCCTCTTACTATTATTTTTATATAGCAGCATGATTTTTCAGTAACCATTATAGGATAAAACTTCTTTTTTCCTATATAAAAAGTAAAGCCACCAACTTCTCCAATTGCATATTTTACTCCTTCAAATAAATCAGCATGGTTTTCAACAAGAAATTTTGAACCGCATTCAGCCCCATATTCTTCATCAGACACTAAGGCTAATATAATATCTCCTGGAGGTATAAGATTTTCTATCTTTGCTTTAAGCAGTGCTGATACCATCATAGCTACCCCACCCTTCATATCAAGAGTGCCACGTCCCCAGATGCAGCCTTCTGCAATTTTTGCCTCAAAGGGTGGATATTTCCATACCTGGTTTTGTGTAGGAACTACATCTACATGACCATAGAGAAGCAAAGGATTTGTTTTTCCCTGACCTTTAAGGCGTGTAATTAAGTTGGGACGGTTAGGGTCTTTAGCCAGTATTTGTGTTTCAAACCCTGCATTTTTAAATATCTCATTTAAGTATTTGATGCATTCAATTTCATTGCCTGGTGGGTTTGATGTATCAAATCGGATGAGGTTTTGGAGCAGTTCAACTGGATTATTATTAATGTTATACATTTATGCCTCCTCTTTTAAATGTTTAAAGAAACATTAATATATTTTAAAATTATAATCCTTAATAATAATTGTTACAAAATATATAAGAAAAAGATTTGCTTTATTGGTGATAGCAAATGAAAAACAGAACAAGAAATTAAAGTTCAGACAACGTTACTTTTATACCGGTATTGAGTTTTTAAGCTTATTTACCCTACCGTGATACTCACGATTTTACTGATTTCATAATATTATCTATTATAGCCCATACCCAGACGCCTATTTTAAAAACACCTATAAGTGCCAATGTCAAAATAATAATACCAAAAGTTCTATAAGAGGCAGTAGTAATATTTGCTGAACTGGAATAAAATAATGCTTCAAATCCTCTAAGATATTCATTAAATTCAGGATGTCCTTCTGTGGTAATGGTGATAAAAATATAACCTGTCAGTAATATGACAAAGACAAATATAATATTCAGTGCAAGAATAATTTAAAATTTAATTTTATTTTTCCTATATGTATAGCCAGGGTCAATATGAGAAAAATACTGCAAGCACAATTCCTATATTTTTGGTTTTCGTTGTTAAAAAAGTTATTCAAAAAGTTTTATGTAGAGTTTAAATTAAAAAATATCAAAGTCAGTATAGCTGACTTAAGTTGTGAACTTTAGAACCAATGTCTAAATTACCTAATTAATTGAAATAGATACTTTGCTAAGGAGTATAATTTAATTCATGATTTTTTAAGCCACCTCTATCCTTTTCATTCTTAAAACTGCAAGACCGATGAGCAGCGCGCTAAATCCTATCGTTATCAATAATGTTGGTATCAAAGAGGTATCAAGGATGACAGCATCTGAAGACTTTACAAAAAGGTAATTCGGGAAATATTGCCTGATGTTGTTGAATTGGTTGAAGATACTGAGTAAATAAGTAAGAGCAAGGGTTGAAATCCCTGCAATTATGCTTTTTTTTACAATACTTGAAAAAAATAGAAGCATAGCCAAGACAAACGCATAAAAGATTATGAACAGGAGCGCAGACTGAAGCACTGAATATAATACGAGTGTACCACCCTCAGGAAAGAGGGCTGTTATATAAAAATAACCTGTCAGAAAAGCTACCAGTATAAAGACAGATATGATTGCAGCATAATGGAAAAACTTTGCCAAGACAATTCCGCTTGCGCTTGCTCCCCTGGAATAAGGAAAAACGAGCTTCCTATTAACCACCTCTCCTGACAATGTATTCATAAGTGAAAAGGCAATAAAGAGTGTGGAGATCTGGAATATCTGGCCAAGAAAGTTCTGAAAAGCTGCAATTCTGGTTATATTTGTAAGTTGTGAAATCATCCCTACAGGGATAGAAGACCCCAACAGAACAGGCAGCAGTTTAAGCATCAGGGGATTAAGAAGCGCCCATAATATGAATCCTACTGCAAGGATAATATATTTATGAGTGCGTAGCGATTCTATTATTTCTTTTTTAAAATATGCTTTAAATGTCTGCATACCGGCTACTCATTCCTTTCTTACAGCCATTGCCATTGTTCTGATTTACCATCCTTATAAATATATCTTCAAGTGTGCTTTTTCTTATGTTGAAGCTTAAGACTTCATTATCACCTTTTACCTCAATTATCGCTCCAAGCATGTTTTTCCTCGCTGTTTCCATATCTTTTGGATATATACTCAACATCTTTCCGCAGGTTTTGACCTCCCATATCCATTCTATTTTTTTCAGCGCATTTTCCTGTACAGCAGGATCTTTTTCGAATTCAATATCAAATATTGGTTGTATATATTCTTTTTTTAACTCTTCAAGCTCTTTGTTTATCAGGATCTTACCCTCATCTATTATGCATATCCTGTCACAGACTCTTTCTGCATCATTTAATATATGAGTAGATAAAAATATGGTGACATCTTCGCTTTTAAGGTCTTCTATAAGTTCAAGCATTTCAAGCCGTCCCTCAGGATCGAGTGCTGAAGCAGGCTCATCAAGCAGAAGAATTTCAGGTCTTTCCATAAAGGCAGTTGCAAGTGCAAGCCTTTGTTTCATCCCTCTTGAATAGCCGCTTATACGTCTTGAAGCCTGTTTCTTTGTAAGATGCGCCATTTTCCTTAACTCCTCTATCTTACCCGGCATAGCCTTCAGATCAACTTCCAGTATCCCCCCTATAAAAGAAAGATATTCATATGCATTCATGTAATCATAAAAGGCAGGGGTTTCAGGAAGGTAACCTATAATCTTTTTGAGAGCAGCTTTTTCTTTTAACAGGTCCATACCTTTAAGATATATTTTGCCTTCATCAAACCTTAAAAGTCCGGCAATTATATTCATGGTTGTTGTTTTGCCTGCACCGTTTCTGCCAATAAGACCGAATACTGTACCTTTTCTCACCTCAAAGCTTATAGATTTTAATGCTTCAACTTGCCTGTAATTCTTCTTAAGGCTTTCAACTTTTATCATTGCTTCTGGCATATCCAAAACTCCTAAGGCTGACTTTACTTATTTTCCTGTTTCCAGTCTTCCTCATCTTCATCTTTGTCTTCTCTCTCGGAATTTGAATCTTTTTTCCTGCCTATTATAAGAAAGATTATTGGTCCGATGACATTTACCAGGATGATTATCGGTATCCATGCCCATTTAGGCAGGTAAACTACATCATTTTTTATAGCAAGCACAAGAGCAAAGATAAGAAGGCCCCATTCGATGATTATAACAGGTATCAAGAAAGGAATAATTTTTAAGATTTCATTTATAATTATTTCAAATCCGGAAATTTGTGGCATAATAGATTTCCCCCGTATTCAATTTCACATTATATGATATCATATTTTCCACAGTTATTTTTACTTTAAGTTCTTATAAATATATCAAATACGTATTTGAAACACTATAAAATACTGGCACAGCTTAGAGAAATATATTCAACCTTTTAAAAAAATAAAGATTTATTTTTTGCGATACAGTTCCGATTTCATAAGATGATTAATTTTTACTGCGATACAGTTCCTATTTCAGGCATATTAGGAGCTACTGGCGAAATTACTATGACATACATACCGAAATGGCTGGGGAGGGAGGATTCGAACCCCCGCTATACGGGCCAGAGCCGCATGTCCTACCACTAGACGACTCCCCATTAAAAAATAAAATCTAACATCACCGGAGGATTATAAATGAAATAATAACATATTTTGCAGGAATTAAAAATTGCCGGTTAGCTAGTCTTTTGTTTTTCTTATAAAAAAGATAAATTTATCTTTGTCTTTTTCAATATTAAGGAGTATGTTTCCAGTTGTTTTGGCCCAACTTTTTATGTCTTCCTCAGAAGCAGGGTCATCTGCCGTCAACTCAAGAATTTGCCCTTGCTTTATGCTGTCTATTTTTTTTCGAGTTTCAAAAATAGGGGCAGGGCAGTAAAGGCCCGTGCAGTCCAGGAATTCATCAGCTAAAATTGCATTTTCATTTTTAATAGTCATCACTTAAAAACCTATTTTACTTATAGTTATTCTTAAACTAATTTAAGGAATTAATTAGCTCTGTCCACATTCAGGGCAATTAGTTGCTTCCGAAGGTATAGGTGTTCCGCAATTCTTACAATATTTAATAGGAGCATTGCAAAAAGCACAGAACGGAAGCTCTTTTTCTTCAATTTCTACATCACAGAACGGACATTTGCATTTTTGATTTTTTTTATTTTCATCAGCCATGGTTTCACCTAATATTTATATTATTTATAAAAAATTTCCTATTTTTGTTTTGCATGCTTCTTCATATAATCTTTTATTGCAGCATGAAGCGCATCTGCGCCAAGGTTAGAGCAGTGCATTTTGTTTTTTGGAAGACCACCAAGTTCTTCGGCAACGTCTTTATTTGTGATCTTTAAAGCTTCTTCCAGGGTTTTGCCCTTGGCTATCTGGCTAACCATGCTAGAAACTGCAATTGCCGCACCACAGCCAAATGTTTTAAACTTAACATCTTCAAGTTTGTTATCTTTTACTTTTATGTAAAAGGTCATCATATCCCCGCAAACAGGATTTCCAACCTCTCCAATACCGTCAGCATCCTTAATATCTCCAACATTTTGTGGATTCATGAAATGCTGCATCACTTTTTCACTATAAGCGACCATTTTATATACCTCTTTTATAATTAACTTTAGAAATATTTAGAATTTTTAGACAGGTCTAAAATATAATATTTTTTAACCTAAATTTCAAGCAATAAAAACTATTTGCATAAAGGCGACATTTGCCTGAGCCTTTCAATGATTGGCGGTAGGACCTTTATGACTCTATCAACCTGTTCCCGGTTGTTGTATTTACCCATCGAGAACAGGACTGAACCCTGGGCCATTGTGGGTGTAAGATTTATGGCAAGAAGAACATGAGAGCTTTTTAATGCTTGCGAGGCACAGGAAGAACCGCTTGCTGCCTCAATACCCTTAAGGTTTAACATTAAAAGAATTGACTCCCCTTCAACAAACTCATAGCTTATATGGGCATTCCCCGGAAGCCTCATTACCGGATGCCCGTTTAATTTTACCTTGTCTATTGAATTTTTGATTCCTTCTATAAGATTATCGCGAAGAATAGTTATGTTTTTAACACAATCGCCTAACTCGGCCCGGGCTATTTCACAGGCTTTGCCGAACCCAACAATTGCCGGCACATTTTCAGTACCTGCTCGTCTGCCTTTTTCCTGGGTACCACCAAGAAGCAAAGGTCTTATTTTAATTCCTTTCTTTATATATAAGGCTGCTGCGCCTTTAGGGCCGTACATCTGCTGGGCCGAAAAACTATATGCATCAATGCCAAGTTCCTTTACATCCACTGGAATTATTCCTGCGGTTGCAATCCCATCACTGTGAAATACAATCTCTGCTCCTTTTGCAACTGCGGCTATTTCCTTGATTTTTTGTATCGTACCTATTTCATTGTTTGCATGCATTACAGAAATTAAAACAGTATCTTTAGTTATCGCCTTTTTAATATCATCAGGATTTACAAATCCGTGTTCGTCTACAGGAATAATGGTAACATTCCACCCTTCTTTCTGCATCTCCTTAAGGGGGTTAAGAATCGAATAATGCTCAATAGCTGAAGTTATTATATGGTTGCCCTTATCTTTAAGTGCCCTTGCGATTCCCCAAAGAGCAAAGTTGTTTGACTCAGTGCCGCATGAAGTAAAATATATTTCTTCTTCGACCGCATTTATAAGAGCTGCTACTTTTTCCCTTGCTTCTTCAATCTTTGTGCGTGCAAAATCACCAAAGGAGTGCAGGCTTGAAGGGTTGCCATAGTATTGCCTGAAATAAGGCTCCATTTCTGCATAGACCCTGTCATCAACTTTTGTTGTAGAAGAATTATCAAAAAAAATATTATCGTATTCCGCCATTTAAAACCACATAGTTCCATCTGATTCCAGCACCAGGCTGTTTAATGTAGCTGCTCCAACAATTTTAGCACCTTCTACAAAATCTGCAGCTGTCAGGTTCTGGCCAAAGAGTTGCATACTTTGCTGGCATACCAGCATGCTAATACCCATTTTGGCAGTCTGATCCAAAACTTCTTTAAGTGTTGGGAAATTACCCATTTTGATTTTTTCGGCTTCTCCTTTTGTTACAACGCCGATACCTTCACCCAGAAAGTACAGGGTTGGTTCAATGTCCATCGCCTTTGCTGTCTGAGCAAGAATGAATGGGGAATATAACCTTTGTGGAGTATTTACTCCGCTTGTTTGAATATAAAGTAGTTTCTTTTTTTCCATTTTAAGTCCTTTCCATCATTTTCCATTTAATTTAATAATTACTACTAATTTAGTAGTAATTATATCGCATTATCAAATAAAATCAAGTTATTTCCAAATATTTTTAAAATTATTATAATATGATTACTTTTATTAAGTGGATTTGGAAATAAAATTGATTTGAAAGGATAGTTATGATAATTGGAATTGGAAATGTAGGCAGTACTTCTTTTAAGAGTAAAATCATAGATATAAATGAAAAGAATGAAATAAAATTTCTGGGGCAGGCAAATTTGGACAAAGTTAAATCGCCAGGAGAATCGAACTTTACCCATAATATCGGCAGTGATCCTGTCCAAAAAGAGACTGTTAATGTTTTTGGTTTTGAAGCTGCTATAAAAGTTACACTTGACTGGTATATAAAAAATGGTGTTATAAGCAAGCCCCAGGATATAGAAGCAATGGGATTTAAATGCGTGCTCGGTGAGACAAATGGCGCTAACAAACTGACTCCTGAGATACTGGCAGAGATGCAGAGATATGCTTTTGTGGCTCCTTCTCATAATATCCCCTATATAGAATCCATAGGAATTTTCAGCAATATTTTAAATGTGCCAATGGTTGGGGTTTTCGAGCCTTCGTTTCATTATTCAATTCCTGAATTCAGGCGAAACATTGGTTTTCCATGGGACTGGTATGAAAAGCTTGGGATAAAGAAATATGGATTCCATGGTTCTTCGCACAGGTACCTGTCGGCAACGGCTTTCAAACTAATGGGAACCGAAAACATTAAGTTACTGACAGTTCATCTCGGCGGCAGCAGTTCAGTATGCGCCATAAAGAATGGAAAATCAATCGATACCAGTATGGGTTTTTCTCCAAATTCAGGGCTGCTGCAGGGTACAAGAGTTGGAGATATTGATGGTACAGGATTGCTTTTTGCCATGAAAGAGCTGGGGCTTTCCATAGACCAGGCCCAGGACGAGCTGACTAAGAATTCAGGTCTTGGGGGAACTGCAGGAATTGGAACAGAAGATTTCAGGGATATACTTACTGCTGTTGAAAGTGGAAATAGAAGGGCCAAGATTGCTGTGGAATTGTATATAGACGGAATAAGGAAACATATTGGGGCTTTCGGCACAGTAATGGGCGGAATTGACACTATAGTATTTGGTGGTGGCATTGGTGAAAAAAGCGATTATGCAAGGCAGAGAATCCTTGAAAATATGGAATATATGGGCATCAAGATAGATCTGCAGAAAAACAGGGAAATTGGGGGTAACCAGGGACTCATATCCTCTGATTATTCAATTGAATCCAGGGCAAAAGTATTTGTTATCCCTACAAATGAAGAAATTGTTGTAGCATATTTTACCAGGAAAGTTGTTGAAGAGGGAAGAGACTTAACACCGGAAGAGATGCTCTTCAGGTTATAGATGCTGCTAAAGGTTATAGCCGCCGCTGCTAAATGTTATAGAATTTTAATATGTTAAAATAGCCTTACTATTTACTCATGTGAAAATAGTACGATTTGCAACTGGTTTTAAAAATTTTTACTATAGGCTTTTAATCTATTTAGTGTTTCTGTTCTGCCCAGGATTTCCATTGTTCCAAAAAGCGGCGGGCTTACTTTTGCTCCCCAGAGTGCAATTCTTAACACTTCAGCAACTTTTCTTAAATTAATTCCCAGTTTGTCGGCAATTTTTTTAAGCTCTGATTCTATCAATGATGATTTAAAGGCTGTTGAATTTACTGCTTCATTGGGCGACTCATCAGTGGTCACCTTGTTGTCGCTAAAAGCCTCTAATACGGTAATTATGTTATTTAGAATATTTGCAGCTTCGGATTTTTCATTTTCGAAAAAGTTTTTAAGTTTCTCATCATACTGCACTTTATAGAAGAAAGGTGATATAAGTTCGCAGGCTTGTTTTATGGTCTTCATTCTTTCCTTTATCAGTGGAATGATTTTCTCAATTTTGCCCATATCAATTCCAGAAACAATATCAGTATTTTTTTGAGGGGCCGACTTCATAAGTCTTTCATAAATCAGCTTGCTTAAAATTTTATTATCAGTATTCCTGATGTAGCTGCCATTGAGCCATAGAAGCTTTTCATAATCGAATTTTGCAGGCTTTTTGTTTATATCTTCCAGGCTGAATTTGGCAACCAGCTCTTCCAGTGAAAAAATTGTTGTTTTTTCATCATATGCCCAGCCCAGCAGGGCAAGATAGTTTTGTATTGATTCCGGCAGGAAACCCTCATCCCTGTATGCTTCAATAGAGATAGAACCATGCCGCTTGCTTAATTTCTGCCCATCGCTTCCCAAAATCATTGGTAAATGAACAAAGCTTGGAAGCTCTGAATTTAAAGCATCATAAATTAACACTTGCTTTGGAGTGTTTGAAAGATGATCTTCACCCCTGATGACATGTGTTATTTTCATTTGTATATCATCGACGGCAACAGAGAAGTTGTATGTTGGCGAGCCATTTGATCTTATTATTATGAAATCTTCAACAATTTTGCTTTTAATGCTTATTTTGCCATATGCAATATCCGTAAAATTAATTTCCTTGTCATCAGGAACCAGGAGTCTTATTGTATAATTTTTGCCATATTGTAGGTTATTTGCGATATCTTCATCAGTAAGTTTCAAGCACTCCCTGTCATATTTTAAAAAGTCGCTGCCTTTATTTTTTGTAGAGGCTTTTCTTTTTTCTTCAAGCTTTTCGGGACTGCAAAAACATCTGTAGGCCCTTTTTTCTGCTATCAATTTTTGGGCATACCGGTTATATATTTCTTTTCTCAAAGATTGCCTGTAGGGAGCAAAAGCGCCGCCAACATCGGGGCCTTCATCCCAGGTTATTCCAAGCCATTTCAATGAATCCATTATTAGGTTTATTGTATCTTCTTTGTGGCGCTCGATATCTGTATCTTCAATTCGCAAAACAAAAACGCCACTCATTTTTTTTGCAAAAAGCCAGTTAAAAAATGCAGTTCTTGCACTTCCTATATGCAAAAAACCTGTAGGGCTTGGTGCAAATCTTACCCTGATATTTTCATTTTTCATGTTACTTAAGTCCTTAAACCCGTCAAATATAATTGCTTAGTATATTTTACGCCAAATATTGTAAAATTATAAATGAAAAATTATAAACCTGTTGCCTTATCTAAAAATCTAAAGGTAATAGATTGATTTTAGTTAGAAATACATTTAAAATTTAAACATTAAATTTTTATTAAATTATTTAATCTGTAGGGACTTGGGTTTGGCTAGCCAAAAAGAAATGCTTATAAATATTATAGAATCCATCAGTAAAAGGCTGATCGAAGCCGAAAAGATTTTAACTGATCTTGACTCGCCTGCAGGAGATGCAGACTGCGGGTCTGGAATCAGGAGAGGATTTGAGGCTGTGACAAAAATAATTCCCGAACTTGGCCAGATGGAACTTGGAGATATTTTAAAAAAAGTTGGATTTACGCTGGCTTATACGATTGGTGGAACTTCGGGTGCAATGCTTGGTACAGGATTTATTGAGACCGGCAAATCAATTGGAGATAAAAAAGAGCCAGATGCCAGTGATTGGGTTACGGCCCTGGAAAATGCTCTTGCCGTCATCAAGAGAAGAGGTGGAAATACCCAAATTGGCGATAAAACCCTGGTTGATTCTCTGGAACCTGCAATAATGGCCATGAAGAATCTGGTAGGCAGCCAGGTAAATATGTTTTCAATTATTGAAGCTGCTGTTGCTGCAGCAAAAGCGGGCTCAGAGCAAACAATTGAAATGGTTGCAAGAAAGGGCAGGGCATCTTATCTGGGTGAAAGAAGCAAAGGTCACAGGGATCCCGGATCTCTTGTTATTTTAATCATGTTTGAAGCCGTACTAGAGAGTATAAAAAGATAAAAGGCGAATGCACTTAGTTTTTAAAGGGATAACTAAATTAAAAAAGGCGCTCAATGAAAAAAATTATCAATAAACCAGACGATGTAGTTGTTGAAATGCTCAAAGGTCTTGCACTGTCAAGGCCTGACTTGATAGGGCTCATTCCTGAAAAAAGAGTCGTATACAGGAAAGACCCTTATTTGAATAAAGTCGCAATCATTTCCGGTTCAGGAAGCGGCCATGAACCTGACCAGGCTTTTTATGTTGGCAAAGGCATGCTTGACGCAGCTTGTGCGGGCCCTATTTTTGCGGCTCCAACACTGGATGCAATAGTAGATGCTGCAAAACTGGTTGACAGGGGAAGGGGAGTTTTGTTTCTTGTCAAGAACTATACAGGTGACAGGGCTAATTTTGAAATGGCAAGCGAAATGCTTGAATTCGAAGGCGGACCCGTAGTTGAGACTGTAATTATTAATGATGATGTTGCCGTAAAAGACAGCACATTTACTGCCGGCAGGCGTGGTGTTGCCGGTGCAATATTTGTTTATAAAATAATTGGTGCCAAATCTGAAGAAGAGGGAGTAAACCTTCAACAGCTTAAAAAATATGCAACTGAAGTAAATGATAATATCAGAACCATGGGTTTTGCCCTCAAATCATGCACAACTCCAGCTAAAGGGTCCCCAACTTTTGATTTAGGCGAAGATGAAATCGAGCTTGGAGTTGGACTGCATGGAGAGCCAGGCAGGGAGCGCACAAAATACAAACCGGCGGATGAAGTTATTAAAATTATAACTGATTCTGTGATTGAGGATCTCCCTTTTATCTGCGGTGATGAAGTTGCACTGATGATAAATGGTTTAGGAGGGACACCTATCGGGGAACTATATATTGCAGCAGGTATCATCCATGAAATACTACGGAACAGGAAATTGAAAGTTTTTAGAACTTATGTAAATAATTTCTGTACATCGCTTGATATGGAAGGCTGCTCGGTTAGTTTATTACGCCTTAATGAGGAATTTAAAAGGCTGCTGCTTGCTCCGGCAGATATTCCTATAAAATATTTTTAAATAAAATAATAAATTAGATTGTCCTTTAGCATTTTAAAAATTGGTAGTCAGGTTTATTTTTCAAAGAGCTATTTATCATTGAGTTGTAAACACAACTCTTAGATGATCCAACTAAATATTAAATTAATAAATGATATTATGTTAAAGAGTAAAAAATTTTATAAAAAAATTACGATTTTCCTGATTGCTTTTACTTTTCTATTCATTCCTTTTAAATCCAGCCTAAATGCTTTAAATGAAGATAATTCTGGTTTCCAAAAGTATGATTACGTGCTGATAATAGATGAATCAGGCAGCATGAGGACAAATGACCCTTCAAATATGCGAGTTGATGCAGCCAGGCTTTTCATTTATCTCAGTGAGGTATTAAGCAAAGGTAACCGGGTGTTAATTGCAGGTTTTGGTGAAAAAACCAACATTTATTTGCCTTTGACAGAAATCAGCGGTAACGAGGATGCTATTAATGCTGCAATCAAAACGATACAGAGCAACCAGAAGTATACTGATATGAAAGGTGCTCTTGCAGATATTAAAAAAGTACTTGGACAGAGGATAGATAAGCAAAAAACCGCAGTGATTTTTTTAACAGATGGCGCTTTAACCATTGATGATATACCCCCGGAGGCTGCAGTAGATCAAACAGTTAAAAGTGGAAACGAAAAGCCGGGAAGGACAAAAACTGGAGATAATGTTCAGAATGAAAATCCAGGATCTGTAACCGCCCAGCAGGGCGAAACCGATAACCAGGAAAGTAGTGATTCTGAAAAAATTGGAAGTACGGGAAAAGGTGAGAATCAGTATCTTGAGAAATACAAGAAAGAGCTTTTAGACCTTTGCTATAGTTATAAAAGAGATAATATTGTAATTTACCCCATAGCTTTTACCCAGGAAGCAGAGACTGGACTTCTTGAACAAATGGCTTCAATAACTTCAGGTGCGTGCTGGAGAGCCGAAAAAGCTTCTGATATTAGAAATATTTTTCTTGAAATATTAAAAAACATAACAAGCAGGTTCTTAAGAATTGAAGAACAAAAAGATATTTCTGCAATTTCAGGTGAATTTGAAATTACTAAAGATGTTAAAGAACTCGTGCTTATCGCTACAGCAAGCAATTTCGAATCTAAACCCAAAATCAATGTTATGTCTCCATCAAGCGAAAAACCGGTATTTGATAAGATCGTAGATGAAAAAGGCTTTAAGATTGTACAGATTAGCTCACCCGAGGAAGGGAAATGGTCCTACGAGATAAACGGAGACGGAGTTTTTGTGTATGATATGGTTACTTCTAGTATCATAGAACCAAAATATCCCATATATCTGTCTGATACAAGTATTGGCCTTAAAATTAAATTGGGCGATACTCTTGAAGATAGTTCAAGCTTAAAATCGAGTGATTTTAAAATAACATGCAGCGTTGAAGACCCTGAAGGGATGAGCGTGGATGATGTAAATCTTTCCGATGATGGGAAAGGAATGGATGATTCTGAAGGCGACGGAATATTCAGCGGGGTTTTTAATAAAACAGATATTAAGGGTAACTATAGCGCTGTTTTTTCAATGCAGCATGTTCCGACAAATTCGATATCAACGAAGAAAATAAATTTTGAAGTTACAAAACTGCCAGTTACATTCAAAGTTCTTGAACCGGTAAGATCATTTTACATATCGGGTAAAAAAATTCCTATAAAGGTTCAGTTAAGCAGCGACCCTGAAACGGATAGCGATGGCAATATCGATTTTACCGAGTATCAGGTAACTTGTACGATTTTTTATCCTGACGGTAAAACAATTGAAGGCCTGATGCTTCTTGATAATGGGCAATCTCTTGATGAGAAAAGTGGTGATGGTATTTTCAGTGCGATGGTTGCTGATTCTTCTGTAAATGGCGAATATACTATAAAATTTTATATACAGCATATTCCTACTATGGATATTTGCGCAGATACTGCCAGTATGGTTAAGTTTAAAGTCGCAGAAATCTCTGAAATTGAAGCCAGGATTGAAACCAGCCCGGTCACAGGGGACCCGGCGAAGGTTATGGTTAACTTCCTTGATTTTTCAAAAAGCAGTTTTAAATACATATTGACTAGGCCCGGTGGAGCCGTGGTTGAGGGTGAAATGCTTGACAGCGGAGAGTCGCAAGATGCCGATGCCAAAAAAGGTGATGGAATATACAGCGCTGTCCTCGAGAAACTGGATGAGCTAGGAGAATACAAGCTTTTAATTAAAAGCAGTTATTCTTCCACCGGCAGTGATTCTGTTTTGGATGAGCCAATTCCTGTCCAAAAGGAAGCTAAATTTAATAAAGAATATGAAGTCATGGTACCTTTTGCTGCAGTACCTTTGAGAATAAATTCTACTGAAGAGGAAGTGAAATTCAGTATAAGAATCATATCAAAAAGTTCATCCGAAAGTGCAGTATCCATAGATGAAAACAAACTGAAGAGTGAGCTTTTTTCGTCTCTGGCATCCGTGATTATTGAGACAGGTACAGAAAGAATTAAGGCAAACTCAGATAATGAGGTTAAGTTCATTTTGAAACTTATGGAAAATTCAAAAGCAGGCAAATATTCTTTTAAAATTCCGCTGGTGATAGATGGCAAATACCCAACCGGTGCAGATATTGATGTCGAGCTGGCTATAAGTTTCCCATGGTATTTAAAAATTATAGTAATCGGTGTATCTATCCTGGCAGCTGTGGCAATTTTTTTATTTATTTATTTCCTTTATATAAAACCAAAAAGGGCCGGTTTTTAAGGATTTACCCACACTTTAATTTTTCTTATAATTTCGACAGGCTGATC
>CAZFFH010000015.1:15215-17444 GCA_964518375.1 uncultured Actinomycetota bacterium
GTTTTTAAGGATTTACCCACACTTTAATTTTTCTTATAATTTCGACAGGCTGATCCCCCGCCGGGTCCTGTCGGTGGACATACTGTGGAGGAACTCCTGCGTAAGGTTCGTTAATATATTCAATGTGAGTGTAACCCAATTGAACCAGTATGTTGTTTGCATCCAGCACGGGCATTAAAGTTATATTTGGAAGTATGAGCATTTGTTCAGGCGTTATCGGTATCTGAGTTCTAGGTTCAGATCCATAGCGGAATTTTGCAAGGGTTATCTGGTCGGGAGAAGTAAACCTGTTTGGAACCATTACTTCGCCTGTTTCAGGATTAGTTGTAACCTGGACGCTAATCATATCATCTTCAGGTTTGGCAAAACTTTCAATTGGGAGATCTCTTACGGCTTGTTCCATAAAGAGTTTCCATATCATTGCCGGTTGATATCCGCCCTGAACTTTCTCACCATGAATTGAGTCCATTTTTCTATTTACTTCAGGATAACCTATCCATATGCATGCGGTCAAATTTGTTGTAAATCCTGTAAACCACACATTCTCGGTCTCCTGTGTGGTCCCGGTTTTACCTGCAGCTGGCCTGTCTTCCAGGCGAGCCCTGGTTGCAGTACCTCGTAGAACAACCTGCTCCATTATTTCTATTGCCCTGTAAGCGTTTATAGGAGATAAAACCTGCTTGCTTTCCTCCTTGTATTCTTCAAGAATTTTTCCATCCTTATCGGTTATTTTCAGTATTGCAACCGGATCGTGTCTTACGCCATAATCCGCTATTGTACTGAATGCTGTGCATACTTCAAGCGGCGATACTCCTGTAGTAAGGCCCCCAAGCCCTATGGCCGGAAAGCCCTCAAGCGGTGTCTGTATCCCCATATCATTCGCAATCTTTGAAACTGCATAACCGCCGACTCTCATAATAAGCTGTGCGTATGCTACATTTATGGACCTGACTGTTGCATCAATTACTGATACTTCATTTACATCAAAAGACTCGTTCCCATAGTTAGAAACTTCCCAGGGTTCGCTTCCGGCAATATCGTAAATAATTGTGCCATTAGGGTTGAAAGTCATATATGGGCTTACGCCCTGTTCAAGAGCGGCAAGAAGGGCAAAAACTTTAAAAGTAGAGCCTGTCTGCCTTTTTGCTTGAGTTGCAAGATTGAATTTCATTTCTCCAAAATCTTTGCCTCCAACCATAGCCTTAATGAAGCCGTTTTTAGGATCCATAGCAACCAGGGCGGAGGATGGGTCCTCAGGGTCGTACAGGATCTGTTTTATTGCGCCCTCTGCTGCAACTTGCATACCTGGCTCAAGAGTTGTATAGATGTTGAACCCACCTGTAAAAACCTTATTTACTCCATATTTCTCAATAAGTATTTGCTTTACGTATTCAACAAAATAGAGGGCAAATCCCTTTGGAGTTTCCTGGAACGGGCGCTGGGTAATCATTGGCTGCTTTATAGTATCAGTAAACTGCTCTTCATCTATGAAGTCCAGTTCAAGCATTTTTGCCAGTACTATATTTCTTCTTGCAAGCGAATCTTTTTCATTGGTATAAGGGGAGAGATAACCCGGTGCCGATATGATTCCCGCCAGAGTCGCACATTCTGCAAGATTTAGATATTCCACATCTTTATTAAAATAAATTTTGGATGCAGCCTGGACACCATATGCTCCTTCCCCAAAATAGGAAGAATTGAGGTACATCTCAAGTATTTCATTCTTTGTATAATATTTTTCCAGCTGGTATGCAAGGGCCGCCTCTTTTATTTTCCTGTCGTAAGTTATAACATTCTTTTCCTCGGGGATGTATAGCATTCTGATTACCTGCTGGGTTATGGTACTCGCACCTTCTTCAACCGTACCTGATTTTAAGTTTATTAAAAAAGCTCGAATGATACCCTCTGGGTCAAATCCGATATGTTTGTAAAATCTCTCGTCTTCTATTGCAAGAACTGCATTGGTAAGATTTTTTGGAATTTGCTCAAGCGTTACAGTTTCCCTGTTTTCTTCACCATGGAATGTTGCAATTATTGTCCCATCGGCAGCAAATATTTTTGAAGTAAGGGCACTCTCACTGGGAGCGAATTCTTCAATGTTTGGAAGATCTTTTACAAAACCTGCAACGATGGATGTTGCTGCAAGTAAAATCCCACTAAGCGAGAGCATGCTAATAATTGTAGTCAGCGAAAATATTACGATAAATACAATTAGTATTTTTAAGCCGA
>CAZFFH010000015.1:17544-20077 GCA_964518375.1 uncultured Actinomycetota bacterium
AAAAACGTTGAAGAAAGCATAGAATATATTAAAAAACTTGCTGATTTCATTGATAAAAATACAGAAAACTTGCAGAATATTGAAGTTTTTATTTTGCCAACGTTTCTTTCGTTGTATGTTTTTTCCAGGCTGCTTACAGGTTCAAAACTAAAATATGGGGCACAGGATTGTTCCTGGGCAGATGAGGGAGCATATACCGGGGAAGTAAGCCCAATGCATTTAAAAAATATAGGATGTACTTATACAGAACTGGGGCATCCCGAAAGGCTCAATATTTTTAAAGAAGATGAAACAATGATAAATAAGAAAATTATTGCCAGTCTTAGAAATGACTTAAAACCCATACTTTGCATAGGCGAAGAGAGAGAATGCACAGACAAGGAAGAAGTCTATGATTTTCTAAAAAAACAGATTAGAAGTTATTTTAAAGATGTAAAAACAGAGGAATTAAATAAGATCATTCTTGCTTATGAGCCTGTTTGGGCCATAGGTGTAGATAAGTCCGCCCCTATCGATTATATATTTGATTCTCTTGACTTTATAAGGAATTTTCTGGATTCGGAATATGGAAAAAATACCGGTAAAAATCAATTAATCATTTATGGCGGCAGTGTAAATCCGCAAACTGCATTTGAAATTTTAAAACTTGATAACAATAATGGTATTTTTATTGGAAGAGCAGCATTAAATTACGATTATTTTATCAGTATGATAAATATGGCAATAGAAACTGGCAAATTAGGAGCCATTTAGACCTAATAAAAAATTAGCAAAATGATAATAAAAAATTAGAAAATTTTACAAGGATCAGGAGTGTAAATGTCAAAGCTGTCTAAAGATGAAATGAAAGTATTAATCAATAAATCATACAAGTGCAGAGAGAACATATTAAATATGATGAGAAAAGGT
The DNA here is from genome assembly GCA_964518375.1 of uncultured Actinomycetota bacterium. Lineage (GTDB taxonomy): Bacteria > Actinomycetota > Humimicrobiia > Humimicrobiales > Humimicrobiaceae > JAHILC01. The sequence continues at coordinate 18,454 of CAZFFH010000015.1, forward strand.
GAGGGCCATATCGGAGGGGCATTTTCGAGCCTGGATATAATGACTGTTCTTTATAATAAAATATTAAAGCATGATCCCGGCAATCCCAAATGGGCAGAAAGGGACAGGTTTATACTTTCAGCCGGTCACAAGAGTCTTGCACTTTATGCAGTTCTTGCGGACCAGGGTTATTTTGCTGAAGATATTTTATGGACCTATAACAGTATTGACACCAGGGTACCGATGCATCCGGATGAGAAATCGCTCCCGGGCATTGAATTTCCCACAGGCTCGCTGGGGCACGGGCTTGCTGTTGCAAACGCAATAGCATTAACTGCGCGGCTTGACAGGAAAAACTACAGGGTTTTTGCCATCCTTGGTGATGGGGAATGCGCTGAAGGAAGTGTCTGGGAAGCAGTTATGGCAGCTTCACATCATAAAATAGATAATTTGACAGCAATCATAGACAGGAACGGCCTTCAGGTAAATGGAAGGACAACCGAAGTAATGAATACGGGACCTCTGGAAGATAAATTCAGGTCATTTGGCTGGGAGGTAAAAACAATCAATGGCCATAATTTCAACCAGATTTACGAGGCGCTATCGGCAATACCTTTTTCTCAGGGCAAGCCATCCTGCATTGTAGCAGATACAGTAAAGTGCAAGGGGCTCACCTTCGGAGAAGATAAATATGAATTTCATCACTGGCATTGTGAGTCCAGTGAAATAGATAATGCAATAAGTGCTGTAAACAGTGAAAGAGGGAAGGAGTTGTCTAAAGTTGAGTGATATTATTGAAGATCCCAGAAAAGTGACAAGCAATGCTCTTGTAGAGCTTGGTGCGAAAAATAGCAATGTTTTATATATATCATGTGATTCTTCTCTGGGAGCAAGCGGCGGTGAATTCAATCAAAGATTTCCCCAAAGACATTTTGAGTTTGGAATTGCCGAGCAGAATGCCATGGGCGAAGCAGCCGGTTTTGCAGCTTCAGGTAAGATTCCCTTTATTGCAGCCTACGTTCCATTCATAACTTTTCGGTGTTTTGAGCAGATAAGAGATGACGTTTGCAAAACAAATTTGAATGTAAATATAATGGGCAATAATTGTGGTTTTTCTGTAAGCGCCCTTGGTCCGACTCATGTAATACTTGAAGATGTTGCAATAATGCGTTCAATTCCAAATATCACCATAGTATCTCCTTGCGACGGACTTGAATATTACCAGGCTGTATTTGCGGCAGCTGAAATTGCGGGCCCGGTTTATATTAGAATTCACAGGCAGAAAGTAAAAAGAGTCAATCCGGAAAATTACAGAATGTCACTTGGTAAAGCAAACACATTAAGAGCCGGCAGCGATGTTTCAATAATAACATGTTCATCCATGGTTCCAAAAACACTTGAAGCGGCCCAGATTCTGGCAGGTAAGGGTATCAGTCCGGAAGTAATAAACATGTCAACTTTAAAACCGGTAGACAGGGAAGCAGTTCTTGGGTCTAGTTTAAAAACCAGGCGAGTCGTGACCGTAGAAGAGCATAACATTGTTAATGGCCTTGGGACTGCAGTTGCAGATGTGCTTGTAAAGGAAAATCCTGTTAAAATGAAAATGATTGGAATTAAAGACATCTTTGCTGTTGTTGGAGATTAT
>CAZFFH010000015.1:20177-21378 GCA_964518375.1 uncultured Actinomycetota bacterium
TCCTGGAGGTAATATGAAAATAGCAATTGGCTGCGATGAGCTTGCAGTAGATTTGAAAAATGCATTGATTGAAGTTGTAAAAGAAAAAGGTGTTGAATACGAAGACTTTGGCGTATATACCCCGGAGAAAGTTGATTATCCCGATATAGCAAAAATGGTTGTTTCTGAAGTGCAAAAGGGAAATTTTGACAGAGGCATCCTTGTTTGTGGAACAGGAGTTGGAATGGCAATATGCGCAAACAAATTTAAAGGTATCCGGGCAGCAGTTTGCCATGATATTTATTCAGCACAACGGTCAATTCTTTCCAATGATTGCCAGGTCCTGGCAATGGGCTCGCTTATTATTGGAAAAGGTCTTGCACAGGAAATCTTAAAAGTTTGGCTTGGCATTCAAAGAACGGGCGGAACTGCCGGCAAGGTTAAAAAAATAACTGAGCTGGAAGGCCTATAAATTACAATGTTACAATAATACTCATTGTAATAAGAATATAGCAATAGAAAATATAATTTAATAAAGCTATGAGTTATAACGTTAAATTAATGGTTAAGGTGTCAAACCTTTATTACAAGGATAGCCTGACCCAGGATGAAATTTCAAAAAAGCTCAAGATTTCCAAATACCAGGTTAACAGGATATTGAAAAAGGCAGTCAGCTCGGGAATTGTGCAGATAAACATAATAGACCCGACTGTAAGCATATCTAACCTTGAAAATGATCTTGAGAAAAGATTTGGTTTAAAAAGGGCAATAGTAGTTGAAAACTATGGGTTATCTGATATAGAACTGAAAGCTAAGCTTGGAGCTGCTGCAGCCAATTATCTTCTGGAGATTATCAAGGACGGTGATATAATAGGAGTATCCTGGGGTACTACAATAAATGAAGTTATAAATCACCTGCCCTCAAGAGTAAATAAAGAGATCCAGGTTGTCCAGATTACCGGGGGGAGCCATCAGCTTTCAATTAATTTAAACTGCCATGATATTACCAGAAGATTTGCCGGTATTTTTGGAGCGGAACCTCATCTTTTGTATGCTCCCGCAATACTTGATTCAAAAGATCTTTACAGTTTGCTGCTCAATGAAACATCTATAAAACAGACCTTCGAATATTTTGACAGGATAACAGTAGCTCTTGTTGGAATAGGTTCAATATTTCCCAAAATAATATCCACACTAATCAATACCGGACATATCGATGCCA
>CAZFFH010000016.1:0-11562 GCA_964518375.1 uncultured Actinomycetota bacterium
CTTTAGAAAACCAGATAACTGCATCAAATGCGGCAAAAATTAGGACAAAAATAATTGCAGAGGGTGCAAATGGTCCGGTTACTCCTGATGCAGACCCGATACTGGCCGCCAGTAATATATTTATAATTCCAGATGTTTTATGCAACGCAGGCGGTGTGACAGTATCATATTTTGAATGGGTTCAAGGCAACCTTGCATACTTCTGGGGGAAGCGTGAAGTTAACTTAAAGTTAAGGGATATTATGGAAAAGGCATTCTATGATGTCTATAATGCATCCCTAAAGAAAAAAGTGGATATGAGGATTGCTGCATCTCTTATTGCAGTCCAAAGGGTTGCTGAAGCTGTTACACTGAGGGGAATTTATCCATAACAGGGGATAACTTGCGGTTTATTGATATTTAGTTTATTTCCATATTTTACTTTATTATTTATTATGATATAATCCTGTCTACATTTGAATGAATATAAATGGTAGGAATAGTGGGCTTGACCCACTATTTTTATTATTTAGTTATAACAGGGTGATTTAGTTGAATAGAAAATTAATAGAAGCATTAAAAGAGTTAGAAAAAGAAAAGGGTATCAAAATGGATACCATAATCGACGCTTTGAAGAGTGCCCTTACTGCTTCCTATAAAAAGATTTATGATGCAGACTATCGGGTTAGAATTGATATAGATGATAAAAGTGGAGAAATAAAGGTATTCAAGCTTTCAGAAGATGAAGCAGATGATGGTGAAGGCAATAGCGGCGAAATAGAAATAACTCCTGAGGATTTTGGCAGGATTACTGCCCAAACAACAAAGCAGGTAATCAGGCAGCGAATAACAGAAGCTGAAAGAGAAATAATGTTTGATGAATTTAAGGATCGTGTGGGAGATTTGGTTACGGGAATTGTACAGCAGAGCGATTCAAGGTTTACATTGATTGACCTCGGGAAAGTAGAGGCACTACTGCCACAGTATGAGCAAGTACCAGGCGAGAGGTACAAACACGGGGAAAGAATTAAATGTTTTATATCTGATGTAAGAAAAACCACTAAAGGGCCCCAGGTTATAGTATCAAGAACTCATACCGGGCTGGTCAGGAGGCTATTCGAGCTCGAAGTTCCTGAAATAAGCGAGAAAGTTGTTGAAATTAGAAGCATTGCCCGTGAAGCCGGACATAGAACGAAAATAGCGGTCCTGTCAAACGATAAAAATGTTGATCCGGTAGGTGCATGCGTGGGACCCAAAGGTTCAAGAGTCAGGACGATTGTTGATGAGCTTGAAGGTGAAAAAATAGATATCGTTGATTATAATGATGATCCTGTTATTTTTATTAAAAATGCTTTAAGTCCCGCAAGAGTACTAAAAGTCCTTACGGATGAAGATAGAAAATTTGGACTTATAGTAGTTCCAAACGACCAGTTGTCACTTGCTATTGGAAAAGAAGGCCAAAATGCAAGACTTGCAGCTAAATTAACGGGCTGGAAGATAGACATAAAGAGCGAGAAGCAATTCGAAGATGAATTAAATGAAGCACGAAGAGAAAGAATAGAACAAAAGGAAAAAACTTAAATAAATGGATTCTATAAGAATATATGAATTAGCCAAAGAAATTAATATACCTACCGGTGATATTATAAAAATATGCCAGGACCTTGGAATTGAGGTTAGGAGCCACAGTTCAACAATTACAGAAGACCAGAAAGAAAAAGTCCTAAAAGCTTTAATAAAGATTAAAAGAGCTTCTATGAGCAAAACTGCTGCGCCAAAAAAATCTATTATTAAAGCGGTAAGCAAAAAAATAAAAAAAGCTCTAAAGCCTGTTACGATAAAAAAACCTCAAGTTGTTGATAAAAAAGAAGAAAAACCTATTAAAAAGATTGAAGATACTCTAAAGCGCAGGCCGGGTTGGGATGAAGAGAAGAAGATAAATATAAAAACAGTGCTTGATAAAGAGCTGGATAAAGAAGAAAGAGAAGGTAAGTTAAAGAATAGGGCCAAAAGTGTTTTGTTTAAAAAGCGTGAAGATAAAGTTGTCGAGGAAAAACATGTTATCAAAGATTCATTAAAAAACCTTGATTTGAAAGATAAGATTAGTAAAAGACCTGAAATTAAGAAAAATATTGAACTTCAGGAAGGTGTAAATATAAAACTGCTATCCGAAAGAATAGGCATACCATCCAGCGAAATTATCCAGACACTTTTCAATATGGGTGAGATTATTCATATTAACCAATCCCTTGATAAAGATTTTATTGAATTATTGGCTAACGAATATAATTTTAAATACAGTATTATAGATTTTGAAGATCAATCAGATGAAGTTTTTAAGGATTTAGATAAAGATTTAGTTGTCCGACCTCCAATAGTAACAGTTATGGGTCATGTTGACCATGGCAAAACAACACTGTTGGACGCGATAAGACAGTCAAATGTTGTTGCAGGCGAAGCTGGAGGGATAACACAAAAAATAGGAGCTTACCAGACATTTTATAATGAAAGAAAAATCACTTTTATTGATACTCCCGGCCATGAGGCATTCACCAGCATGCGCGCAAGAGGTGCCAGGGTTACAGATATTGCAGTTATAGTTATTGCAGCCGATGATGGGGTAATGCCACAAACAGTTGAAGCGATAGACCATGCCAAAGCAGCAGGAGTACCAATAATAGTTGCAATTAATAAAATAGATCTACCCGGTTCTAACCCCGATAAGATAAAAAAGGGACTTACAGAATATAATCTGATACCTGAAGAATGGGGTGGGGATACAATATTTGTTAATCTTTCAGCAAAAAATAAGGTTAACATCAATGAGCTATTGGAAATGATTTTACTTGTAGCTGATTTGCATGAATTAAAAGGTAATCCTAACGCTGAAGGAAATGGGATAATAATAGAATCCAAGCTTGATAAGGGTTTCGGACCTGTTGGTACTGTTTTAATAAGAAGAGGAACCGTAAGTGTTGGTGACTTTTTTGTTACAGGAAATTCCTATGGAAAAATAAGATCGATTCATGATGAATATAGAAACCTTATTGACAAGGGTGAACTGTCACAGCCTGTTGAAATATCAGGATTTTCTTCAGTTCCTCAAGCGGGAGACAAATTTTTTATAGTCAAAAGTGAAAAGGTTGCCAAGGATATGGTTGGTAAAAGAGAATACCAGAAAAAATTAGCAAGAATATCTGAAGCAAGAAAACACATTACGCTTGAAGACCTTGCAGAAATTCCAAAGGAAAATGAAATCAAGAAATTAAAAGTAATACTTAAATCTGAATCAAATGGTTCACTGGACGCAGTAGAAAAGTCACTCAAAGATGCGGAAGAAGAAAATATAAAAATTGAAATAATACACAAGGGTGTTGGAGCAATTACCGATAGCGACATACTTCTTGCATCAGCTTCTGATGCAATAATTATAGGATTTGGAGTTGTTGCAACGTCAAAGGCAAGAGTCCTGGCAAAAGTAGAAGGTGTCGACATAAGGACCTATGAAATAATCTATAAGCTAATTGATGAAATAAAGCTTGCATTTAAAGGAATGCTTGAACCAAAGTTCGAAGATCATTTAAAAGGTACTGTTGAAATCAGGGAAATGTTCAAAATACCAAAAGTAGGAAATATCGCAGGTTGTTATATTACTGACGGTGAAGTAGAAAGAGGCAATTTAGTTCGTGTTATAAGGGATGGAAGCGTAATCTATAACAGTAAAATTGCTTCACTTCACAGGTTTAAAGAAGATGTAAAAAAAGTGGCCACAGGATATGAATGTGGAGTAAGAGTGGAAAATTATCAGGATTTGAATAAAGGTGATATCCTTGAAGTTTACGAAAAAAGGGAAGTGTAGCGCTTAAATTATAGTGCAATTTATTTAGAGATGAATAAAGCAAGAAAACTTGAGATTGATTTACAAAGAGAGATCAGTTTTATAATAAGTTCAAAATTAAAGGACCCAAGGATAGGATTCGTTACCGTAACAGCCGTAAAGCTTTCCCATGATTATCATTACCTTGATATATTTGTCAGTATAATGGGTGAGGAAAGAGTTAAAAACGATTCCATGAAGGGTTTAAATCAGTGTGAAGGTTTTATAAAAAAGAACCTGAAAGAAAGATTCAGGCTCAGGACAATACCAGATATAAAATTTATATATGATACATCAATTGAGCAGGGAATGAAGATTACGACAATACTTGAAAATATAAAGAAGGTACAATAATAGTAGATTTATTCAAAAAGGTTTTCGAAATAATAGAAGAAAACAAAAAATTCTTAATACTTACTCATGATTTCCCTGATGGTGACGGTTTGGGTTCACAGGTAGCATTTTTTGAGCTTTTAATAAATCTGGATAAGAAAGTTTCAATGATTTGTACCAGCGATATTCCTTATCAGTATAAGTTTCTTCCAAATGTTAACAAAATAAAAAATGGATTTGATAAGTTAGAGTCGGACTGTATCGGCAAGGACTGCGTGTGCATATGCCTGGACTGTGCGGATGAAGAGAGGTCCGGTCTTGATATTTCGAAGTTAAAAGAGAAAGCTTATAAAATAATAAACATAGATCATCACCTTGGAAATACTGATTTTGGAGATATAAATATTGTTGATCCGGGTAAATCTGCAACTGCTGAAATACTATATGAATTTATAAATCAAAATTTTAAAGATTATATGAATTACAATATTTCAGTTGGAATTTATACGGGTATTTTAACGGACACAGGAAAATTTCAATACGCCAATACTACCAGTAGTGTTCATACGATTGTCAGTAACCTTCTTGAATTTGGTGTCAATCCATCGGAAATATTCAGCTGCATTTATGAAAATGAGCCATATGGCAGGTTTAAGCTTATCGAGCTTATAATAAGCAGGATAAAATTGATAAAATCTAAAAAACTTATTTATTCATACTTGCTCCAGAAGGATTTTAAAAGATTAAATTTACCTTTTTCGGCTCACGATGGTGCAATAGAACTGTTAAGAAGTGCCGCAGATGCCAAAATTGCTGTACTTTTCAAACAAATAACCAGGGGTAATTTTAAAGTTAGCCTGCGTTCCGCAGAAAGCTGCTATAATGTAGCAGAAATTGCCGCCAAATTTGGAGGTGGAGGACACAGGATGGCTTCAGCTTATGCTCAAAAAGGCAGTTTGGAAGAAGTAATGGCAAATCTTGTAAAAGCGGTTAATACTTGAGAATATCAGCTAAGGGAAACTAGTTTAAGATGACAAATCTAAATAAATCCAAAACATTTGAAAATTTTAATGGCATAATTCTTGTCAATAAAAAGAGTGGCATCACATCTTTTGGGGTCATAAAAAAAATGCGCTGGATTTTTTTTTAAATAAAATTGGTCATGCAGGAACGCTGGACCCAAATGCTGAGGGGCTTTTAATAGTTCTAATCAATAAAACAACCAAGCTAAGCAATCATTTTTTGTCTCAGGATAAGGATTATGTTGCAAAGTTCAAGCTCGGAATTGAAACTGAAACATGGGATACCGAAGGAAAGGTAATCAGGGAAGCAAGTTTACAGGGAATTAATGAGGAGATGCTTCTAAAAGCTATTAAGTCTCTTGAAGGTGATTTTAATCAGATTCCTCCAATTTTTTCTGCAAAAAAAATAAGAGGCAAACCGGCATATACTTATGCAAGGAAAAAAGAGAAAATTACTCTTGAAGCTAAGGTTGTTAAAATTTATAATATTGATTTTATATCATTTGATGGTGAAAATGCTGTAATAAAGATAAATTGCAGCTCTGGAACCTACGTAAGGTCAGTTGTAAATATCATTGGAAAAATACTTGGGTGCGGTGCCACACTCACATCACTACTCCGAACCAGGATAGGATCTTATGATATTTCAGAAAGTGTGACTCTTGATGAGCTTGAAAGGAATGCTTATGATGAAAATTTATTGGCGCTTTTTGGAAAAAGCATTAAATCGATGGATGGTTTTTTGCGTAAAATTTGAAGGTTTTAAATTGTGAGTAAATTAATTAATCTCGATAAATTAAAAAGTGGATTATTAAAAGACGCCGTGGTGGTAATTGGCTTTTTTGATGGTGTTCATATCGGGCACAAAAAAATTATCCGTTTATGTGTGGAAAAAGCCAAAAAAATCAAAGGGACCAGTGTGGTTTTTACTTTTGACAAGCCACCACTTAATATTTTAAAGAGAGGTATGCATAAAAAATTAATTACTTCTTACGTGGATAAAATAAAACTAATAAAGGAATTAGGTGTCGATTTCATAGTTGCAGCAAAATTTGACTGGTCTTTTTCAAAAATTGAACCAGAGCAATTTTGCAGGGAAATACTTATTGGTAAGTTCAATATAAAAGATTTGTTTATTGGAGAAGATTTCAAGTTTGGCAATAGAGCAAGCGGAGATACAAATTTCTTAAGAAACTTTTTTAGTTCCCGGAATGTTTGCGTGAACATCATTTCTATCTTAAGGATCGAAGGCATTCCGGTAACCAGCACTACTATAAGAAAGTTTTATATCAAGGGCCGTGTTGAAAAAATTATAACTTTTTTAGGTAGGCTCCCTTCAATTACGGGAACAGTATTACATGGAGACGGGAGAGGAAAAGCGCTGGGATTTCCAACAGCAAATATAGATGTTTTTGAAGAATTTATTACACCAAATGATGGGGTATATTTAGGATATGTAACTATTTTAGATAAAAAATTTGCCAATGCCAGGCTTCCTTCAATAATGAATATTGGTTCAAATCCAACATTTAAAGGAAAAAGGAAATGGATCGAGAGCCACATAATTAATTTTAATGAAGAAATATATGGATGTAATATAAAAGTATCTTTCTTAAAAAAGCTTAGAGATGAAATATCATTTCAAAACAAAGAAAAGCTTGTCAATCAGATAAAAAAGGATATGGATTTTGCAAAAAATTACGATTTCAATAATATTGTAACTTAATTGTAATTGTGCAGCAGTTATGATAAATTATCAAGGGTACAAATTAAATGAACTGGGGGTGACAGGTAGAGTTGACTTTACTGAAAGAAGATAAACAAAATATAATTGAAAAATTTAAAATTCATGAAAGTGATACTGGTTCAGCAGCAGTGCAGGTAGCATTGATTACTACAAGAATTAACATGCTGAATGAGCACCTGAAAAGCAATAAGAAAGACCATCATTCCCGAAGAGGTCTTGTTATGTTGGTTGGTAAAAGAAAAAGGCTTATTGATTATATAAAGAAAAATGATTTAAGCAGCTACAAGAAGTTAATAAAAGAATTAGGACTCAGGAAATAATTTCGGGTTATTTTATGAGCAGGTAAACCGGGGAGGTTGTTATAATAATTGTCTAGTAATAATGTTAATAAAGTAATCGCTTTCGATTTTAAGGTCGGAGAGCAAGAGGTCAGGTTTTCAACCGGAAAGCTGGCAAAGCAGGCGAATGGTTCAGTGCTTATTGAATGTGGAGGCAATGGAATTCTTATTACCTCTACCATGGGTGAAAGTTTTAGGGGGGATATAGATTATTTTCCACTTATTGTAGATGTAGAAGAAAGAATGTATGCAGCAGGTAAAATACCTGGAGGTTTCTTCAAGCGTGAAGGGAGAGCCACTGATAAAGCGATCTTAATATCAAGACTCACTGACAGGCCGCTTCGTCCTGTTTTTGATAAAAATTTAAGAAATGAAGTTCAAATTGTGGCAACGGTACTTTCTGTTGACCAAAAAAATCCATATGATGTTTTAGTAATGAATGGAGCATCATGTGCTCTTTGCATATCAGATATACCATTTCCTGAACCCATTGGAGCTGTAAGAATTGGCCGGATAGATGATGTATGGATTGTTAATCCCAACTTTGACGAGCTCAAGAAAAGTATCATTGATATTGTTGTTGCAGGTACGGAAAATGCAATTTTAATGGTTGAAGCTAAGGGACGTGAAGCAAGTGAAGAAATAGTAATTGAATCAATAGAAATTGCAGTTCCGGAAATTCTAAAGATTATTGATGCTCAAAAAAAATTCAGGGAACTTTCAGGACTTGCGAAAAAAGAATTATCAAAATTTGCCACAAATCAAGATGTTTACAAAAGAGTAGTTGAGCTGGCAGAATCCAGAATAAATGAAAAGCTCAATAATGTTCTTGAATTTTCACTTAAAGATAATAAGGAAGAACTTCTTGATAACAGCAAGAGAGGCTATATTTCGGATGAGCTTAAAGTTATAAGTAATGAGGTAACCGAGCTTTTAACTGCAGAATTTCCTGATGATAAAATAAGCATAGATCTTTCATTAAAAGAGCTTGAGAGAGACTTGGTACGCAAAATAATTCTGGAGAAAAATATCAGGCCTGACGGCAGAAAACCTGATGAAATAAGAAAAATTACTTGCGAGGTCGGCCTTTTTCCTGATACTACACACGGCACTGGTCTTTTTACAAGAGGTAAAACACAAGCTTTAACCATTCTGGCTCTAGGCTCCATAAAAGAATCCCAGAGACTTGACAGCCTCGAATCTGAAGACTTTAAAAGATTTATGCATCATTATAATTTTGCTCCGTTTAGCACGGGTGACACAGCTCCAATAAGAGGGCCAAAAAGAAGAGAGATCGGACATGGCGCTCTCGCAGAACGTGCCTTGGACTGGATGATCCCTGATGAGGAGAAATTTCCATATTCACTGAGGCTTGTTTCTGAAATACTGGAATCTAATGGGTCTACTTCCATGGCGAGCGTCTGTGGAAGCACTTTGGCGCTTATGGATGCCGGAGTTCCAATTCTAAACCCGGTTTCAGGCATTGCTATGGGACTGGTAAAAGGAAAGGACAGTGAATTTGTAGTACTGTCAGATATCCAGGGAATAGAGGATTTTTATGGAGATATGGATTTTAAAGTTGCCGGAACAAAAAATGGTATAACTGCGCTTCAAATGGATATGAAAATTAAAGGGATTAAAATAGATATTCTAAAAAAAGCTTTATACCAGGCTAAAGATGGAAGATTGTTCATTCTTGATAAAATGCTTGAAACTTTACCTGCACCCAGGGAAAACCTTTCAAAAATTGCTCCCAAGATTACATCTTTTAAGATACCTAAAGATAAGATTGGAGAAATTATAGGTCCCGGAGGTAAGAATATAAAGGCGCTTAAAGAAGAATTTAGCCTTGATGAAATTGATATCACTGATTCAAATGGAGAAGGAATGATATCAATCACATGCAGCGACGGGAACAATATAGAACTTGCCAGGAAAAAGATTGAAGCGATGCTTAAGGGTTTTGATGATATTAATGTTGGCGATGAATTCCTCGGAACGGTTGTCGGGATTACAAGCTACGGTGCGTTCATTAATATAATACCTGGAATTGATGGACTTCTGCATATATCAAAGATAGCAAACGAGAGGATAAATAAAGTTGAAGACTTCCTCAGCATGGGTGAAAAAATAGCAGTCAGAATATCCAATGTTGACAAAAGAGATAGAAAGTTATCTCTTGAAAGATCAGATTTAGGATAAGAGAGGTTAAAAATAAAATAGGACCATCTAAAACTTTCAAATTTGAAGATTATGAAATAACTGAGCTTGAAAACGGCCTGAAAATAATTAGCGAAGATATTCCACATTTTAGATCTATTTCTCTTGGATTCTGGGTACAAGCAGGTTCACGCAACGAAAACAATTTAAATAATGGAATTACCCATCTCATAGAACACCTGCTCTTTAAAGGTACTAAAAAAAGAACCTATAGAGATATTGCTATCGCCTTTGATTCACTTGGTGCAGAATCCAATGCTTTTACAGACAAGGAAAACAGTTGTTTTTATGCGGACTTTATAGACACAAATCTTGGACAATGCCTGGAACTTCTATTTGATGTTATAACAAATCCTTCGTTCCTTACCGAAAATGTTAAGCTTGAAAAGAGAGTCATTCTTGAAGAAATAAAAATGGTGAAGGATAATCCTTCTGATAATATTTTTAATTACTTTTATGATGCAATTTTTACGGGGCATCCTCTGAGCCTGCCAATACTGGGTACAAGAAAATCTCTCAATAGTTTGAGTTCAAATCAAATAAGCAGTTTTTTTGCTGATAATTTCAATCTGGGAGGGGTTGTCCTTTCTGCGGCAGGGAACATAAAACATAAGGACCTCGTAGAAAAAGTGAAGAAGAATATCCTGGAACTTAAAGAAAAAAAATTTTTTCCAAAAGAACCTGCTCCCAATCAGCTGCCCGGGACAACCAATATTAAAAAAACATATAAAGGCAATACAGAAGCGAGCCATATATGTTACGGAGGACTCGGATGCAACAGACGCAGCCATGACAGGTTTAGTTTATCCTTATTTCTTAATATACTTGGGGGCAGCATGAGCAGCAGGCTATTTCAGAAAATAAGGGAAGAAAAAGGGTTGTCTTACACAATTTTCGCAAGCGGCAGTCACTACATTGATACTGGTATAATAGCCATTTATGCGGCCACTTCGCCCAATAATGTATACAAGGTTATAGGTCTTATAGAAAATGAGATTTCTGCTATAAAATCCAGAGGAATTAAAAAGGAGGAACTGGAAATAGCCAAAGAGAATACCAAAGGGAACATTGTCCTTGGCGTAGAAGATATAAGCTCGAGAATGTTCCGGTTGGGCAAAGCGTTGCTCATAGACGGAAAAGTATCCTCAATTGATGAAATATTGAAAAAAGTTGACAATGTAAAGCTTGATGATATTAACGATATCGTGCACAAATATTTCCAAACTGATAAAATGAATCTGGTAATTGTAGGAAAAACATCTAATGGGAGGTCAAGATGAAGAAAATAGCCATGTTTGGTATTTGTGGAAAAATGGGAACCTCTATGGCAAAAGAATTGCTTAAAGAAAAAGATATGGAAGTTATTTGCGGTTTTGATAAATTAAATGTTGAAAAAGATAAAAAAATTTTTAACAGATATGAGGATGTAAGAAATTTAAATCCCAACCTTATCGTTGATTTTACTAATGCCAAAACAGCTTTAAAAACAATTGCCTGGGCCCTGGATGAAGGTATTGACATTATTGTTGGCACGACAGGTTTTAAAAAAGATGAACTTATAAAAATAGAACAAAAGGTAAATAAATCCGGAAGCAAGGTTTTTATTGTCCCGAATTTTTCAATAGGGGCAGTATTAATGATTAAAATATCACAAATGATTGCAAAATATTTTGATGACTGCGAAATTATAGAGCTTCATCATGACAAGAAAAAAGATGCACCTTCAGGAACTTCCATACTTACGGCACAGCAAATTTCACAAACCAAAGAATTTAACTCAGCCAGGTTAAAAGACGGTGAAACAGAAACAGTGAGTGGCAGCAGGGGAGCTTTTTCTGACGGTATTCATATACATAGTGTCAGGATGCCAGGTTTTTTGGCACATCAAAATGTAATATTTGGAACTTGCGGCCAGACACTATCAATAAAGCATGACAGTATTGACAGGTCGTCTTTTTATCCCGGCCTGCTTCTGGCAATCAGGAAAATAGATAAATGCTTAAATTATACTTATGGATTAGATAAGATTATAGATTTATAATTTTT
>CAZFFH010000016.1:11662-19866 GCA_964518375.1 uncultured Actinomycetota bacterium
AAGGAGGTGCAAATTGATATTTGGTGAGCTTATTACCGCTATGGTTACACCATTTGATAAAAATTATAATATTGATCAGGATGCAGCACTAAAAATGATGGAGCATCTGGTAAAAAATGGAAGTGACGGGATTTTAATTTCTGGAACTACCGGTGAATCGCCGACACTTGATGACGGGGAAAAAATAAAGTTGTTTAAACTTGCAGTTAAGAATTTTAAAAATAAGACCAAAATAATAGCGGGGACAGGAACCTATGATACAAAACATTCTGTAGAACTTTCAAAAGAGGCAGAAAAAATTGGTGTTGACGGATTGTTGCTGGTGACCCCATATTATAATAAACCAAATCAATCAGGGCTATACAAGCATTTTGAAAAAATAGCCGGTTCAGTAAAGATCCCTGTAATTATATATAATGTGCCTTCCAGGACCTCTTGCAATATCAGTGCTAAAACATGTATCGAGCTGTCAAATGTAGAAAATATTACAGGTATAAAAGAAGCAAGCAGTGATTTTAAGCAGATAGCAGAAATGATAAGAGGAACCAGAGAGGATTTTATGGTTTACAGCGGCAATGACGGGGATACGCTGCCGATGCTTTCGCTCGGCGCTTATGGCGTAATAAGCGTAGCATCCCATATTGTAGGTAACGAAATTAAAAGAATGATTTCAAGTTTTAAAAATGGTAATGTTGCAGAAGCTGCAAGACTGCACAACTATTTACTCGATATTTTTTACGGGATATTCATTACTACAAGCCCGATACCTATCAAAGAAGCGCTTAATCTCTCCGGTGTATATGCGGGCCCAACCAGGTTACCGCTTTGCGCCATGGGGGAAGAAGAGCTTGCGGCTTTTAAGAAGATACTGTCAAAATATAATATAATAAAATAAAGAAAATAAATTAGCAGGATAAAATATGGCAAAAAAAAGCAGTCTAAAGGTTGTTTTTCTTGGCGGGCTCAATGAAGTCGGAAAAAACATAATGGTGCTTGAAAAGGACAACTCTATCATAGTTATAGATTGCGGGATTATGTTTCCGGATGACTATATGCCAGGCATAGATTACCTGATCCCGGATTTCTCATACCTTAAAAAAAATTCCTCAAGAATAAAAGCGCTGATTTTTTCTCATGGCCACGAAGACCATATCGGGGCATTGCCTTATTTATTCAGGGACATTAAAGATTGCACCGCGCCTATATATGCAACTAAACTAACGCTTGGCTTGATAAAGTTAAAGCTTAATGATAATCAGGCTAGTGAGCAATTTATATACAATGAAATCAATACAGACGAAAATCTTAGCATTGGTCCTTTCAATCTAAAATTTTTCAGGGTAAACCATAGCATACCCGACGGTGTTGGAATGATAATAAGAACAGACGTAGGGACAATCGTCCATACGGGAGATTTTAAATTTGATCAATATCCAATTGATGGAAAATTAACTGAATTTGCAAAAATAGCTGAAGCCGGGAAGGAAGGAGTGCTTGCACTTTTTTGTGACAGCACAAATGCTGAGGAAAAGGGATATACTTTGCCTGAAAGAGATGTGGGAAAGACCTTGCACGAAAAATTTACACAGGCCGGCAAAAGGATAATAGTTGCAACATTTTCTTCTCATATTCACAGAATTCAGCAAGTACTTGATGTCGCCAGGCAGCTTGACAAGAAAGTTGCCATTGCAGGAAAAACGATGCTGAAAACTTTTAAAATTGCTTCCGAGCTCGGATATTTAAAGATTCCTGAAGATACAATAATACCAATTACAAAAATAGATGAATTTCCCTTAAAAAAAATTGTATTACTATCAACAGGCAGCCAGGGAGAACCCCTGTCTGCACTCAGGAAAATGTCACTGAATGAACACACGCGAGTGCAGATCATGAGAGAAGATATGGTTATAATCTCTGCATCTCCAATACCCGGGAATGAAAATGCAATATCAAATACTATAAACTTATTATTAAAGCAGGGAGCAGACGTTTTCTATGAATCTATTGCAGGAGTCCATGTTTCAGGACATGCTGCAGGTGAAGAAATAAAAATGATGTTAAATCTCGTAAAACCAAAGTATTTTATTCCCATACATGGCGAGCTTAAGCACAGGATACAAAATGCAAAACTGGCAGGAGAAGTCGGTATGCCTGGCAGCAATATCATTATTGCACAAAATGGTGATGTGCTTAAATTGAATGAAAATTTATGCAGGATTTCAAATAATTTGACATTGCAAAATATATATATTGATGGTTTTGGCTCTGGAAATACTGAAGATATGGTGCTGAAAGACAGAAAATCTCTATCAAGGAATGGAATTATTTTTATAACTGCAGCCATAAATTCAAAAAAACCGGAAATAGTTGCAGAACCTGAATTTATTTTTAAAGGGATTATCTACATAGATAGTTTTGGAGAGATGATAAATGAAGCCAAGCAACTTGCAAAGGATTCAATACTTAAATGTTTTAAGAATAATTTAACAAACAGCAGCCTCATAGAAACTAATGTAAGTGATAATATTGAAAAATTTATTTTAAAAAAAATCAGGGTAAAGCCTATAATTATTACTAAAATAATAAATTTTAACGCCAATTAAATTATCATTTTAAATTATTTATATGCTTGGAAAAAACAGTAAAAACAATATAAGAAGAAGATCTTATGATATTAAAAATAAGGGTATTATAAGGAAATTTGATACCAGGCAAAGAAAGCAATACGTAAACAGAAGAGTAGAAGTATACGGAATAGTTATTGTCATGATATCTGTACTGTTTTTCCTGAGTTTTTTTAGTTTTGGAAGAACAGGTATAATTACAAACTATGCCAATGATTATCTTTCCTATCTTTTTGGAATAACAAAATACATCATAGCTCTCCTCCTATTTATATGGGGTATAAGCTTCTTCTTGAAAAGAATCAAATATCTTCCTTCAAGGTTTGGATGGGGATTCTTTCTGTTCTACGTTTGCTCTGCCGGACTTTTAAGCCATAATTTTAACTACACCAATATTTTTGACAGCGTGCTTGTCAGGTCAAGAGGTGGAATAATTGGTGCCGGCATTTTTTATGGACTTTTTAAGCTTGTAAGTAAAGCAGGCGCTGTTACTATTCTTGCTGTTATTTTTATTATCGGAATTCTTATTGTAACTAAAATATCTCTGATAGACATCGCTAAAAGAATTGCGGCGCTGGTTTCTACGAAAAAGCCTGGAAATAATGAAACTGGCATGAATGTTGAAACAAATATTACTGATAATAAAAAGCCTGGAATAGCTGCATCAGGTAAAATGACAGATGGGGAGCTTCCTGAAATAATAAGCTATGATGACAGAAAATCACAAGACAAAAAGGTTTTTGATGCTGAAAAAGTTAATCAACCTGGCTACGGTACTTACGAAGGAAGACAAATTGATGGGAAAAAAGACCTTATTAAACAATTGAGGATTCCTTTAACAGAAAGCCAGGAAATGGACCAGAATTACAAGCTCCCGCCATTGAGTATTTTAAAAAGATCGGATGCATTATCTCCAAAATTATATAAGCAAAGTGTAAGCGAAAACGTTAACACTCTAAATCAATTGTTTTATTATTTCAATTTATCTGCAAAGGTTACATCAGTCACAAGAGGCCCATCAATAACTTTATATGAGCTTGCACTTTCCCAGGGTGTAAGAGTCCAAAAATTGCTGAGTCTCGAAGATGATTTTTGTGTGGCTCTTGGCTCTCCCGACTTAAGGTTTTTAACTCCAATCCCGGGAAAGTCTGCAATTGGAATTGAAGTTCCAAATAAAATTAGAAGCATGGTTACCCTTGGGGACATTTTTTCTCCTGATGATAAAACCCTGATGAGTGATCCACTGGCGGTCCCGCTTGGTAAAAACTTTTCAGGTGAAGTAGTTAACATGTCTATAAATAAAATGCCTCACATATTGATAGCCGGAGCTACAAATTCAGGTAAGAGCACATGTCTTAACTCAATTATCGTATCGCTGCTTATGAAGGTAAAACCCAGCGAGGTTAAGTTCATAATGATTGACCCCAAGATGGTCGAGCTCAGCTTGTATAATGGTATACCACACTTACTTGCTCCGGTAATCGTTGATCCCAAAAAAGCTGCAAACCTGCTTTCGTGGGTTCTGGACGAAATGAAAAGAAGGTTCCAGACTCTTCTGGATTACAACTGCAAATCAATAACAGAATATAATTTTATGGTTTCAAGGGATGCCGGAAAAGAATCTGAACTAAAACCGATACCCACGATACTTGTGATTATTGATGAGCTTGCTGATTTGATGATGGTAGCTGCTTCAGAAGTCGAGGACAGTATATGCAGGGTTGCACAGATGGCGAGAGCAGTTGGAATTCATCTTATTATTTCGACCCAGAAACCTGTTGTAAAAATTTTAACCGGACTTATTAAAACAAATATTCCTGCCAGAGTTGCATTCAGGGTTACTGATTATACTGATTCCAGGGTAATACTTGAACATGGTGGTGCTGAAAAATTAATTGGCAGGGGAGACATGCTTTACCTTTCACCAAGTGCAAACAGGCCCGTAAGGCTACAGGGTGCTTTTGTAACAACAAAAGAGATCAGCCTTGTTACAAATTATATAAAAAATCAGGGAAAGGCTGAATTTAACCCCGAGATTACAGGGAGAATAACAAAAAAAGAAGAAAAGTCTTTTGAAGATGATGATTTATTTTATGATGCTCTAAGGATTGTTGTAGAATTTGGACATGCTTCAGCATCTTTGCTTCAAAGGAAATTGAGGCTTGGTTATTCCAGGGCTGCAAGGATAGTAGATCAACTTGAAGAGAAGGGCTTGATCGGAAGTTATGATGGCAGCAAGCCAAGGGAGGTCCTTATTTCCAGGGAAGAGCTTAATGAAATGCTGGAAGGAAGAGAAAATTGAAGTTTTCTTGTGTAAGTATAGGTACAGAACTTAATCTTGGCCTTATTTTAAATACGAATTCCAAATACATAACGGAAATGCTTACGGAATTGGGGCTGGAATGCAATTATATGCTTACTGTAAGAGATGATTGTGGTGATATAGAAAATGCCTTGAAAGAAGCTATCAGCCATAGTGAAGTAATAGTTGTCAGTGGTGGACTAGGACCTACAGATGATGATTTAACCAGGGTAGCAGTTGCTAAGGCTCTAAACAAAGACCTGGTCAAAGATGAATCGCTGGACCAAACAAGCTTAAGATTCTTAAAATGGCTTCAAAACAAAAGCATTGAGGGGACCTTAAAAAGACAATCTTTTATTCCTGAAGGCTCCATACCCATAAAACCAAGAATTGGAAGTGCGTCTGGATTTATTATCAAGATAGGGCCTGATTATAGTAAAGAAGCTGCCGGGTGCAGCAAGTGGGTTTTTTCAATTCCCGGCGTACCAAAAGAAATGAAGGACATGCTTGATAATGATGTAATTCCTTTCCTGAAAGGCATGATTGATTTGCCTGCGCAGGTGGGCGGGAAAACCGGGCGCGAATTTTTAAAAAAGAAAATATTGCTTACCACTGATATCAGTGAAAGTGAAATGGAATTCAGGATTAAAGATGCAAAGCAGCATGCAAAGGATTTAAAAGTCGAAATTGGAGTAACAGCAAATCCAGGCTTGATAAAAATAATGCTTCTGGCGAAATCATGCGATAAAAAGGAATGTGATTCTAATTTAAAACTTATAGAGAAAAAAATAAGAGAAGTAATTGGCGAAAATATATATGGCGCCGGTAATGATATTATGGCTGATAGTATCAGGGAGGCGATAAAAAAGAAGGGCAGTAAAATAACCATAAGTGTTGCAGAATCTGTTACGGGAGGTTTAATTTCGAGCCTTTTAACTGATACTGGCGGAAGTTCTGAATTTTTTACCGGTTCCATAGTTTCTTATTCAACTGGCGCAAAGGAAGAAGTATTAAATATAATGGATGATTTAATTGTCCAAAAGGGTGTTGTAAGCCCGGATGTTTGTCTTGAAATGGCTCAAAATGTAAAACGTCTTTTCCATTCTGATTTTGCAGTTGGCACAACTGGCATAGCCGGACCTAAGTCTTGCGAAAAAGATAAAAAGATAGGTCTTGTTTACTGCTGCCTTATAGGGCCCAATGGCATATCTGAAGTTTATGAAAAAAATTTTATTGGTACCAGAACTGAGATAAAGTTCAGAACTGCACAATTCATACTTAACAGGCTAAGGCTTGCAATTAATAATCTCTAAAATAATGCTAAAAGAAGAAAGGGACAATCAAAAAAGGCTTTTTATTGCAATTGAATTTCCCCAAAAGTTAAGGCAGTATTTCTATAATATTATTATAAGTATGAGCAATAAAAATCACGAAATAAGGGCGATAATCCCGGACAACATTCATCTGACTTTAAAATTTTTAGGTAATACAAATATCAGCAGGATTCCAAAAATAGCTCGAGCAATAAGTTCGGTATCTGCAAGTTTTCCAAAATTTAGTTTTAATACCGGAACTAAAGTAGAAGCTTTTCCGGGATTAAAATCTGCAAGAATAATATTTGTGCCAGTTGAAGAAGGAAGTGAAAAAATAATCCAATTTTATGGTAAACTGGAAGATAGTTTAAGTAAGGTTAAGATAAGAAAGGAACCGAGAAAGTTTATCCCGCACCTGACTGTTGCAAGGATTAGAAATATGATAGATTTAAGGGAAGAAATAAATAATATCGACGTTGCGCCTCAAAAAAATATTGAATGTACCCATTTAACACTATTTGAAAGTGTATTAAAGCAAAGCGGTTCCGAATATAAAGTTCTTGAAGAATTCAAATTAAAATGTTAATATGTATATATGAGTAAATGCATAAATTTAGATAAGCTTTAATTTGTTATTTTTTATTTTTCCGGAGGATATTAAATGGAGAAAGATGAAAAAGATAGGATAATTGAAAATACCCTGTCTCAAATTGAAAGACAATACGGCAAGGGAGCAATCATGAAACTGGGGCAATACGACCCTTCTCAGGAGATTGGTTTTATTCCAACAGGTTCCATGGAGCTTGATATTGCTCTTGGCATAGGAGGTATACCAAGAGGAAGAGTGACAGAAATCTTTGGTCCCGAAGCATCGGGCAAGACTACTCTTGCACTGCATATAATTGCAAATGCCCAGAAAGAAGGAGGTACAGTTGCTTTTATCGATGCAGAGCATGCGCTGGATACTATATATGCGAGAAATCTTGGTGTTAATACAGAAGAACTACTGCTGTCACAGCCTGATAATGGTGAGCAGGCTCTTGACATTTGCGAAATATTATTAAAAAGCGGTGCGCTTGACGCAATAGTTATTGATTCTGTAGCTGCGCTTGTTCCGAAGGCAGAGCTTGAAGGAGAAATGGAAGATATCCATGTAGGCCTTCAGGCAAGACTTATGTCAAAAGCTTTGAGAAAAATCACAGGTGTCGTAAATAAAACTAAAACCGCTGTTATTTTTATTAACCAGCTCAGGGAGAAGATTGGTGTAATGTTCGGTAATCCGGAAGTTACCCCGGGTGGAAGAGCCCTTAAATATTATGCGTCTGTAAGACTGGATATAAGAAAAATTGATAATTTAAAGGAAGGCACTGACGCAGTAGGCAGCAGAACTCGTGTGAGAGTTGTGAAAAATAAAGTAGCGCCTCCTTTTAAAAGCGCCGAATTTGACATCATGTATGGAAAGGGCATTTCGAAAGAAGGCAGTATACTAGATGTTGCAACAGATCAGGGTATCCTGATTAAAAGCGGTTCCTGGTATTCTTACAATAGTGACCGTATTGGACAGGGCAGGGAAAATGCAAAAGTTTTCCTAATGCAGAATCCCGATATTATGGCCAAAATTGAACGAGAAATAAAGAAGCAGCTGGACCTTGATAAGAATAAATCTGCAAATGTTGCCAGGGAGGAAAAGCCTCAAGTTGACAGGGTTGTTTTAACCAAGGAAATCAACAAGATCAGCAATAAAAAATCAAGCAATAAAAAGCAAAATATCAGCGAAAATCTTTCTGAATTTGATTTATAATAACAGCCTTCAGTGAGTTTAAAATAAAGCATTTTAAAGGCAGATTTAAGCTAAATTTTTTATAAAATCCATATTGACTTCCTGTTCCTAAGTGTTATACTTACTTCGCTCAATAGGAATATTGAGAAAGTTTATTTTAAAACTGTGTTCGGGGCACAATAGTT
>CAZFFH010000017.1:0-14004 GCA_964518375.1 uncultured Actinomycetota bacterium
AAATAAACTTACTGGCGAAAGAGGCCAGATTGCAGTTATCGCATGCTTTGTTTTAATTGCAGCAATGGGAATGATGGCGTTTGTTGTTGATGTAGGCTCAATTTACCAGACCAGAAGAAACCTGCAGACAATAGCTGATTCTGCAGCGCTGGCAGGCGCGCAGGAACTAACTGAAAATCCCGGTAATGCTGTGCAGAAAGCGATTGAATATGCGGCTAATAATAATTTTAGTATTACTGCAGATAATGTAGTAATATCTTCAACATTTGTTGCAAATGACACAATTACCGTAAATGTTAATGACCCGGATGCACCTCTTTTCTTTGCAAGCTTTGTAGGAGTAGATTCAGTAAACGTCCCTGCCCGGGCAACGGCTACCGTAAATGGGCCGGGTTCTATGAAAGGGCTAATGCCCTGGGCAGTTCCCGTGGCTCCTTATGGTGGTTATGGCGGAATAATACCGGGTGAAGTCTATGCCCTTAAACTGGGAGCGGGCACTGTCGGCGATCTTCCTGTCGGCCAAATTGGCGGGAATTTCCAGGCAATGGCCTTTAATGATACGGGTGGCAGTGACTATAGGGATAATATAATAAATGGCAGCTCGCAAGAAATTTTTATAGGGAGTTATTATTCAACTGAACCGGGCAATATGACCGGGCCGACCAAACAAGGACTTACCTCTAGAATTGGTAGTGACAGCCATAGTTTTTTTGACGGCCAGGTTATTGGCATAGATACAACCGACAAATATTATGTAATAGATGAAACCTGCCCAAGAGTTATATATGTGCCAATAGTTGATACTTTTTTAGGCGCATCCGGCAGAGATGACATACAGATACTAAAATTTTCAGTGTTTTTTTTAGAGAGTTATGATAGTAAAAATTCTACTGTTCTTGGCAGGTTTGTTCATTATATCCAGACAAGCAACAATAGTGATGCTGCAGCTTATACGGGTGGTGTTAAAATAATACGCCTTGTTGGGACGCCAATTTAACCGGTTTTGCAAATTTGATTAAAGAATTTATTATAAAGCAAACGGTATATCCCAGAATCTCTAAAACCCTTCGGAACATTTTCATTTTTTTTCAAATAATTTCTAAAGTAATTACCAATCCTTCCGATAATAATAATAGTTTGTATTTTTTATATTAATTTTATTTAGCGGGGTATTATGAAAGTTAGAATTTTACTTTTGGTATTAGCGATAATATTCGGGCTTGCAGCAGTATTCGGTGTCATGTTTTATGTAAATAATTTACGTGCCACCTTAGAAAAGGAAGGCGAAAAAGTAGATGTTTTAGTGGCAATCCAGGATATTATAAAAGATACTTCAGTCGAGGAAATCATTTCAAAAAAGCTTGTTGAAGTAAAGAAAATACCACTCAGGTACGTTGTTACCGGATATATGGTTTCACTTGACAAATATCAGGGTTATTTTATTTCAAGTCAAATAAGCAAAGGTGAGCAGATAACACCGGTGAAGTTTATAAAGCCCTCGGATATTACATTTTCTTTTGAAATTCCAAAAGGTATGGTTGCAATTTCAATACCCTTCAATGAAGTTGTTGGGGTATCAAACCTTCTTACCGTTGGTGACAGGGTTAATGTTATAGCAACTTTTCAGGCCGAACAGCAGCAGCAAGCACAACAACAGGCTACTTTAATTGATACCTCAAATCAAACAGCAGATACATCAGGAACGCAGAGCAATGCTGCAGGTAATGACAATGGCGGTACTGCTTCCGGGAATGATTATTCTTCCGGTGATCCATTTGGTGTTGTAGCTGACACAACAAAAACTGTACTCTGGAACATAGAAATCTTATACATAGGTGCCAAGGTTACCATTAATGATGTATCTGCCAATAATAAAGGGCTCCTGTCCTCTGGCAGCTCCGGTAAAGAACCGGTGGAAATAAAAACAGTGACCCTGGCCGTAACTCCGGAACAGGCTGAGAAGCTTGTCTTCTCTGAAGAATTGGGAACAGTTTGGCTTGCACTATTGCCTGTTGGCGGGGTTGAAGAAACAGATACGCCCGGCAGAACACTGGATAACATATTCATAAAATAAAAAATAAAATAATTAAATTTATAGGAGTTTAACAAATGCAGAAGATCCCAATAGGTATAATCGATAAGGATGAAAACAATATACAGAAAGTAGTGGCACTATTAAAAAATGTCCAAAATATAGACTCAATAAAATTCAGCACAAATATCAGGGATATTGAGATAATTTTAATTAAGAAAAAACCGTTGCTTGTATTAATTGGCCCGACATACAAATTGGATGATTTTGAGGAATTTTTACTTTCACAAAGCCAGGCATTAAACCTGGTAAAAATCATACTTCTTACAAGCGAAGTTACGGCTGAACTTTTTAAGAGAGCTCTAAAATTAAATATACATGATGTCCTGGAGTTTCCGTTTGATAATAAAGATTTTAAAGAATCTATGCAAAGGGCCAAAGATGTATTTGAGGCTGAATCTGAAAATATAGGCAAGGTAACTCATTTTTCAAAAAAGATAATGTTTTTTAGCACAAAAGGTGGTTCAGGCAATACCTTTTTGGCAATAAATTTTGCACTTGCGTTAAGGAATCGCACCAAAAAAGAAGTTATATTATTTGATGCAAATTACCATCTTGGCGATATTGCCCTGATGCTGGGCCTGTATCCAAGAAATACTATCTATGATCTGATGACGGTAAACAAGTATGATCCTGAAACTATGAATATATTCCTGACCACTCACAACTCGGGAGTTAAAGTATTACCTTCACCCATAGACCCTTCGCAAAGCGAAACAATAGGGAGCGAAGTCTCCATAAAGGTTCTGGAGGAATTAAGCAATGTTGGAGACTACATAGTTATTGACGCACCCTTTGGCTTTTCAGACATAGCTATTTCCTTTTTAGAAAATATTGACCACTTGTTTATAGTAAGTACCAAGGATCTGCCAAGCATAAAAAATTTGAAAATATGTCTTCAGGTGCTGGATAAACTGAAATTTAAAAGTGAAAAGATGACAATAATTTTAAACAGGGCCGACAGCAAGGTTGAATTTGAGATTGATGAAATTGAGAAAACAATCAACAGGAAGATAGATGTAAGGATTCCAAGCGACAGGATAGTACCGGTAAGCATAAATAAAGGAACACCTGTCTTTATCAGCTTTCCTAAGTCTCAAGTCTGCAAGAATATATATAAATTAACCGATATTTTATTAGCCGGTAAAGAATATGCTGCCGGTTTGGAAAAAATTATAACTTAAATATGGGGTAAGGTAAACAATAATGGGATTACAGGAAAAAATAAAAAATGTTGAAGAATTAAGCATAAATTTAAGCTCACCCAGAATGGATGCTTTGCCGCTAAGAAAAAAGCAGATAGAGGATATTAAGAAAAATATCCACATGAAATTGATAGAAGAGCTTTCAGATATTATTTTTAAAAAGAATATTAATGATGCTGAACTGAAATCAAAGGTAAATTCCAGTGCTCAAAAATTAGTTTACGAAAATGATTTTCCGCTGACTATAGAGGAAAAAACAAAAATCATAGGTGAAATAATCGATGATATCGTGGGCCACGGTCCGATAGAAGAGTTCCTGAGAGATAAGGAAGTTACGGAAATAATGATTAATAATCCTTTTAATATATTTATAGAAAAATTTGGGAAGATTTATAAAACCAATAAATCTTTTATTGATGAAAATCATTTAATGAGGATCATTGATAAGATAGTAAGCAGGATTGGAAGGCGTGTTGACGAGTCGTCGCCATACGTTGATGCAAGACTACCTGACGGTTCAAGAGTAAATATAATTATAAGCCCCTTAACTCTTAATGGGCCCGTAATGACTATTCGAAAATTTGCTGCCGATCCTTTTACAATTGATGATCTTATTGAAATGGGAACATGTTCAAAAAAAGTTGCAGAGTTTATAGAAGCATGTGTCAAGGGACGGCTTAATATCATAACATCCGGCGGTACCGGTACAGGTAAAACAACAATGCTTAATGTTCTATCTTCTTTTATCCCGGATAACGAGAGAATTATTACAATTGAAGATGCAGCAGAACTTCAGCTCAGCCAGATGCATGTTATCAGGTTAGAGGCCAGGCCGCCGAACATAGAAGGTAAAGGCGAAGTGACAATCAGGGACCTGGTAAGAAATGCTTTGCGTATGAGGCCCGACAGGATAATTGTTGGTGAAGTAAGAGGAGGAGAAGCGTTGGATATGCTTCAAGCTATGAATACCGGACATGATGGCAGTATAAGCACACTCCATGCAAATGCACCGAGAGATGTTCTATCCAGGATTGAAACAATGGTTTTGATGGCAGGAGTAGAACTGCCGGTTAGAGCTATCAGGGAACAAGTATCTTCTGCTATAAATATGATTATACATTTAAGCAGGCTTAAAGATGGCTCAAGGAAGATAGTCAAAATAACCGAAGTGCAGGGGATGGAAGGAGAGATTATCACTCTTCAGGATATATTCCAGTTTGATTTTGCTATGGGTATTGATGAAAAAGGCAGATTTAAAGGAGTGCTAAAACCAACAGGACTTCGTCCCAAATTCTCAACCAGACTGCAGGACTATGGAATTGAATTTTCGAGCAACATGTTCCTGGGAGAAGAATAAAAATGTTTGGAAATAATAAATTTACAAAATCAAAACTAACATGCGGACTAATAATTATTTTTGTATTTATCACCGGTGTAGTATTTTTTGCCCTGAATTCATTTGTATTTGCGCAAGGTACAGAAAGCAGCTCTCAGCAATTATTGCAGGAATCTGAACAAATAGTAATCAAGGATATTGACATAAAGAAATATCCCGAAATAAATATTTATCTTAATTTCAAAGCAGGTTCTTTCCTGGGACTTAGCAGTCTGGATAAAAGCAATTTTACCATAACAGAAAATAACGAACCTGTTAAGAATTTTGATTTTTCAAAAATTGGTGAAATAAACGAGCCTGTTGGAATAGTGCTTGTTCTTGATGCAAGCGGAAGCATGAAGGGAAGTCCTATAATAGACGCTATCAATGCTGCAAATACTTTCATAGATGAAATGGGAGACAGCGACAGAATAGCAGTTATTGGTTTTTCAGATGAGGTTATTGTTTATTCAAGCTTTTCTTCGAACAAGCAGCAATTAAAAGATTCCATTTCACATATTGCAGCGGCAGGCGAGACTGCTCTTTTTGATGGGATTATAAAAGGACTGGATCAATTCAACAACGCAGGTGAAATAAATCACAGGTATTTAATAGTACTATCGGATGGCAAAGACACTGCAAGTTTTTCCAATGTTGGTGATGTTGTGCAGAAAAGCAAAGAGGAAAATGTAATTGTTTATTCCATAGCTCTGTTGTCGCAAGATTTTGATCCTAAAGATATCAGCCAGATATCAAAAGAAACAGGCGGGGAGCTCTTAACTACAACAAATTCCCAGGATCTGGCTGGTTTTTATAGCCTGATATCTCAAAAAATCAGAAACCAATATAAAATTTCTTTTGAAAGTACAAAACAAAGAACCGAGAATATAGATATTGGCATAGCAATTAAAAAATCTAATATCAACGATTCAATAAAGATTGCATACCCGAATCCTTTTTATACATATTCAGCAAGCCAAGTAATAAGCGATCCTCTTGCAGACACTCGTTATGCTTTTGCAGGTATATGGTGGTTTAAGCCTGTTATATTTGTCCTGGTTTTTGTAAGTGCTACATTATTGATGTATCTCATATCAACCATTATGGTGAGGAACAAGAAAGACCTGAAGAGCAGAATTGATTCTTATGCAAACAGCGCTACGGGCAAAAATCTTGAAGCAGGACTTGACGGAAAAGAAAAGAAAAATAGCATTCTGTCAAAACTTTCAAATTTTATTTCGAAAATATCTTTTGGAAGAAGATTCGGTGAACTATTTGAGCAGAAACTCAAACGGGCAGGTATGAGTTTGAAAGGTACCGAATTTATATTCATACATATAACCTTGGTGATCATATCTACACTTGTTACTTTCCTGCTGACAAAGAATACCTCATTGATGCTAATGATAGTAATGATTGTGATTTTTCTTCCATTTTTGTTCATTAATTTTAAAACGGGACAAAGACTTAAAAAGTTTAATGAGCAATTACCCGATACGTTGCAGCTGGTTGAAGGAGCTTTAAAGGCAGGCTACAGTTTGCACCAATCACTGGCAATGGTAATAGAAGAAACCAAACCACCTATCTCTGAAGAGTTCAAAATAACTTTGAGTGAAATCAGGATAGGATTACCTGAAAAAGAGGCTCTTGAAAATATGGCCGGCAGGATAAACAGTGAGCTTTTTAGCTGGGTTGTAAAGGCAATAAACATTCAGAGAGAAGTAGGTGGCAATCTTGCAGAAATCATGGATATAATTGCCAATACAATAAGAGAAAGGGATAGGGTTTTAAGGCAGATAGGAGCTCTTGTTTCGGAAGGTAAACTCTCTGCTTATGTACTTATAGGGTTGCCTATAGGTATTGCAATTATTCTTTCAGCGATAAATAGATCTTATATCAGTGTACTTGTCACTACAAAAATGGGTATGGGAATGCTTGCATTAGCTATTGTTTTAATGATAGCGGGTATTATGTGGATTTTAAGAATAATAAAAATCGAGTATTAGGGATCGGGAAAATATGCAAATGATATTTTTTATTATGTTAGGAGCTGTCTTTGCAGCAGTTTTCTTATTAACCTTGTTTTTCAGCATGACGGCATTTCAAAAAAATGCACCGGCAAGCAGCATGGAAAAATTATCTTTTTTTGATACCAAAGGAAAAAAGGAGCGCCATAACCCTACTTTTGTTGAAAGAATCGTGCTGCCCGTTTTCAGGAAATTCCTGTCTATATTCAGGAAGTTTTTACCAAAAAACCTGGTTGAATCTGTAAGCAGAAGGCTGGAACTTGCCGGAATTGGAGATAACGTTAAGGTTGATGTGTTCCTGGGAATAAAATTTTTTATGCCCTTTGTATTTTTATTGGCGCTTTTTTTTATTTCACTCTTTTTTAATGTTTCAACGACAGTAAAAATGATCTTAATCTTAATGGTGCCGGTTTCATATATATTACCTGATTATTATTTAAAGAGTAAGACCGCAAAGAGGCAGGAAGGAATCAGGAAAAGCCTGCCAAACGCATTAGATTTGCTGACAATCAGTGTTGAAGCCGGTTTGGGTTTTGATATGGCTCTTTATAAAGTTGCAGAAAATATTAAGGGGACACTGGGCGAAGAGTTTAAAAGAGCTATAAAAGAAATGGAAATAGGACTTTCAAGAAAAGAAGCTCTTCGTAATTTAACAAAGCGCACGGATGTCACCGACTTGAATACTTTCATATTATCAATTATACAAGCGGATATTTTTGGTATTTCAATTGGTAAAGTACTTAGAATTCAGGCCGGTGAAATGAGGATAAAAAGAAGACAGGCGGCCGAAGAAAAGGGAATGAAAGCTCCTGTAAAACTTGTTTTCCCGACCATTCTTTTTCTTTTACCTGCTCTGATGATCATAGTAGTAGGACCGGCAATACTAAGGGTAATGGATATTTTAAAAGTGATGAACCAATAGGAAATGAAATTAAAAATTATTAAACTAAAGAAATGGAAAATAAAATGACAGATTCCAGTAACGAAAATAAGAATGAAATAATTAAAATAGATAACTATGACAGTAGTTTAAACGAGGAGCAGAATCCTTCCCAGAGCAGTAACGATAAAGCTTATTCAGATATATTTAAGGAAATGCTTTACCTTGAAAATTTAAGGGGCCTGCAAGATAAGACTAAATACTGTTTGATCAGGCTTTGGATTAAAAATCTTGACGCAGTCATCAGCCTTTTGGGTTTTGATAATAAAGATGATTTTTTATCCGAATTTTCAAGCATTTTAACTAAGAATTTCAGGAGTACAGATGTATATTTAAAAACAGAAGAAAGCAATTTTTTAATGCTATTTAGAGGAACAACAATTGACAATATAGAACTGGCTCTAAAAAGAATTGAAACTATACTATTAAAGAAATTTAATGCAAAAGTTGAGCTGGAGTGGCGCGTTATGAAAGCTTCCAATAAGGAAGAAGATATAACCCCTTTCATAAACAAGAGTGATTTGGAAAATAAAACCAGTAGCAATTCATTTGTAAAAGGACAGGACAGAGTTATTCTGAGAAGAATTGGATTGAAATCCATGTTAAAAAATTTTATTCTTTCATATTTAATTTTTTTTGGAATAATTTTAATTTTTGGAATAATAATTTATGTTTCGGAACAGAGATTCTCGTTTATTCCGGAGGAGCTTAAGTTTGGTGTACTTTTAAACAGCTTGAATTTAGGGTTTCTCAATAATTTTAGCAGCGGTATAGCTACGCTCATATTTTTTGCATTAACGGGCCTGGCATTTTCAGTAATATTCGGGCTTTTTATAGTTCTTATAACATGGGTAATAAATATTGGATTACACTTTTCCGGCGGCATAGAAATAAGTACACAATCAAAAATAAAAAAACCCGGTAGCTTAAAATAATATTTGGGCCAGTCTGGCAGCTTCACTTAAGGGCCTGCAAAACTCGTCAACTGCCATGCATGCACCGTTGAAAAACATGGTGGTCATTTTTCCTTTTGCAGTGCTGGAACCAATCAGATGTGGAGCATCGAGTAGGCCGGTTCTTATAGCTTTACCAATGATTTCAGGCATTACCAGGGGGTCTTCACATTTTTTTGACGAGTCAAGTTTTTTAATTGCACCTATAATCAAATTTGCATCACTGATTAACCGTGCTTTTCTTTCTTTAACACTTTTTTCATTCTTCATGTCAGGGCATCCATTTAAATAATTTTCAATTACTTTTTTTACTATTTCAGCGCTTTCAATTATATCATCAGGTTTGGCGGCATGCTCAGACTCGCAAAATGCAACAACATGTACGATTTCAGGGTCAAGCTGCATTTGAAGCAAGGTAGATGCTGCAAGCTGTCCCTTATTTTCTTTAAAAGTACCTGACATACTGTACAACCCTGTTCTTGTCTGGCGTATGGATTTGAAATTATCATCATGTAATTCTTCAATCAGTTCAATCTTTGCAAGCATTTTGGCAAGATCGGCTGTAAAGGAGGTTTCAGGAGGCGTATTAAACATATATTGCGACACATATGTTGTGACCCCCATTTTTTTTGCATTATAAGCTGCCAGGTATGCGGTGGCGACTGCGACACTATCTGAAGTGTATCTTAAGCTCCATTGATGCGATTCATTTACCTCAACCGGTATATCCCTTTGTGCGTGCCATTTCATCACGGATTGGTTTTCTGCAATTGAATCTTCAAGTTTCCTTGTGCTCCTGCCGTCGAGCTCGTTGTACCAGCATAACGGAACGGCACACCATGCATTATTAATTGTTTTAATCAGGACTTGCGCAAACTTTAAAATATTGTTAGTGCCGCTGTAACACCTCATGAGCGGATAATTTCCGGTTCTTGATGCCCGGTAAAGCATTTTAAGGTCCTTAGCGCTTCTTATTGGGACACCACCGGCCCCATCCTTTTTATTATCCATTTTTTCAGGGTTAAAAAAGAATTCCTGTGCATTCTGGTCTGGTCCTATTGATACAATATCAATTAAGCTGCTTTCGGCAATTATTTTGATTCCTTCAATTGTTTCTTCAAGGCTTGGCCTGCCAAAATGATGCCGCAGCAGGGGGAAGGGCTTTTTAAATTTAATCCTGTCTTGCAAATTTTGAGGGGGAGCTGCCGGTTTTATGGTATCCGGAATTTTTAATCTATCCGGTTTTTTTCGGTGCGAGTATCCGCTTTCTTCCCGGATATTCTTTAAAAAAGCTTCAATTTCAACAACTTTTTCACCACCTGTAAAAACATGTTCAAACATTTCAAAAAGTCCTGTTTTTTTCAGGGCAGCTGCTACCGGTTTTGTCGTTCCAAGAATAAGCGATACTTTTTTCTTAGCAGACTTATCCAGGCTTAAGTCAAGTTTTTGTTTTAGTTCAGAAAAAATTTTTTCAGCACTCTCAGGTGAAAGCCTGTAACTTAAGCCAATGATATCCGGTTTGAAATTGTTTATTTCTTTTAAAAGGTTTTCTGCGCTGACAGCAGTTCCAAGGAATTTGGTTTGAAATCCAATTTTATTTGCACTTGAAAGAAAGCTCAAGATGCCAGCAACGTGAACACATCCTCCCACAGCAGCGCCAAGTATTTTTTTCATAGTTTGTGTTTTTTATGATTTTATATTTATGCACAATTTCTACTTGCTTATTTTGCCGTCAATGAAAACATTTCTTATCTGTTCAAGACTCAGGCCTTCAAGTCCAAGCCTTTTTAGATTTCTGCCAGTTTTGTAAAAATTTGTTTTTAATATGATGTTGGCAAGATTAATAAGGGAATCAATTGCAGTCGTTTCAACCCCGAAAATTCTTCCGAATTCAGAAATTGGAACAAGACTCATCGGTATATCTTCAGTAATATATCTAACATTGACAGTCTCAGGAGCCATTATGCCTCTATATCCGGGGTTGCTGTGAATGGCATCAAATAAGCTGTCTTCTATAACATTATAAGCCATTGAAAGCCAGTCCATTGCTGATAACACATTCTTGCATTTCAAGGCATGGGCAACTTCAACTCGTTCCTTATCTACGGCTTCAAGTATTTTTGCCACTGCCGGAGTCACGCCTTCTATATAGAACTGGAAATTACCCAGGGTAGATTCAATACGACTCGCATTTAATATTGTTATTGCAGGATGAAAAACAGCTCCCATATTATTAAAGCTTGTTTCAATGACACTTGTTCCTGGAATGAATTCCGGATAAGCTTCGTTTAGCATATCTATGGCCTTGTCTGTCTTAACGGCCGGTATTGCTGCAACAGGGATTGCCTGTTTTATCCTGAAGATCTTTGCAGTTGCCGGTC
Organism: uncultured Actinomycetota bacterium; assembly: GCA_964518375.1. Lineage (GTDB taxonomy): Bacteria > Actinomycetota > Humimicrobiia > Humimicrobiales > Humimicrobiaceae > JAHILC01. The sequence continues at coordinate 10,974 of CAZFFH010000017.1, forward strand.
CCATGCCTCTGCTGGCATAAATGAAGGTTTGGGCCTCTGAAATAATTACATCACTGCAGTTTCCTCTTTCCCTTAAAACATTTAAAAATTCAAGCGCTCCTGCAGTTCTTCCCGGATTTAGAACAACCAGCTGTCCGTCTTTTAGGTAGGGCGCGCAACGCTCAGCAATTGAACCGTGAGCAAAAGCAGGTACAACGACCATAATAATATCGGCATCCTTTAAAGCTTCCTCTATATTATCAGTTACAACATCAATCTTTCCAAAACCGCTTACTTCACCTTCAAGCTCTATTCCTTTTAATTTAAGTATTGGATGAATTTTGGAATAAGTTCTGTTGTAAAGATTAACCTTAAAACCTTTAATAGCAAGGTGAGCGGCCATTGCTTTGCCGCCATGTCCCGCTCCCAGTACCGCAAATTTTAAATCGTGGTATTTCGCCATAATGATTTATGATATCATAAATTCATTTTATTTTCTAAATCAATTGTTATAATAAATATAGAGACACTCAAAATAAACTGTAACATTTAATTTAAAAAGTTTCTATTAGTTTAACCCCTTCTTCCCATGATTTGTTATATATAAGGGAAAATAATTAAGGTAATTTCCGGGAAATTTTATGGTAAACTATGTATAAGTTTTTTTAATTTTTTACATATAAAATTTTATTCTTTTATTATTTAAATCAATAAAGACTGAACTATTAATAAATAAAAACATTAAAGGGAGGGTGACAAAATGGACATTGAAAAAGAAAACGAAAATGGAAATGCTGTTTTTAGCGGAGGAGATATCCCTGTCTTGAAAGTTGAAGGTAAAACCCTGCCCCAGGTGTGGGAAAATTCGCTCGTAGAAGTTTGGGCAAAGGGAATTGCGATAAAAACACAATATGACAGGACAATAGATCCCCCAAGCAGGGACGCTACCATGATAATGGTTATTCACGAACCATTTGCAGAACCAAGGATTCACAGGGCTCTTCCAACCGGGCTCGATGAACTTGAAGTCTACCGCCAGGAGGTGGTTGATGGGATACATAACCACTGGATCGGGGGCCACGGTTGGTCCTACAGTTATCACGACAGGCTTTTTAATTATGCTACAGCCGGTGGGAATTTGGATCAAATTGCTTCCGCTGTTGAAAATCTCGTTGCTTGCGGATACACGAGGCGGGCACAGGCAATCACATGGGATCCGGAACTTGATGCCAAGCATCATGAACCTCCATGCCTTCAGAGGATTTGGTTTCGTATATTCGAAGACCCCAAAGAAGGACTTGTTCTTAATATGAATACACATTGGCGTTCAAGAGATGCTTATAAGGCAGCATTTATGAATATATTTGCTCTTACAGATTTGCAAAGAGCGATAGCAGAAAAAATTTCTAAAAAAATTAGCAAACCTGTTAAGGTTGGCCGATATGTTGATGTTGCAGACAGCTATCATATATATGGATCTTATTTTGAACAATTTAAAGGTTTCCTGGAAACGCTGGAGAAAAAGACTTTTGAGCAGAGAACTTATTCCACTTCTTTTGCAGAGCCATTTTTTGAAGAAGCAAGAGCCAGGATAAAAGCAGAAAAAAAATAAAATCATTTAAACGATGAAGAAAAAAATTATATAATCGAAAGCCAAAGTGGAGCAGGAAAGAGAATTAATTTTAAATGGCAATATCAGGAAACTGCTGGTTAAGTTTTCTGTGCCTGCGAGCATAGGCCTTATTGTGAGTGCACTATACAATGTTGTTGATACTCTATATGTAGGAAATGCACTTGGTCCGCTTGCCATTGCCGGTCTAGCTTTTGTACTTCCGGTACAAATACTTATATTTGCTGTCGGGCTCATGGTTGGTACAGGAGCGAGCTCGATAATTGCCCGCTCGCTTGGAAAAGGTGATAAAGAGAAGGCAATTATAACAGCGGGCAATGGAATGATTTTATCCTGTGTGGTCAGCATTTTATTTATGATTCCTTGCTATATTTTCATTGACCAGATCCTTTATTTCTTTAAGGTGTCACCGGAAGTTTTTCAGTACTCAAGGGATTATATGTTTATCATATTAATGGGATTTATTTTTCTTTCATTTGGCGTAGTCGGCAATAATCTTATAAGATCTGAAGGAAAACCCAAAGCAGCCATGTATTCATTAATATTCGGAGCTGTTTTAAACATAATACTTGACCCGATTTTTATTTTTATTTTTAAAATGGGAGTCAGGGGAGCTGCGATAGCCACAGTGTTAAGCCAGTTTTTAAGCGTAATATACATATTTATATATTTTAATTACGGTAAAAGCATTTTTAAGATTAACATAGGGATGTTTAAGGTTAAATTTTCAGTTATTAAGGACATATTAAAAATTGGATTTCCGTCTTTTTTAATGAGCGTAGTAGATTGCGTAATCTTTGTTTTGTTTGGCAGAACGATAATGAAATATGGCAGTGATTTATATATTGCAATAATGGGTATTTCAATAAGGGTTATGGATATTACCTTAATGCCAATAATAGGGATAACTCAAGGGTTTTCTACAATCATAGGTTTTAATTATGGAGCTAAAAATTATGAAAGGGTCAAAAAAGTCCTTAAGGAAGCAATTATTTGGACCACTGTAGTCGCAGGGTTTGCATTTATTATAATATTCGGATTTCCTAACCTCATCATGAGGATTTTCAGCAGTAACCAGGAAATGATTACAATTGGCATAACACCGATAAGAATCCTGTCAGTATTTTTTATCACTATTGGATTTCAATTTATTGGAGGTCATTTATTTCAAGCTATAGGCAAAGTGCTGCCGGCACTTTTTTTAAATATTACAAGGCAAATTATATTTTTAATACCTGCAATTTTAATATTGCCAATTTTCTTTGGACTAAATGGTATCTGGTATTCACTTCCATTGTGCGATCTGCTGAATACAATCTTAACTTCTATTTTTGTTTTCAATGAATTGAAATTAATAAATAAGTTATTGTTGAAAGATGTTCCAAGGTTAGTTTAACCAACACAGCTCATCCGGCAGTTCTT
>CAZFFH010000017.1:14104-16495 GCA_964518375.1 uncultured Actinomycetota bacterium
TATAAATAATTATGGAAATTCGCAATATTGCAATCATAGCTCATGTTGACCATGGTAAAACCACCCTGGTAGATTCTTTGCTGCGCCTATCCAAAACAAGATTAAATAAAGATATTGCTGATACAAGCTGCATTATGGACAGCAACGAGCTGGAAAGAGAGCGGGGGATCACTATTTTTTCCAAAAATGCCTCAGTAGTCTGGAATGGAATCAAGATTAATATTATTGATACACCGGGACACGCTGATTTTGGAGGAGAGGTTGAGAGAGTATTGCAAATGGCTGATGGTTCACTATTGCTGGTTGATGCCCAGGAGGGTCCTATGCCGCAAACCCGTTTCGTTCTAAAAAAAGCCCTGGAGCTAAAGCATAAAATAATTGTTGTAATTAATAAAATAGATAAACCTAACGCCAACATAAATGAAGCTTTAAATAGAACCTTTGACCTTTTCATTGACCTTGGCGCTGACGAAAAAACAGCCAATTTCCCGATCATTTATGCTTCTTCCAAAATGAGTAAAGCCGGACTGTTACCTGACTTGAAAAAAATGAAGGATGTTACACCTTTATTTGATGAAATTGTCAAATATATTCCCAAACCAAGCGGTGACGCAAACCTTCCCCTGCAAATGCTGGTCACTTCAACTAATTGGGATAATTTTAGGGGCCGTATTGCCAGGGGACGAATTTATAACGGGAAAATAGAAGCCGGGAAGGAAGTAGTGCAAATCAACCGTGAAGGCTTAATGAAAAAATATCGATTGGCTTCACTGGTAACTTTTCAAGGCCTGGCTCAAATTGAAGTTAAGGAGGCCCAAGCAGGTGAAATCGTAGCTATTGCCGGAATTCCTGATATTATAATTGGTGAAACTATCGCAGACGTATATCAACCACAAGCCTTACCCATACTCCAGATTGAAGAACCAACTGTTAAGATGACTTTTACCATAAACACTTCTCCTTTTGCAGGCAGGGAAGGCCAATTTACAACGTCCAGGCAAATAAGGGAGAGACTTTATAAGGAGCTCGAAAATGATGTAGCTTTAAAAATAGAAGATAATCCTGCAGGTGGATGGATTGTTTCCGGGCGCGGGGAACTTCATCTGGCCATCTTTATTGAGCGCCTTCGCCGTGAAGGATATGAGTTCCAGGTTTCCCAGCCTCAAGTTATAGTTAAAATTGTTGGCGGCAGGAAAATGATTCCATATGAAGAAGTCTTTATAGAAGTACCGGAAGAATACTCGGGAGCTGTAATTCAAAAGTTAGGCAGCCGCTATGGCCAAATGAAAAAAATGGAAGTTAAAGAAAGAATTGTTTATTTGGAATTTATTATACCTACCCGTGGTTTATTTGGTTACCGAAGGGAACTCATGACTGATACTCGAGGATTAGGTATTATGAATACTTTATTTCATCAATACCTGCCTGAAAAAGGTGAATGGAAAGAACGCGAGAGGGGCTCTCTGGTGGCTTGCGAAACAGGAATAACCAGGCTATATGGTTTAACAAATATCCAGGATCGCGGTGAATTATTTTATGGTCCTGCAATTAATGTTTATAAAAGCCAGGTGGTTGGACAAAATTCCCGCACTGAAGATATCTGGGTGAATGTCTGCAAGGAAAAACAGCTAAGCAATATGCGTTCCAAAGGAGAGGGTGGATTGGAACATTTTAATGTTCCCAGAATTATGGACCTGGAAGATGCTTTGGAATATATAGACGACAGCGAGCTGGTTGAAGTCACTCCTAAATCGGTACGAATCCGTAAGATCGTTACAAGCGAGCTCGAAGGGAAACGACGTAAAATGCAAAACTCTGCTATAAAATCATAACCAAGTGATTTGATATATAATTAAAGTTGAAAATCTGAGTATTTAAAGTCTTCTTCTATTTCTTCCGTTTCTTTTATTTTTCTTGATTTTGATTTACCGGCAGCTTTTTCTTCTTCAGACAGTCTTGTTACGCTGCCTGCAAATATACCACCCTTATTAATCATGAGGGAATCTGTTTTTACATTACCCCTGACTGTTCCTGTTTCCTTTATTTCAACAATTCCTGTTGCTTCCATATTACCATCATATCTGCCAATAACTTCAGCGTCTATGGTCCTTACATCAGCATTAACATAACCATCCTTTTGAATTACTATTTTTCCATCTACGTCGAGCTGTCCTTTGACATCACAATCAATCTCGATGGAATCGGAAATTTTAAAGTTACCTTCTACTTTTGCAGAATCACCAAAAATTGTTAATAATATTCTCGATTTGTTACCATTATCATACGTATCTCCTTGTTCAGATGGCATTTTTACTCCTTTAAGTTATAATTAATAAATAGCTAATAATTAAAAAATTAGGTTAAAACACTATCTTTCATACAACACTATAA
>CAZFFH010000017.1:16595-18055 GCA_964518375.1 uncultured Actinomycetota bacterium
ATAAATATTTATATATAACTAAATAAATATTTATATATTTTAATTTATTAAAATATGATATACAATATAGATTTCTTATTATTATAATGTATTAATATGAATTATAATATATTAACACAATAAATATATCAATAATAAAAAAGATGTAACTATTCACCCATAAAATTAAAAAAATATCACAAAAATCCATAAGCCGGAAAAATCTTTAAATATCTTAAAAATACTTTGTAAAACCTTTTGGGGGAGAAAAATCATGATAGGTAAAAGAGAATCTGAGTTACCCGGAAGCAGAGAATGGACCATAATAGAAGAAGGTGTCTATATTGAAGGCAGGGTCTATTCCAGAGGTTCGACAAGAATTAATGGAATCGTAAAGGGAGAAATAATTTCTGAAAAAGAATTAGTTATAGGAAGAGAAGGAAAAGTAGAGGCAAATGCTAAAACAAACACCTCAAAAATTTTGGGCAGCTTTAAGGGTGAAATGATAGCTTCGGGTGAGGTAGAAATAACAGCAACAGGTAGATTTATCGGCAATCTCACTCAAAAAGGCACACTTTTAACTATCCAAAAAGGTGGCTTGTTTAAAGGCCAAAGCATAGTTACAGATAACCAGGATATTTATAAAATAGAGGTCCCCGAAAAACCAAAAGCGGTCTTTGAACAAAAACCAGCATTTTCGTTACTAAAAACACCTTCAAATCAAAATAGTTTTGATATTCGAAACCCAATTCCGGCAAGAATTGAACAAAATATTAAAATATAAATTCTATAAAATAATTCCTTATAATGGGTATTATTGATTTTGATAATCATGTAAGTTTAAATCATAGAATAATTGCAGTTTGCAGCCAAAAAGGTGGAGTAGGGAAAAGCACCACGGCTATAAATGTGGCAGCATATTTAGGGCAGTATGGCTACAAGACAATACTTATAGACGTAGATCCACGGTGTAATTCTACCAGCGGGGTTGGTATTAATTATAATAGTATCGGTGATTCAATTTGTGATATCCTTATTTCAAACAAGGACACCAATAAAGTAATTTTAGACACTCATTTTAAAAATCTAAAAATATTACCGGCTAAATGGGAACTTTCAAATGCTGAAGCAGAGCTTTATCCCTTAAGTGGTAAAGAGTTCAGGCTGAAGGAAGCTATTGAAAAAATTGAAAATAACTATGATTTTATCATAATAGATTGCTCAGCTTCATTAGGATTGTTGACGACTAATGCCCTTACTGCCTGCACGGAGATATTAATTCCGATGCAATGTGAGTTTTATGCTCTGGAAGGTATTGCGAGGCTGCTTGAAACGATTAATTCTGTTAAAAGCAGATTCAATTCTTCCCTCGATATTACCGGTATAGTTCTTACAATGTACACAAGAACGAGGTTATCAAATCAAGTTATAAAAGAAATCAATAAATATTTTCCCGATAAACTATTTAAAACTATTATCCC
>CAZFFH010000018.1:0-2275 GCA_964518375.1 uncultured Actinomycetota bacterium
GGCATTTCATATGTTTGAGGTCCCTTGCTAATCTGCAGTGTGGCACTCAACTGTTCGCCTGTCAGAGACTCCAGTATTGTTCCGGGAGCCGGATCTACACCAAATACTATGTTTTCATTATAAATATCATTAAATTCAAATGACTCATTTATCACAAAATTCAAATCTGTAAAAATCTGCCGCGCTTCATCAATGCTTAGGCCCACGACATCTGGTACAGGAACTTTATTATGGATATTACAAATCTCTGTCGGTTCTTTGCCCTTTTCAAAAATCATGAAACCAAGAGTTTCCTTTGGACACCAGAATGTCGGTAATAAGCCGGTTAGTGTGCAGACCTCGACATCAAGAAGCTCGCCCTTTGGAGCATTGAAATCTTTTACGGGCCTATCCTTAAGCGCTTCCTTCATGTATTCCCGCCATATATCAGCCGGGAAAGAGCCGCCCACGACTGTTCGGCCATTTATTTTTTCCATAGGTTTGCTGGATTCTTCATGGCCCATCCAGACAACAGTTGCCAGTTCAGGGGTGAAACCTCCAAACCAGGCGTCTTTATTATCAGTGGTTGTGCCGGTTTTACCTGCTGCGGGTCTGCCGATATTTGCACCTCTTCCCGTACCTTCCAGTATTACCCTTTCAAGAATCCTGGTAACATAATATGCAATCGGAGAATCCAGTATCCGTAAATTCTTCTCGTTTTTTTCAGGGTCATATTCATAAAGAACCTTATCTTCAGAATCAGTGATTTTTAAAATGCAAACCGGCTGGTGATATTCTCCTCCTGAGGCAAGAGTAGCAAATATTTTGGTTACATCCAGTGGAGTAATGCCTTTTTCAAGTCCTCCTAAAGCAATGGCGGGATTGTTACCTATATCAGTAATTTCCATTTCATTGCATAACCGCTCCACATTGTCTGCGCCTACTTTCATCATAAGTTGTGCATAAACTACATTGACGGAATGAATTGTTGCGTCCACAACCGTCATATCACCTTCAAATTTCTCGCCCCCATAGTTATCTACTTTCCAGTCTGGCCCGGAAGGCATATCTATAACTATCGGACCATTGGGATTATACTTATCATTTGGAGAGAAGTGCTGCCTTATTGATTCCGCCAGTACCACAGCTTTAAATATTGAACCAGGTTGTCTTTTGCCCTGAGTAGCGATATTGAATTTGCTTTTATTGTAATCTTTACCGCCAATGAGGCTGTAAATATAACCATTGGCAGGATCCATGGAAACTAATGCATATGAGGGACCCGGATCTTCCGGAAATACTTTTTTAATTGCATCTTCGGCACTCTGCTGAAGGCCTGTATCCAGAGTTGTATATATCCTTAACCCACCTTTAAACACATCATGATCGGTAAATTTTTTCTCATAAAGCTGCTGCTTTACATAATCAATAAAATAGGGAGCAATCCTATCGGTATACTGTGCATTGATATTTGTTTGTTCTGTGTTTAAGATGACAGGTTCTACGATTGCACTCATGAATTCATTTTTATCAATATAACCTTGGTCGTACATAAGTTTTAGAATTAAATTTCTCCTGCTCTGTGCTTTTTCAAGATTGTTGAAGGGAGAATATATCTCGGGAGCTCTTACAAGGCCAGCCAGAAGTGCAGACTGAGCCACCGTAAGATCGCTGGCGCTTACACCAAAATAAACCTGGGATGCTTTTTCAATACCGTAAGCGCCAGCGCCAAAGTATATCGTATTAAGATACATTTCCAGGACTTTATCCTTTGTATAGTGGCGCTCAAGCTGTATTGCTATTACTGCTTCATTAATTTTTCTTCTAAATGTTTGAATCGGGCTGAAATATACATTCTTGACATATTGCTGAGTGATAGTACTGCCGCCCTGCACGATTGTTCTTGACCTGATATCAGCTATAAGTGCGCCAATAATTCTTTTATAGTCAACGCCTTGATGCTCGTAATATCTTTTATCTTCAACAGCAACTATTGCATTTTTTATATTCTGGGACATTTTATCAAAATCAATTATTTCCCTGTTTTCTTCAGCATGGAATTCAGTAAGAAGGCTGCCGTCTATTGCATATACTTTTGAAGTTTCGGCTATAGTTGCAGGTGTGAGCTCTTCAAGCGTGGGTACGGTACTTAAATAAAGCAATCCCGCAATTGCTACAATAAGAAGTATTAAAGCAACGCATATTGCCAGGACTATAAAAAAAGTCTTAAGACATCCTGACTTCTTCTTTTTATTTTTATTTTTATCAAAATTGTTCATATCACTAACCTCTCAAA
>CAZFFH010000018.1:2375-5411 GCA_964518375.1 uncultured Actinomycetota bacterium
AAAACCTATATGAAACAAGCATTCAAAATACTTGATGCTGATAAAACCGAAGTCGTTAAAAATTCAAAATGGTTAAAACCTTTAAAACTTGAAGATATTTTAAATTTGACCGCAAGATTTACTGTGGCAAGAATGCTTGAAAGAGATGACTTCAAGAAGCGGTTTCGTGGTAATGTTTCAATAGCGATTATGGAATTTTTATATCCCATAATGCAAGCGTATGATTCAGTTGCAATAAATGCTGATATTGAACTGGGAGGAACGGACCAGCGGTTTAATTTATTGGTTGGAAGAGAGCTTCAGAAGGAATTCGGCCAGAGACCTCAGATTGCAATCACGATGCCTATCCTGGTTGGGACCGATGGGGTAGAAAAAATGAGCAAGAGCCTTGGAAATTACATAGGCGTGGCTGAATCTCCTGATGAAATATTTGGTAAGGTCATGTCAATTCCTGATTCTATAGTGATTGATTATTACAGGCTTCTTACAAGAATTGGTAAATTTGAAATTGATAAAATTGAAAAAAATATAAAGGAAAAAGGTGAAAATCCTGTTATAGCCAAAAGAAATCTTGCAAAACTTATTGTCCAGTATTTACACGACCTGCAAAAAGCTATAAGCGCCGAGAAGAAATTTGACAGCATTTTTAAAGAGAAAAAAATACCTGATGAAGTTGAAGAGTTTGTACCCAGGCAGGAAGATGTTAAGGATGGAAAAATCCGGCTTGTAAATTTATTGGTAAGCAGCGGCCTTGCAGAGTCAAACAGCAAAGCCAGGCAGCTTATCACTCAGGGCGCAATAAAATTAGGTGACCAGAAAATAGAAGACCCAAGTCTGGAGCTAAAATTAAAAGATATCTCAGGCAAAGTAATTCAAAAAGGCAAAAGATTTTTCAGGAAAATTATAAGCACATAGAAAAAAAGTATTGAGGTTATTTCGAATATTGAAAATAATATAAGCAAAGACAATAGCGGTTACGTAACCTTTAATTTAATAAAAATAGGTTATACCAGCTGAAAAATCATTGAAAAGCAGGAACCTTCGTTAAGTGTACTTTCGACCTGGATATTTGAATTATGAATTGCTGCAATTTCTTTTGCGATGGAAAGTCCAAGTCCGGTCCCATTTTTATGGAAGTCGACCGCATTATTGGATCTGAAGAATTCATTAAAGATATTGCTTAAATTCTTTTCTGCTATTCCGATACCCTGATCTTTTATACCAATATATAGCTGTGAAGTTCCCATTTTTTTAATTATGATGCTAATAACAGAATTGGGTGGTGAATAGTTAATTGAATTTTCTATCAAGATTGAAAAAAGCACATCTATCTGTTTTTCAAATCCCTTGATATATAAGGCTTCATCCAAAGGTGAAAATGGTCCGTCATAGTGTTTTAGGTAAAAATCATCGTAAATCAAATCAATTTGAATTTCTTTTATGCGGGCAATTACTTTAAAGCGTTGAACAACAGAAGAAAGAATTGGACCAATATTGATCTTATCAAGGTTTATATCCATAAAATCCCGGGATTTGAGTTTGGCAAGCTCGAGCATTTCCTTAATTACGTTGGATAACAATTCGCATCTTTCCTTAATCTTTAGAACAATATCCCTTGTTCTTTGTGAAATTTCTCCGGAATATCCCTCAAGTATAATATCAACATAACTTTGAATTGCTGCAAACGGAGCTTTTAATTGATGCGTGGCATATAATAAATATTTGGTTTTTTCATTATTCAGATCCTGAAATTTCTGGTTGATCTTTTCATATTCCAGCATTTCTTTTCCAAGTTTGATGTTTGCCTTTTCAAGCTCCTCAGTTCTTTCAATAATTTTTTCTTCCAGATTGGTTTTATATTCATTTAGATTTCGATTGATCTCATCATAGGAATCAAGAAGATTGTAAATGATCTTGGAACCATCTGCTCCAATTAAACTTGTATTAGGGGATTTATTTTTGCTGAGATTTTTAAAAACTTGTGGATCACCGGTGGCTTCAAATATGAGATTTATCTCTTTATTTGTGATAATTTCCTGATAATTGGTAATACATTGAATATGGTGGTTTCTGGCAAAAAGAACTCCAACGGCATCAGGATTTATATCGCATACATATTTTATTTTAACGCCGGGAATTTCCAATAACACTTTTAACAGCGCTAATCCACCATTTCCTGCACCTATTAATGCTATAGCTCCTTCGTTCATATTTTTTCCTTTTCTTTTTATATAATGTCTTTATTTTTAATCTGATTATATTGTACAATGAGAAAATATTTCTTAAAATATAAATTTACACAAAAGGAATTAGCGAAAAGGAGGTTTGGATGAAAAAGATCTATATCATTGATGATGATAGAGATATCGTAGAATCAATATCAATGGTTTTAAAAGCTAACGGATTTGAGGTTTTTGCGCAATATAATGATGAAAATGTAATTGAAAATGTATCAAAGTACAATCCGGACTTAATTATCCTGGATGTAATGTTCCCTGAAAATAGTTCTGCAGGGTTTGATATTGCAAGAGACCTTAAAAGGAACAATAAATTAACCAATATCCCGATTCTCATGCTTTCAGCAGTAAATGAACGAGGAATATATATGGGCCTGTTTACTGATAAGGATATTGATGAATCCTGGTTACCTGTAAGTAAATTCCTGGACAAACCGGTCCAGCCTAAGGAGCTGCTGCTACAAGTCAAATCTATGCTTAATTTGCCGGATGAATAATATTCCAGATAAGTCTCTTATATACTCTGTTCAACTTATAATAAGGCATCAGTAAGGATGTAGTATGAGTTCGATAAGGGTTACTCAATGGTATATGGTGCTTATTTTACCCAGCCTCCTAAAAATAAATTCTTTATAAAGTGTAAATCCCATATAATTGCTAAAGCATGTTTTAATCTTTTAGAGTCATGATAAAAACATGTGTAAGCTTTACCTTTTTAAATTTGGTACAAATATAAAATGAGCCCTTTTAAAAAATATTAAATTACTATAAAATCTATTGCTTATAAATAGGATTTTGT
>CAZFFH010000018.1:5511-7139 GCA_964518375.1 uncultured Actinomycetota bacterium
CTTTTTATTTAAAATAATGAGAAAAATTAATAACAACTTATCAAATAAAATAAGAGATGAGATAATAAATTTCATTGAACCTGATATTTATTATTGTTATCAGTGTGGAAGATGTACGGCCGGTTGTCCTCTTGCAAATGTATATGAATATCAGCCCAATCAGATTATCCGGTTAGTTCAGGCAAATGAAATAAATTCTATATTTGATTCTAATTCTATTTATTTGTGCCTGTCATGTGAAATATGCAGCAGCAGGTGTCCGCAGGGTATAGATATTGCAGCAATAATGAGTTACCTGCGTATTAAAAGTTGGGAAAACAGGAGTTTCAAAGAAAAACTCATAGCAAAATTTTATAAAGCTTTTTTAAAAATTATTGGAATTTTTGGTAGAAGTTATGAACCTGGACTTATTTTAAATTTAAATCTAGTGAGTGGAAAATTTTTTAATGATATGGATTTAGCTTTAAATATTTTAAGGAAGAGGAAAATAAAATTATTTCCCGAGTTTGTAAAAGACAGGAAAAAATTATCAAGGGTTGTAAAAAAATATTTGTAATTTACAAATTTCGTTGACTTTATTTTTTAATTTTATTTTATTATTTTTTTTAAATTCTAATGAAAAAAGAGATGGAAAAATTTCAAGAAGATATTCAATTAGGAAAAATAGCCTATTATCCAGGGTGTTCGCTGAATTCTACAGCCATGGACTTTAATGTTTCCCTGAAAAATTTATTAAAGTTTTTAAATGTTGAATTTGAAGAAATTGATGACTGGAACTGCTGCGGAACAACTCCGGCACATAATATAAGTGAAGAGCTTTCCATTATTCTATCAGCCAGGAATTTACTTTTAGCAAAAAAAATGGGTTATGAAAATATACTCTGTCCATGTGTTTCCTGTTATTGCAAGTTACTCATAGCGTCTAAAGTTATAAATAGCAATATAGAACCGGAAAACAAACGGGAGGAGAGTAAAAGGGATCTGGTTTTGGAAGAACTGAAAAATATGGGATTTGATATAAATCAGAAACTTGATTTTCGAGTTTATTCAATAGTTGAGTTTTTGTTATTAATAAAAGAAAAGATAAGAAATAAGTACATTGAAGTAAAGGATGAAATTAATAATTCCAAAGAGATTATGCTTATAAAGAGTTTAAAACCGGTTTGTTATTACGGGTGCGTGCTTTTAAGGCCGGGATATGTAACTAAATTTGACAGCATTGAAAATCCCACATCTATGGAAAGTGTCTTAAAAGAAGTTGGCATAGAAAGTCTGGATTTTTCTTTCAAGACTGAATGCTGTGGAGCAATTTTATCTCTAACCAATAAAAATATTGTTATTGAGCTTAGTGAAAAAATTTTAAATGCAGCACAGGATTCAGGCGCTAACTGTATAATAGTTTGTTGTCCATTATGTCAGCAGAACCTGGATTTAAGGCAGGCACAAATAAATAATTATTTTAAGTCAAATTATAGATTTCCCGTATTTTATATATCTCAGATTTTAGGACTGGCTTTAGGTTTATCTTTTAAAAATACCATGATAGATAAGCTATTCGTTAAACCAGATATTAGAATTTAAGTTTTAAGGTTATTTAAATAGTGCAATTAATATAAAAATATAAAAAT
>CAZFFH010000018.1:7239-11823 GCA_964518375.1 uncultured Actinomycetota bacterium
TTAAAAAATATTATTTTCATCAGAGTTAAAGAAGGAAAATTAATTGAGAATAGGTGTGTTTGTATGTTACTGCGGCTCAAATATTGGTGCAAATGTTGATGTAGAAAGAGTTGCAAAAGAAGTTTTAAAATTTCCCGGGGTAGTTTTTACGCAAACAAATTTATATACATGCTCTGAACCAGGACAGGAGCAGATTAAAAGGGCCATTGAAGAACATAATCTAAATAGAGTGGTAGTTGCCTCATGCTCTCCCCGCGTTCATGGAAATACTTTCATGAGAACTGTTGAATCTGTTAACCTGAATCCATATCTTTTTGAGATGGCAAATATCAGGGAACATGACTCCTGGATCCATGACGACAGGGAAAAGGCTACACAAAAAGCAATTGAACTGATCAGGATGGCTGTATATAAAGTCGGAAGACATATTGAACTCTATCCAAAATATTTTGAATTGAACAAAAATGTGCTTGTAATTGGTGGAGGAATTGCAGGAATTCAAGCAAGTCTTGATATGGCTGACGGTGGATTAAAAGTGACACTTGTTGAGAGGGAGGCTTCTATTGGTGGTAGAATGGCTCAACTCGATAAAACTTTCCCTACGATTGATTGCTCAGCTTGCATATTATCTCCAAAAATGGTGGATGTTGGAATGCATGAAAATATTGAAATCTTAAGTTTATCAGAAGTAATTAAAGTAGAAGGGTCCATAGGTAATTTCAAGGTTACCATAAGAAAGAAGCCACGATATATAAATATAAAAAACTGCACTTCTTGTGGAGATTGCGAAAAAGTCTGCCCGGTATCTTATACCAATGATTTTGAAGCAGGATTATCGTTAAGAAAAGCTATATCCAAGATGTTTGTACAGGCAGTACCTTCAGCCTATATTATAAATAAGAAAGGGAAAGCACCCTGCAGAAGCAACTGTCCCGCAGATGTACCGGCTCAGGGTTATATTGCCCTGATAAAAGAAAAGAAATATCTGGAAGCTCTAAAACTTCACAGAACAGAAAATCCATTTCCATCAATATGTGGAAGAGTGTGTACGCATCCTTGCGAAAAAAATTGTACAAGAAGTCTTGTAGATGACCCGGTATCAATAATGAACCTGAAAAGATTCATGGCTGATTATGAATTAAGTTTAGGTGAAATTCCATTACCGGATATGGAAGAAAGCAAATCAGCAAAAGTTGCCATTATCGGTTCAGGACCTGCAGGGTTAACTGCTGCATATTACCTGTCTCAAAAAGGTTTTGGTGTCAAAGTATTTGAGTCGATGCCCGTTGCCGGTGGTATGCTGAAGCTTGGGATTCCTGAATACAGGCTGCCTTCGAAAATTCTTGACCTTGAAATAGATCTTATAAAAAGAATGGGGGTTGAGATAATTACAAATGCGAAAATTACCAGCAGTGACGATATATGGAGAATGAAACATACGGATGGTTTTGATGCGGTATTTTTAGCCACAGGAGCAGATAAAAATACCTCAATTGGAATTAAGGGTGAGAATTTGGATGGGGTTGTTTCAGGTGTGGAATTTTTAAGAGATATCAAACTGAAGAAAATAATCAATACGAAAGGTAGAGTGGCAGTAATAGGCGGAGGTAATGCTGCAATAGATTCTGCAAGAACTGCGCTGCGTCTTGGGGCCGGCAGGGTTGAAATATTTTACAGAAGAAGCAGGGAAGAGATGCCTGCCCTGGACGATGAAATAGAAGATGCCATGGAAGAAGGTGTAGTATTTAATTATTTGGTTTCACCTTTAGAAATTGAGGGGAAAGACGGTAAGGTTAAAAAGCTGGTATTAATTAAGAATACATTGGGCGCTCCTGACAGCAGTGGCAGAAGAAGGCCGGTACCTGTTGAAGAAAGTGAGTTTAGCGGCCAGGTTGATACGGTAATCTTAGCCGTGGGTCAGGAACCCGATGTCGATTATCTAAATATTGGTAAAAGAAATTTTGAAATAACTCCTGATAAGCGGATAAAACTAAATAGGCAGGAAATTCTTCTGGTAGATGACGAGGGTATATTTGCAGGAGGCGATATGGTATTGGGACCTTCTACTGTTACAGAGGCAATTGCGCACGGGAAATTAGCTGCAGATGTAATTACCAAGTTTATTGCTGGGATAAAATATGAAGACATTGTAAAGGAAATTGAGGAAAAAAAGAGATCAGAAATTTACTTAAAACCTGATGAGATCTTTACTGCCAAAGAACTTGATTCTTTCAGTAAATCAGCAAGAGCAAAAATAAATAAATTAAAAAATGAACAAAGGATTAATAATTTTAAGGAAGTCATTCTGCCTTTTAATGAAGAAGAAGCGTTAAAGGAAGCACAGAGATGCTTGGACTGCGGGATATGTTCTGATTGCCATGAATGTATAAAAGCTTGTCAGGCAAACGCAATTGATTATAACCAAAAAGAAGAAATAATATCAAAAGATATCGGAGCGATTGTAGTTGCTACTGGTACTGACATATTTGATACAAGTGTTTTTGAAGAGTATGGGGTAAATGAATTTAGTGATGTAATTACGAGTGTCCAGTATGAAAGGCTTATGTGCGCTTCTGGTCCAACCGGTGGACACATAATAAGGCCTTCAGACAAAAAGGAACCTGAAAAAATAGTTTTTCTATCCTGTGTTGGTTCCAGGGACAGATCAAAAGGGATGTCTTACTGTTCATCAGCTTGCTGCATGTATCTTGCTAAGCAAGCAATACTTACAAAAGAGCATCTTCCTAAATCAACATCTCTAATTTTTTATACGGATATAAGATCACCCGGTAAAGATTATGATGAATTTATTATCAGGGCTCAAGAATACGGAACACAATACATCAGGGGGAAAGTATCCAAGATATATAAAAAAGGTGAAAAACTCATTGTCAGGGGTTCTGATACAATACTGGGAAAATCAATAGAGATTGAAGCCGATCTTGTAGTAATGGCTCCCGCAATGATACCTTCAAAAGGCTATAAGAAATTGGCTGAAACACTAAATATCAGTACAGGTTCATTTGGTTTCTTTACAGAGAGTCATCCTAAATTAAGACCTGTAGAAACCAACACTTCAGGTATTTTTCTTGCAGGAGCATGTCAATCACCCAAAGATATTCCTGCAAGTGTTGCGCAGGGTGGTGCAGCAGCCGGCAAGGTTCTGGCACTAATGTCAAAAGATGAATTAGCAACTGATCCAATTGTTGCTATAGTTGACCAGGTAAGATGCATAGGTTGTAATAAATGCTTGACGGTGTGCCCATATAGTGCCATTGAAGAAGTAAAAATAAGAGACAAAAATGTTGTTAAAGTTATAGAGTCTGTTTGCAAGGGTTGTGGATTATGCGAAGCAACATGTCCAATAGATGCAATTAGTCTGAACGGTTTCACTGATGAGATGTTGCTTGAAGAATTAAAAGCTTTTTCTATTTAAAGACTGGTTAAAAATGGAAGAAATAAATAAGGATAGTAAGGTTAAAATAGTAGCTTTTTTATGCAATTGGTGTTCCTATGCCGGAGCTGATGCTGCAGGTACGGCACGATTGAGACAGTCAGAGGATATAAGAATTATAAGGGTGCCATGTAGCGGTAGAATGAATCCGTTATTTGTATTAAAAGCTTTCAGCCTGGGTGCAGATGGTGTCCTTGTATCAGGCTGCCATCCCGGTGATTGTCATTATAGTGAAGGTAATTATTATGCACGCAGAAGGCTCGAGATATTAAAGGATTTCCTTCCAGTGATCGGGATAGATAACAGGAGGTTTTCTTATCAGTGGGTATCTGCTTCCGAAGCGCAGAAATGGCAAAAAGTGGTCAACAGTTTCATAAAAAGGATTAAGGAAATATAAAAATAATGAGCACTGAAGAAAGATTGAAGGAAAAAGTCAGTAGTCTAATTGATGATTTAAAAGTAGTTGTTGGGTATTCAAAAAGTAATATACCGCTTAGAGTTAATCCTCTGTTCATAGAAAAAAAAGAAGAGATTGATAATTTAATTTTTAATAATCTTTGTATAAATAATCTGGCAACTTACTCTTATTTTTTATCACAGGAAATTGATGGAAAAATAGGCATGATACTAAAGCCCTGCGATGTTAAGGCAGTTGTTCAGCTGTTAGCAGAAGATTTGATTGACAGGGATAAGATAAAAATAATTTCTGTTGAATGTAACGGTGTAATAGACAGTAAAAAAGTACAGAAAAAAATAAATGGGTTAAAAATTGCTTCTGCTGAAATACGTGACAATATCATTAAGATAGGTACCAGCGAAAAAGACTTTGAATTTAATATGGAAGAAGTATATGCAGAAAAGTGCCATGTTTGCAGCATTTATGACAAACCTCCAATTTTTGATGAATTTATTGAGAATGATAAGAAATTTGATATTACACAGAAAAAAGAGTATGAAGACCTTCTGGAATTTGAAAAATTAAGTTTAGAGGAAATAAATTCTTTCTGGGAGGAAGAATTCAGCAGATGTATAAGATGTTATGCCTGTAGGAATATATGTCCCCTTGAGATATGCAGGGACAGATGCATAACCCAATTAGAACAACCGCACTGGCAGTCACAGAAAATTTC
>CAZFFH010000018.1:11923-17739 GCA_964518375.1 uncultured Actinomycetota bacterium
AAGGATTTAGAAAAGCCTGATGTAGTAAATATGGAATTAATGTCTTCAGTGAGGTCCGACAGCAGTTCCAGAAATAAAATTATTTTTGGAATCAAACCCTGTGATATGTCTGCTATCAAAATGTTTGATCTGGTATTTGGAGCCGGTGGAAAACAAGATCCATATTATTTAAACAAAAGAAATTCCTCTATTTTTATTTCGGTCGGATGCAGTAAAGTTCATCCGGACTGCTTTTGTACTTCAGTAGGTGGACATCCTTTTAATTTCGAGCATGCAGATATTGGTATGATAGAGATGGAAGAAGTCTATGCCATTTTAAAAATAGGTGAAAATGTAAAGTGGTTTGTAGAGGAAAATAGAGACTTATTTGAAAAAGAAAATCCGGATGATGAAAACTATTATGCTGAAATAGATAAAATCATATCCGAGTCAGAAGTTAAGATGGCCAGCTGCTATAATGATGTTTCTACAGATGAAATCCCAGATTCTATGGAAGCATCTTTCAATTCTGATATTTGGAAGAAAGTTACAAAAAAATGTATAAGTTGTGGAGCATGTACCTACGTATGTCCAACTTGCGTATGCTTTAATATTTGTGACGAAATAGAAGATCTTGGCGGTGAGAGATTTAGGTGCTGGGACTATTGCATGAACTATTATTATACTCTTGAGGCAAGTGGCCATAACCCCAGATCTGATATTTATCAAAGATACAGAAATAAGATAAATTGTAAGTATAATTATTTTTATAAAAGAAATAAAAATATCTATTGTGTAGGATGTGGTAGATGTATTGAGGTTTGCCCTGTTGGCATGGATATAAGAGAAATTGTTAACTCTATAATGGATAGTGCTAAAAAAGTAAAAAATATAGATAAAAAGTAAGAATAAACCGGTATTAATTATTTGTTAAATATGGAAAATAATAAATTAAATTTAAAAAATAAATTAAATAATAATTCAGATATTCTAAATCCTTATATTCCTGAAATATCAACTGTAAATAAAATTATTAAGGAGACCTCAAATATAATATCTCTTCAAATAACAATTGATGACGAAGAAAAAATGAAAAACTTCAAATTCAAGCCAGGACAGGTTGGGCAATTATCAGTTTTTGGATATGGCGAATCCACTTTTGTAATTAATTCATCACCTTCCAGGAATGATTTTCTTCAATTTTCAGTCATGAAAGCCGGTGTTACAACCTCGGCTATTCATAATCTTAGCGAGGGTGAGAAGGTGGGATTGAGGGCGCCATTAGGAAACTGGTTCCCTTACGAAGACATGGAAGGAAAAAATATTTTATTTGTTGGGGGAGGAATTGGACTGGCACCATTGCGGCCACTCTTGCTTTATATGCTTGAAAATAGAAGTAAATATGGGAAATTAACTCTTGTATACGGTACAAAAACTCCGGAAGATGTATGCTTTAAGTATGATATGGAAGACTGGGAAAAGTCTGACGACATAGAGGTATTTCTAACTATTGATACTGCCTGTTATGGCTGGGATAAGGAAGTTGGGTTGTGTCCGGATGTTTTAGAAAGGTTGGCGCCTTCCCCTGGTAGTACTGTTGCAATTACTTGTGGGCCACCCATTATGATTAAATATGCATTGGGAGTGCTTGAAAAACTGGGGTTTGAAAACCGCACAGTTTACACAACATTGGAAAGAAGGATGAAATGCGGAATAGGAAAATGTGGAAGATGCAACCTTGGAGAAAAATTTGTTTGTGTAGATGGCCCAGTGTTTAACCTTGAAGAATTAAAAAGTTTTTCTGAATCGTTTATTTAGGCAAATTTATAAAATATCGAACCAGGCGATATTATTAAAAATAGTTTGTAAAAACAGTTTATTAATATTGACATCGATAATCATTATTGATATTATTCTTTGAAGTTTTATTTAGGAAAATTAATTGCAGTAATGCAAAAAAATAAAGTATACATAAATTGTGCACAGGCAAGCTAATAATTAAGCCTTTTTAAAAATGATTATTTCTTAAGCTGTTTAAAAATTATCAAAATAAAAAGAGGTAAAAAGTGGTAGATAGTGTTTTTCAAATTACTGTAGATAAAGATTTTATGAAGGCAATGCAACCGGCAATAGGTAATAATACAAGTTTATGCTACCAGTGTAAAAGATGTTCTGCAGGCTGCCCTATTGTATATGAGATGGATTATACTCCTACACAAATAATTCAAGCTATACGTCTTGGTATGAAGGATCTGGTATTAAAAAGCAAGACTATCTGGCTCTGTACGTCTTGTGAAACATGTGCCACAAGATGTCCCCAGGATATAGAAATTACTGATGTAATGGATGCAGCAAGGAAAATCGCGGTAAAAGAAAAAGTTGCACTGGGGGTAAAAGATATACCGGACTTTTATAGATCATTCGTACAGATGATGAAAATATTTGGGAGAATGTATGAGCTGGGAGTAATACTGTCATATAAACTAAAGAAAAAAGATTTTAAAAGGGATATACCAATGGGTTTAAAATTAATAAAGTTTGGAAAGTTAAAATTATTTCCAGATTTAACAATGGCTTTTAAATTAAATAAAATGTTTTCAAAAGTTAAAAAAGTAGAGGAAGAAATGAAATGAAATACTCATATTATCCGGGATGTACATTTGATTCTACAGGTAAAGAATATGATATGTCTTTTAAAGCTGTTTGTTCAATGCTTGATATTGAATTAAAAGAGGTTAAAAACTGGATTTGTTGCGGTGCATCATCAGCGCATTTAAATTCAAAACTTCTTTTTGTATCCTTATCAATAAAAAACCTGGCAGAGGTTGAGAAAGAAAATCTTAGTGAAATAGTAGTACCATGTGTAGGCTGCTATTCAAGTTTTAAGAAAGCAATTTACGAAATAGAAAAAAACTCCAAATTAAGGGATAGTGTCTGCGAAGTTATTGATTATCCATTCCAGAATAAAGTAAAAGTTTTAAATCCGCTTGAAATATTTGAAGACAGTGATAATAACATCAAAGAAAGAATGAAAAAAATAGTTAAAAAAGATTTATCTAATTTAAAGGTAGTTTGTTACTATGGTTGTGTACTGACAAGACCGGCAAAAATTATGCAATATGATATATGTGAGTATCCGGTTAGCATGGATGAGATTTTAAAAAACGTAGGAGTCAATGTTCTGGATTGGTCATATAAAACAGAGTGCTGCGGTGTATCTTTAAACTTCACAAATCCGGAAATTGTTCTAAGATTAACAAATAATATTTTTGAAAATGCACACGATGTTGGGGCGGATGCAATTGCTGTTGCCTGTCCTCTTTGCCATATAAATCTTGACACAAGGCAGAAAGAAGTAAATAAGGTTTATAATAAAGATTACAATATACCTATATTTTATTTTACTCAGATTATGGGAATGGCATTTGGCTGTGATGTAAAAAAATTAGGACTGGATACACATTTTGTAAATCCTGATAAGCTGATAAAAAAGAATATGGCCGAGGTTTTAAAATGAAAAATGAAATTAAAAATAAAGAATCTAAAAACAACAAAGTAAATGTCGGTTCAGCGCTTGTTGTCGGTGGTGGAATTGGAGGAATGCAAGCTGCCCTTGACCTTGCAGGATCAGGGATAAAAGTATATCTATCCGAGAAAAAACCATGTATCGGTGGAATTATGGCACAGCTTGATAAGACATTTCCTACAAATGATTGTTCTATGTGCATTATGGCGCCGAAACTTGTAGAAATTGGCAGACATAAAGATGTTGATATTATTACACTGGCTGATATTGAGGGCATCAAAGGTGAAGCAGGTAATTTCAAAGTCACTATTAAGAAAAGAGCACGCTATATTGATGAAGATAAATGTACCGGATGCGGAGAATGTGCGCAGGTTTGTCCGGTTGATTTACCAAATGAGTTTGATGAAAGCTTCGGAACTCGAAAAGCTATCTATCGTCTGTTTCCACAGGCTGTTCCTAATAAATTCGCAATAGATAAAAAGGGCCTTTCACCCTGCAGAAGTGCATGTCCTGCCGGTTGCGATAACCAGGCCTATATTGCATTAATCTCTCAGGGTAAATTTAAGGAAGCATTAGAAGTAATTAGAGAAAGAATTCCACTTCCTGCAATTTGTGGCAGGACCTGTAATGCCCCCTGCGAAGATATTTGTAATCGGGGAGATGTAGATGAACCATTATCTATCAGGGCACTTAAAAGATTTGCAGCAGATTATGAAATGTACATTATGAATAAAGAAAAAGAGGCAGGAAAAGAAATTGGCAAAAAACATACAGAAAAAGTAGTACAAATTCCTGGAAAAAATAAGAAGGTAGCTATAATTGGTTCCGGGCCGGCAGGGCTCACTGTTGCATATGACCTGGCTAAAATGGGATACCAGGTAGTAATCTTTGAAGCTTCATCATTAGCTGGTGGTATGCTTAGAATGGGAATTCCCAAATTTCGTTTACCCCCTGAAGTTATTGATTATGAAATCGATATAATTAAAGAAGCTGGAGTTGAAATTCTTACCAATACTGCAATTGGTCCTGATTTAACTTTAAACGATCTTTTTAACAGAGGTTATGAATCTATCTTTATTGCTATCGGGACCCATAAAAGCCTGACTCTAAATATTGAAGGAGAAAATTTAGACGGAGTCATTAATGGTGTAGGCTTCCTTCAAAGAGTGCGTACCGGCAAGGAGGTTGATTTTAAAGATAAGTCAGTAGCAGTTATTGGTGGCGGTAATGTAGCCATAGATTCTGTAAGGACAGCCCTACGTCTTGGTGCGAAAGAAGCATTTATTATCTACCGCCGTTCTGAAAACGAACTTCCTATAAAAAAAGAAGAACTTATAGAAGCAAAAAGTGAAGGTATAAAAATTCATACCCTTCTTGCCCCAACAAGGATTTTAGGGGATGTTGAAGGCAGAGTAATAGGTGTAGAATGTATGCCTATGAAATTGGGCCCACTAGATGAATCTGGCAGGCCAAGACCCATTCCAGATGAAACCAAGGAAAAGGTAATAATTAAAGCTGATATAGCAATTCCTGCAATTGGGCAATTCCCTGATCTGGCAACTTTGGGAATAGGCATGGTTAGTCCTGAGCTTGCTGCCGAGGAAATGCCTGCAAGATGGCATATAATACCTCTAGAAGGTGGGAATTTGGAAGGAGTTTCAGGATTTACTGATTTCCTACAGGCAGTTAGCGTTGGCAAGAAAGTAAAAGTCGGAGATAAAATATTGGTTGTTGGCGGAGGAAATGTAGCGCTGGATGTAGCTCGAACTGCCTTACGTTTGGGAGGTCAAGAAGTATCTGTTGTATGTCTTGAGAAAAAAGAAGATATGCCTGCCCATAAAATTGATATGAAAGAAGCTGAAGAGGAAGGGATAAGGATTCTAGATTCTTTAGGTCCAAAAAGAATCGTTGGTGATAACGGGAAAGCAATAGGTCTTGAAACACTTGATTGCATAAGAGTATTTGATGAAAAAGGCAGGTTTAATCCTGAGTTAAAAGAAGAAACAGAAAAAATTATTGAAGCAGATACTATCATAGTGGCAATTGGCCAGGTAGTTGACTATTCTTTATTAAAAGCAGCAGATGGAGTATTGCTTACGGAAAGGGGACTGCTTAAGGTTGATAAAACTACTTTTGCAACAAATGTTCCGGGAATTTTTGCAGGAGGTGACGTGGTAAGTGGTCCAGGATTTGTTGTAGATGCAATAGCACAGGGTCACGAAGCAGCTATTTCCATTGACCGTTATTCAAGAGGGGAAGATCTTAAAAAAGGCAGAGAAAAGATAGAAAATGAATTAGCTAAGCTTCCTGA
>CAZFFH010000019.1:0-17506 GCA_964518375.1 uncultured Actinomycetota bacterium
GACAGAGGGAATTATTTTCTGAGGGAATTAAGAAATTCGAAGAAGGCGATTACCTGGCAGCAGAATATTATTTTAACAGGATTAAAGATACTTACAAAGTACTTTCGGACCATATAAATTATTACCTTGCTAAAAGCTTGCTGATGCAGGAAAAATATGATTTATCTGCAGAAAATTACTCCAGGATTAAGAATATATATCCTGATTCAATTTTTTTTGAAAAGGCTAACCTGGAATATGCTGACTTACTGTACATGCAGCAAAAATATCCTGAAGCTGAAACAAACTATGAAAGCTTCGTGAAAAACTTCCCAAAATCAGGACTGATCCCTTACGGACTTTTCCAGCTGGCAATATGCCAGGAAAAAAATTCCAAATTTGAAAGCGCTTTTGAAAATTATAAGAAAATCTGGCTGGATTTCCCGGAAAATGAATTTGCTGATGATGCATTTAAAAATATCACTTCACTTTCAGATAAGGAACTTGCAGGACCTTTTACTCCATCAAACGAGCAGATTTATTCAAGGGGAGCAATCTTCTTCGGCCTATACCAGTATGAAAGCGCAATCGGCGAGTTTAACAAAATAATTGAGGCAGGTAAAAATTTACAACTTCCTTCAGCTCTGCACTCAAAGACTTTATTCAAGTTGGGGATGTGCCATTTCAATTTGAGAGATTATCCAAAATCTACGGAGCTGCTTATTTCATGCTATGAAAAATTTCCATCTGAAAACTACGCAGATGACAGCCTTTATTTTCTTGGCAGAGCCTTTACCAGCCTGGGTCAGGAAGACAATTCAATAAGCTACTATCAGAAAGTTCTGGCAAAGTACCCGCAGGGCAATTATGCTGACGACAGTCTTTACAGGATTGGCAGGATATACTTTTTAAGAGATGATCTTGAAAGCGCTGCAGCAAGTTATGAAAAAATCGTAAATAATTATCCGGGCGGCGACAAGATTTCAGATGCTTACTGGGAATTGGGCTGGATACAATTTAGGGGCGGAGATTATAATAATGCAAAAAACACCTTCCGGGGGATGAAGGTTAAGTTTAAAGGTTCTTCCATTGGCGAGAAAGCTATGTTCTGGGAAGCAAGCTGCCTGGCCAAACTCGGGGAAAATGATGCTGCAGCAAATATTTACAGAGAAATAATTGACAGCAAAACTTATACTTATTATACATTTGCTTCACAAAGGTCTTTAAAATCCATAGGCGTAGAATATGACATTCCAAAAATTGATAATACTGTTTATCCCCACAACCCAAAAATAGATATATTGTTGCCTGAAATTTATCAGGATATAGAAAATACCGGTACGAGCAGCAGCGGCAGCGGCCAGGATGGTAAATTTACGCATATAGACAAGGCTAAGGAACTTCTAAGCCTGGAATTTTATTTAAGCGCATCAAAGGAAATAGAAGCAGGAAGCGGTGAATTTGAGCAAGATAACTTAAGAATTCTTGAAATCTCAACTCTATATCTTAAAGCAAAAGATTACTTAAATTCCCAGAAATTAATAGCAAAATATTTTTCCAAGCTAAAATCCAATCTTACCAATCCTTACAAGGATTATGTCTATTACCTGCTCTATCCATACGGATTTAAAGAATATATTGATAAATATAGCGCCCAATTCAATGTTGACCCGCTATTTGTGTTGGCCGTTATTAGGGAAGAGAGCAGATTCCAGCCCGATGCCGGCTCTTACGCCGGGGCTTTGGGCCTCATGCAGATCATTCCAAAAACAGGTAAAGGCATAGCATCCCAGCTCGGCATACCAAAATTTGACAACCAGATGCTGCTGGATCCTGAAATGAGCATAAGAATGGGATCTTACTATTTAAGCAAACAGCTTGAGGGTTTTAACCAGAACAAATACTATGCATGCGGCGCTTATAATGGGGGGCCCGGTTCAATGAGCAGGTGGATATCATCCTGGGGAGATAAGGATATTGATGAATTCATTGAATATGTTTCGTATGATGAAACCCGCAATTACATAAATAAGGTGATGGGGAGTTATTACTTTTACCAGATGTTATACCCTTAAAAAAATATCATACCTTTAAATGATATCATGTCCTTGAAAGTGCTGACCCCTGAACTTCACGTGAACTAAGGTCCGGGGGGCGCCAGGGTTAGGTTCCATATACCTGTAACCTTGCAGCAAATTTTCTTACCTAAATCAGCCTAAGGATAAAAAGCCATGCTGTAATAGTTACTGCAGAAATAAGGGTTGTGGTAATAAGCGCTGAGGAAACAAAATCCGTATCTGAGTTATATTTTTCACTCTGAATAAAAGTTGCCACTGCAAGCGGCATGGCAAAAAGAATGCAGATTATGTCCCGGTCAAGGTTGCTGACTTTAAAGATAAAAATACTAAAAACTAATGAAAGGAGTGGCAGAAGTATTAATTTTCCTAAACTTATCAGCGAAAGGTACTTGATATTGCTTTTAATATGAGAAAATTTAAATGAGGCGCCAATTGATATAAGCGCAAGAGGTACGGCTATGCCTGATAATATTTCAAAGAATCGAAAGATTGGTGCAGGGATTTCATAACTGAAGTAAGAAATTATTAGGCCTGCTATTACAGCAATTATTACCGGATCTGTGATAATCTCAATTACAAGTTTTTTTATATCTGTTTTACGATCTTTGCTATCCTGTATGTTCGAAAGCCTGAGAAACAATGCGGTAGTTAGGATATTTAACGGTAAAAGGCAGGCAATTACAATACTTGCCTTTGCAGTTGCGAGTGAACTATAAGCATATAAAAGTACAGGCATCCCAATAAAGGCCATATTGGACCTGTAAGTAGAAACAATAGCGGCGCCTTTCGTTTTGTTTTTAATTTTCAAAAAATAAAACGACAAAAACACAATAATTAAAAATAGAAAATAAGTAGGAAAAATTACTTTTAAAATGTTTACATCAAATATTTCCTTTAGCTTATTTTCAGCAATATTTAAAAAAATCAAAGAAGACAGGCCAAAGTTATAAGTCAATTTATTTAAAAGTGGGACATGCCGGTCTTTAATAATGCCCTTTTTTTTAATAAAAAAACCAACCGCTATTACTGCAAAAATAGGAAGAGTTACCCCTATCACTTCAAGAAAAATTTTTAAAAAATTGTTCATCTAAATCAATATACCTGTGCCCTGCCTTATGGATTCAACCACCCGGGCCAGCCCTTCTCTTCTCTCTTCGCCCTCAATCGAGTTTACGATTTCACCGGCTTTTTCCAGGTAAAAGGAAAATTTATCTTTTGCAGTTTCAATGGCACCGGTTTGCATAAGCATTTCAAAAATTGTTTTTATATCATTGTCACTGATATTGTCCCGGCACAAAATTGATTCAGCAACTTTTTTAAACTTGCTGTTTTTCAAAGCATATATCAGTGGAAGCGTGATGTCTCCTTGTTTCAGGTCATTTCCTACAGGTTTTCCAACTTTTATCGCGGAGTTGCTGATATCTATATCAATAAGGTCATCATTTATCTGGAAGGAGATCCCGACATATTCACCAAAATTTCTCATATTGTCAATATCTTCCTGGCTCGATTTAGAAAGTATTCCACCAAGAACACAACTGATTCTAAAGAGTGAAGCTGTTTTTTCTTTGATTTTCTCAAAATAAACTTGCTCGTCCTGGTTCAAATTTCTTTTAGTCTTTAACTGGTCGAACTCACCTTTTACAAGATTCTGGGCGGCAAATGCCATTTCCTCAAGGATTTTTCGATTTTCGTAATTGTTTAGAAGCGAAAAGGTGTGTGTGAATAAGTAATCTCCTACAAATTTTGCAGTATCCTTATCATAGGTATTGTGTATTGTTTTTCTTCCCCTGCGCAAAATTGATTTATCAATGATGTCATCGTGGATAAGAGATGCGGTATGGATAATTTCAATTGACGCAGCTGCCGGCATGAGATAATCTATATTGTAATTTTCATTTCTGGCACAAATCAAAAAAAGAGCGGGCCTTATGCGTTTTCCACCAACTATAAGCGTATTCTTTACAGTTTCGCATAGTATTCCGTCAAGGCTATCTGCAAATTCTAAAAGATAAGCCTCTAATTTGGCAATATCTTTCTTTAAAAATTCAAATCCAACAGTGATAATGGGCTCCTTAAACTACTACAGGTTTATTTTGCACCACAAGAATTCTTGAAAATTTCAAACCATCTAAAGCTCTTATTTGAAAATGGAAACTCAAGTTCTTTTTTTTCGCATACGGTGGACAGGCTATAGCTGTAGGTTTTATCTTTCAGCTCGAGGAGTTTCTTGTCCCGGGTGCCCCTGTCCTTTATTTCCATAATTTCATCTATTTTCTTCATTATTTCAACAGCTTTAAGTGTCCTTTCCTCATTTTCGGCCATTACCCGGCTGCTTATTGAGCCTGCCTTGCCTTTCAACCTGTTTAACCCAAGTGCCGCTTCATAGGTACTGTAAACCAATTCATCCTTGCTGATATAGTCGCTTTCATAATTTAAAATATACTTCCAGGAGGGCATTGTAATTGCTTCAATATGCTCTTTTAACGTTTTGCAAAGCAGCTTGTAACCGAATTTTCCAGGGTTTTCAAATGCCCTGCTCCCGGGATCCAGGAATGGCGCCATCGGTGAAATAAATGGCATAAACCGCCTGTCCCAGTTAAGCCTCTCGTATGCATCTTTTGAGAATTTTACAGTATCAAGTATTGACTCTCTGGTCTGATGAGGCAATCCCGCCATAAAATATAAGTCAAATCTTAGCGCCCCTTTTGAAAGAGCGTATTCTATGCTTTCTAAAAGTTCTGCATTTGTGTAAGCTTTGCCCATTATTTTCCTGATTTTTTCATCATGGCTATCGGGTGATATTTCATAACAAACATTGTCAAATATTTTTGCAGCTTCATCAAAAAACCACCTGTCGGGCGGATCAAAAAATTCAAAAAATATTTGTAAGTTTTTATCAAGCTGTTTTGCACACGCAAAGAATTCCTCCACATACTGCCTTCCATTACTGTTTAAATCTCCAAGTAAAAATACCGGGGAATTTATAAACCTTCCAATTTTTCTTATTTCATCAACAAGTCTTTGGGGGCTTCTAAATGCCGGTTTTGTCCTTTCTGCAAAAATCTTGAATGCATATTTGGAACCACCGCAATTCGAACAGTTTTTATTACACCCTCTTACCACAGGGATAGTTGTAATAGGATACTTAAACCAGCCACAGAATGGAACCAGGCTTCTTATATCCTTATACCGGAGTGCTTCCTTAAACATTATGCTATAGTCAAAATCTATTTCTTCAAGGTCGGTAGAAATACATTTTAAAGGGTTGTAAACAGCCTTTCCATCTTTTTTCCATACTAAATTTGGAATATCTGTAAGGTTTCCAAGGCTGCTGCTCTTGATTGTTTTTATCAAATTATATAGTGGTTCTTCGGTGGAGTCTCCCCTTACGATGTAATCAACTTCCGGAAATTCTGCAAGCTCTTTGTAAAAATAAGATGCTGAAAAACCGCCAAAAATTACAGGAATATCCGGATGACATTTTTTTATTATTTTTGCTACCTCGGTAGAGCCCTGGCAATGAGAAAGCCAGTGGAGATCAATCCCGAAAGCGCTGCATTTAAGGTTTTTTATGAATTTCTCAACATCCAGGCCGGGTTCCTGGTACATACGGTAAGCTAAATTTATTATTCTTGCGTGCACTCCTCTTTTAAGCAGGTAATTTGCAATAGTTAAAAAGCCAATGGGGTACATTTCAAAAATAGGAGTAGAGGGAACAAGGTCGCTCATTGGACCAAACATTATGCTTTTCTTCCTGAAATCATAAACACTGGGCGCATGAATCAATATTAAGTCAGGTTTCATAAATAAGACCTTCCCAAAACTTTAAAATTTGCTTTAAGCCAATCAGGTTTCAAATTTGATATGATATCATTTAATTCGCCTTTAATAAAATTTTTTTGGGAGCTTATATTTTTTATTTTTTTAAGACTGGACGCTTCTTCGGGAAGCTGGTTGAAAAAATCTTTAAGATCGTTATAAGCTTTTACCATTATAAACTTGTTTATCAGACTAGCGGGAAACTTTACCTTTTGGCTATCTGCAAACAGGGCCCACCCTACAATAAATGAAGTTTTGAGCAGCGAATTTATGCCAATTATTAAATCAATATTTTCATCTATCAGTTTTTCTACCTGATTTTCATATTTTTTAATAATTTGCTGGTTAATTTTTTTAAATGCAGTCCCGCCATTCATTTCGACTACGTTCATGTTTATCGCTTCGACTAATTGCCGGTGAAAAAGGAGCTTGCTTTTATGTGCCTGTTTCAATGAATCAAGTATTCCGGTAAAAATTAAAAAATCTCCATATTCCATAAAATAAGCTACTGCCCTTGAATAAAAAATATCCCCAAACAAAAGATCGAGGGTATATGACTTTTCATTTTTCTGCCTGAACTTTCTGTTACCTGCCAGCAACATGAAATCCTTGGCATTAAAGCTGTGCAGGTTTACTCCAATTGAAGTCAGTTCAATACCTGCCAGCAGGTTTGTCAACTTATATAAAAAATCGGGGGAAAATATTGAGGAAGCAGGATGATCATTATTTAAGAATGCTAATACGTTCTGGCTATAGATTAGGCTTGGGTTGAAAAATTTCTTAATATTGTGAGGGAAAAGGTTGGAAATATACTTTATTTCTTTTGCAACTAATTCTTTTACCTTATTTTTAACAACACTCAATTTTCTTGCCTTCGGTCCCAAACCCTTTTTGCCTTGCCTTCACTCCTGGCAATTGTCTGGGGCTCCTTTAAGCTTACTTTTATTCTAATACCTATTGCAGAATATAATTTATTTTCTATTGATTTCTCAAAATCTTCAAGAATCATTATCTTTTCCTGGAATACATTTTCTGAAACTTCGACCCAAACTTCAATTTTATCCATATAATTTTCCTGGGTAATAACTATTAAATAATGGGGCTCAAGGTCTTCTATCTTAAAAATGACTTCTTCGACTTGAGACGGGAACACATTAACTCCCCTGATTATGAGCATGTCATCGGTCCTGCCCATAGGTATTGCCATTTTTACAAATGTTTTTCCACAACTGCATTTCTCATCCATCAGATACGAAACATCTTTTGTCCGGTACCTTATTACAGGAAATGCTTTTTTTGTAAGAGACGTAAAAACTAACTCGCCTTTGCTTCCTGCAGGCAAAGTTTTACCGGTATCCGGATCAATAACTTCAGTAAAAAAATGATCCTCATTTATATGGAGCCCATCCTGGACAAGACATTCACATGAAACTCCGGGACCTATAACTTCACTAAGCCCGTAGCTGTTAAAAGCTTTCATATTAATTCTGCCTTCAATTTCCGACCTCATGGACCTGGTCCACGGTTCTCCACCCAAAAAACCATATTTCAAGTTCAGCTTGCTTAAATCCATTCCCATTTTTGCTCCAACTTCTGCAATGTGCAAGGTATAAGATGGTGTACACACAAGTACGGTTGATTTAAAATCAGCCATAGTTTTTAATTGTCGTTCAGTATTTCCTGCTGAAATCGGTACTACAAGAGCACCAAGCTTTTCAGCTGCATACTGAAATCCAAAACCACCAGTAAAAAGACCAAACCCATGGCTAACCTGGACAATATCTTCCTTTCTTACTCCAACAT
Organism: uncultured Actinomycetota bacterium; assembly: GCA_964518375.1. Lineage (GTDB taxonomy): Bacteria > Actinomycetota > Humimicrobiia > Humimicrobiales > Humimicrobiaceae > JAHILC01. The sequence continues at coordinate 7,683 of CAZFFH010000019.1, forward strand.
CATACATTATGCGAATTAAATTATCCGCCCACATTTCAAGATCCTCTCTTGTATAACCAACAACTGTTGAATTACCTGTTGTACCCGAGGAAGCATGAACTCTTATAACTTCGGCGAGTGGGGTACAAAATAAACCAAATGGATAATTTTCACGCAATTCATCTTTAGATGTAAATGGTAGTTTTTCAATATCTCTCAAATCTTTTAATTTGTCAGGGTTTAAACCTGCTTCATCTATTCTTTTTTTATAAAAGGAGTTGCTATTATAACAATGCCATAGTGTCTTTTTTAGATTTTCAAGCTGGACAGCAGCAATCTTATCCCGGCTAGCTGTTGATATTTCCGGATCCCAAAATTCTTGTTTATTCATTAAAGTGTTTTCCCTTTTCTTCTGTCAAGGACTCTTTTTGCCTTGCCTTCGCTTCTTTTTATGGTTTTTGGTTCTTTTAGCTTTACATCTATATTTATCCCAATTGCAGAATATAGCCTGCTCTCTATAGAAGACTCAAATCTTTCAAGATCATTCATTTTTTCTGAAAACACATCTTCGGAAACCTCAACCCAAAGCTCAATGGTGTCGAGATAATTCTTCCTGTCTACAACAATGAGATAGTGTGGCTCTATTTCTTTTACTTTCATAAGGACTTCCTCAATCTGTGAAGGGAACACATTGATCCCTCTTATTATCAACATGTCGTCTGTCCTGCCCATCGGTTTTCTCATCCTGCTGTGCGTCCTGCCGCACGGGCATTGTGCATCATTGAGGATTGAAAGATCTCTGGTCCTGTACCTTATAAGCGGCATGGCTTCTTTGGTAAGTGAAGTAAAAACAATTTCTCCCTGTTTTTCTGCTTGCAGGTTTTTGCCTGTTGCAGGGTCCACGATTTCAACAAAGAAATGGTCCTCTGCTACATGGAGTCCTTTCTTTTGGGCGCATTCACATGAAACCCCGGGACCAATTATTTCGGTCAGCCCATAGATATCAACTGCATCTATGAATAACCTGGACTCAATTTCCTTTCTCATTTCTTCGGTCCACGGCTCAGCCCCAAAAATACCAATCTTTAACGGCATTTTTGAAAAATCAATCCCCATTTCTTTGCCGACTTCTGCAATGTAGAGAGCATAAGATGGTGTACAGCATATGACAGTTGAGCCATAATCAGTCATTATTTTTATTTGCCTTTCAGTAACCCCGCCTGATACAGGAATAACTGTTGCTCCAAGCAGTTCGGCTCCATAATGAAGCCCCAGACCACCTGTGAAAAGTCCGTAACCATAGCTATTCTGTATAATATCATTTTGCCTTACTCCGGCGCCATAGAGGTCCCTTGCAATCAAATTACCCCAGAGCGCAATATCATTTTTAGTATAACTTACAACTATAGGGTTGCCTGTAGTTCCTGACGAAGAATGGATTCTGACAATGTCATTCATCGGCCGGGCAAAAAGTCCGAAGGGGTAATTATCCCGGAGGTCGTCTTTTGTGGTGAAAGGTATCTTTGCAACATCATCCAAATTGGTGAATTTATAAGGATTCACTCCGCAATCGTCAAGTCGCTTCTTATAAAAAGGTACATTTTCATAGACGTTGACAAGGGTATTTTTCAACCTGCATGTTTGGAGTTCTCTCAACCTTTCTCTGGGCATAACCTCATACTGGCGCTCCCAGTAAGAACCACTCATAAAGACGACCTCCTGTTGTTATCCAGACTTACCTGAATCTATATATTATTATTGGTTTTCAAACACTAAGCATGTTCTGTTTAAACAGCCTGCTGGCTGTCATTAGCAAAAGCTTTATCCGTCAGTTCCTTTGGCATTGGTTTTGTGCATGCAGTAACTATTAAAGTTACAATAAAGGCCAGAGGAAATGCAACAAGTATCGGATCTATTGAGTTCCACGGAAATCCAAGAAGGCTATCCTTGCCGGTCATAACTGTTACAAGTTTAATCATTGACGAGTTGGCTTTATGGATAAACAACATCCAGAATACACTCGTAACAAGACCTGTAAGCATACCGGCCAGCGCTCCTGCCTTATTTGCTCTTTTCCAGAAAAGCCCCAGTATGTACATCGGCAGGAAAGTAGCCGCACAAGTACCAAAGAACAAAGCAGTTGCCCTTGCAATAATGCTTATAGGAAGGTAATAACCTAAAATAAGGCTCAAAATAATGCCGACAAGAATTCCAATTCTAGTAGCAACAATACCCTTTGTTGTTTTTTCTTCCTTGTAATTTGCTGTATATCTGCTTCTGGAAAAAATATCTCTTCCAAAAGAAGTACCGATTGTATGAAACTGGCTGCTCAGTGTTGACATTGCTGCAGCAAGCAGTGTAATCATAAAAACATATACAAACCAGGAGGGCATTGCAGCATTAATATATGCTGGCATTATAAGGTCAGTATTTCCATTTTCAACCATTGCAACAGAAATTTTTCCTGCAGTCGTGTAAAAATATACATTGGAAAGAGCGCCAACCACAAAAGCAATTCCGGTCATTAGAAGAATGAAAACACCTCCGATAAGAACGGCCCTGTTTAACTGCCTGTTGCTTTTTACAGTCATAAATCTTACCGCCAGCTGAGGTTGAGCAAGCACTCCTATGCCTACACCCAGAATAATAGTTGAAACAAGTGACCACCATATCGGTGATCCCAGTTTAGGCATTGTGGTCCATCCCAGCATGCCACCAGCCGCAAGTTTTTCAGGTACCAGCGGGGCAAGTGCTGTCAGCTCCTGATGGGTACCTATAAATCCGCCCGGAGTTTTCATATAAGCTAAAACCAGAAGAGCAATCATACCAAAAAGCATAATAGTTCCCTGCAAGGTATCTGTATACATTACACCTTTAAGGCCGCCTACTATAACATATAATGCAATGATTACCGTAAAAATAATAAGAGCCCATGCAAATTGCATATTTAAGGTTTGCTCTATGAATCTTGCTGCTCCAATCAGCACGGCACCGGCATAAAGAGGCATGAATATAAAAACAACTATGCCGCCAAGCCTCTGAATTGCCCTGCTGTCATACCTCTTTCCTAAAAGCTCGGGAAATGTATTTGCCTCAAGATTATTGCCTACCAGCCTGGTTCTTTTTCCAAAAAATGCGAACGCAATAAATATTCCAACAAATATATTCAGGAAGGTAAGCCATAACAGGCCCAATCCCAGATTTGCTGCCACACCGCCAAACCCAACTATTGCAGATGTGGAAATAAATGTGGCACCGTATGAAATTGCCATAATATACGGGTGTATTTTCCTTCCCGCAACCATGTAATCCTGGGCAGTTTTAGTGTGCCTCCAACCCAGATACCCGAGTCCTATGGTAGCCAGCAAATATACTACTAATATAACAATTAATGCAGTTAAGTTCACCTCACACTCCTTTCGATTCAAGGTAGAATGCCTGTCAAATATCCGACATTCAATTTTGATAATTTTCCCAGTTTCTTGCAGTTCGGCTTATTTATCCTTATTCCACATAATAGCTCCGTAGATAACGCAAACTACTGTGGATAAAATGCAGAATAAGTAAGCAAGAAATACGGAAACACCTGCAAAACCCAGCATATAACCCTCCTTTCTGTTTAATAACTGAAAATTTATAATTCTAAATATTACCGGATGGTTCCAGAGAATTTATCCGGAATAATATTTTTAATTTTCCCGGCAAAGCTCTATACCGTTTTTTAAAAGTATTTCTTCTGTTTTTACAACATCCGGGACACTTATCACTATTCGTGTTCCTGCAATAACATAAATATAATCTATATTTATTTTGAAATTTGCCAGAATTTCAAGTATTTTATAAAGCTCACCAGGTTTATCTTCGACTTTTACACAAATAGCTTCCGCGATATGAGTGGTAAAACCAGCATCCTTGAGACTCTGCCTGGCTTTTTCAGTATCAGATACTATCAGCCTTAAAATTCCATAATCTCTTGCTTCAGTTGTAGAAAAACCTTGCAGATTTATATCCTGATTTTTCAATATTTTAGCCACTTCTGCAAGCCTTCCTGTCTGATTTTCCAGAAAAACAGTTAATTGTTTTATGGGCATTTCCCCTCCTGTAAATTTATAGATTCTTACCTAAATTAAAAGCTTCGATGTTTATATTTAAAGCTTTGGATGGAACATTTTCTTTTATGGCACCGGTCCAGCAGCCTGGTTCCAAGGGTAAAAAGTTTGAAAAAGCGCCAAGCATGACCATATTTGCTGCCCTTATTTCATTTAATTTTAGCGCTATTTGCACCGCATCTATAATCATGTAATTTTTGGTTAAATTACTAATTCTTTCCTCTATATTTTTGGGATATTCTGCATCCTTTGAAAAAATCGTGGAAGGATAAATTTCATAATCATTTACTAATAAAAAACCTCCTGGCCGGAGCTTGCCTACATACCTTAATGCTTCAAGCTTTTCTACTGCAATTATGAAATCAGCTCTGTTAATTATTGGAGAGAAAACTTCTTTCCCAATCCTTACACTTCCTTCAACACTTCCGCCTCTTTGAGCCATCCCGTGAACTTCAGAAACTTTAACATCAAATCCCGACTCTTGCGCGGCTTTTGCAAGAACAGTTGTTGCAAGTATTATCCCCTGGCCGCCTACCCCTGTAAATAGTACTGAAAGTATTTGCCCTTTTTTAAGGTCCTTTTCCCATTTTTCCAGGTACAGACTGCTTTTGGCGTAATTATTGTTATTTTTATTGTCGTATTTTATCATGAAATGTTTTAAATTTTTATAAATTATTTATACTTTTTTAATATTTTTATACTTTTTTGATATCGCGCCTTTTTTACACACAGCCACGCACACATCACAACCCGTGCATACAAGCTCATTTATGGCATAACTGTCCTCCCGTAATTGGATCGCCGGACAGCCGAACCTGATGCAAGCTCCACACTTATCACATTTTCCCTGGTCCACAGTGACAACATTGTTTTTATCCACCTTTTCAAGAAGAGCGCAAATTCGCCTGCAAACTATTACAGAAAGTTCGTTTCTTTCAAGCTCCTGGCGTAAAACTTTTTCCAGAAGTTTTAAATTATAAGGGTCAACCACCCTAATATTCTTAACCCCGGCAGCTTTTGCAAAGTATTCAGGCTTCAACTCCACTGTGTCATTACCTGATAAGGTTTTGCCCACACCAGGATGTACCTGGTGCCCTGTCATGGCAGTGGTCCTGTTATCCAGAATTATTATAAGTCCGGTGCCATTATTATATGTATTATCAATAAGAGAGGTTATTCCGGAATGGAAAAATGTTGAATCTCCAATTACAGACACAATTTTACCTTTCATGTTCGGGTTAGCTTTCTCCATGCCAAGGGCCTGCCCTATACCTGCGCCCATACAGAGACAGCTGTCAAGTGCGTCCAGCGGCGGAAGAACTGAAAGCGTATAGCAGCCTATATCGCCCATGACTGCCGCTCTTAATTTTTTTAATATGTAAAAAACTGAGCGGTGCGGGCAACCCGCACATAGCACAGGCGGGCGTTGAGGTATATCACTGAGCAGCTCGCCCAGGTTGTTATCAGGTGCTGCTATTGGAGCAGCATCTAATTTGCCTTTAGCTCCACCTGCATGTTCGCTAATAAGTTCCGTTCCAAAGAGCTGCCGGTAAACCCTGTCGGCGATATCAAGATTAAGCTCTCCGTATTGCGGGAAATATTCTTTGCCTGCTATCTTTAAGTCCAATCCCATAAGCTTGATCTGCTCTTCAAGGAAAGGCTCCAGCTCCTCAATAATTAAAATTAGATGTTTGCTTTGCGCAAAACCCCTGATGGTCTTTTCCGGCAGCGGGTTAGTAATTAAAAGTTTTAAAATTGGAACATTCGAAAAGACTTCTCTTGCGTACTGATAGGATACGCCTGAAGTAATAATTCCAATTTTAGTAGTAGCATTTTTTCCTCCCGGCAGATAAACTTTATTTAGGTCCCTGCTCTCGCTAAATTCTGACAGCCTTGCCCATCTTTGTAGAAGAAGTTCGTGTCTTACCCTTCCATAAGCAGGAATCATTACGTATTTCTTGCTGTCCTTAACATATTTTCTCTGGCCAAGATCAATTTTTTCACCGAGCTTAACAAGTGATCTTGAATGTGAAATCCTTGTAGTCGTTCTTAACAGGACAGGCGTGTCAAACTGTTCGCTAATCTCAAAAGCAGCTTTCAACATGTCCAGCGCTTCCTGGCTGTCTGATGGTTCGAGCATCGGCACTTTTGCAAATTTTGCATAAAAGCGGTTATCCTGCTCATTCTGTGAACTATGCATGTATGGATCGTCTGCAGAAACAATAACAAGCCCGCCGTTAACCCCCGTATATGATAGCGTCATAAAAGGATCGGCTGCAACATTTAGGCCAACATGCTTCATGGCTACCAGTGTTCTTGCACCTGCGATGCTTGCTCCTGAAGCCACTTCCAGTGCAACTTTTTCGTTTACGGACCACTGGCAATATATACTTTTATATCTTGATATGTTTTCAAGTATCTCAGTTGAAGGGGTCCCGGGATAACCTGTTGCAACTTTTACTCCTGCCTCGTAAGCTGCCCTTGCGATGGCTTCATTTCCTGTTAAGAGCTGTAGGTTTTCTTTACTGTCCAATTGGCAAATCTATTATTCTTTGTTAATGTTTAAAATGTAAAAAAAAATAATATAAAGATTTGTAAATTAAGCTATATAGTATATGTAAGTGACATAAAATGTAAAGTTATAAATTTTTGCCAAAACTTACAATTTTATTTTATTGGAAATTTAATGTAATATATTTGTTTAAGATGGAAAGAACAAGAAAAATACAGGTTAGAAAAAGCCAGGGTTTAAAAATCATAGTTTTTGCAATTATTGTGTTATCTGCGGTCCAGGTATGGTTTTTAATTAATAATTATAAGGAAATAATAACTAAAATCCCCATAGATTTGTTTAAAGCTCCGGTCAGTTATCCAATTTCTGAACTTGTAATTGATTTACCTTTTAGAAACAGTGAGAGCAATACCACAGCCGGCAATGGCAGCAGCACGGGAAGTGAAGCTGGAACGGTCTCAACAGTAACCAGCGAAGAACAAGCTGGAGATACTACAGAAACTACAGATTCCAATGCGCAAGCTTTCGAGTTAAGTGATGTCCAGAAAAAAATTGTAATAAAACTGATGGATCTTATAGATTCAGATATTATATGGGGCTACAAGCTTTATCCGGATACAGGCTACCCAACTGAAAATATATGGGCATCAACAGATGTCATTGCAATGGTATTAAAAGACTTAGGTTATGATCTCATGGAACTGATCAATAAGGACATGATCGACCATTCGGAGGATTATCCTTTGGATATTCAGAATAGGAAAAACCCCATAAAGTATATAGATTTCAGGCAGACCTTCTTCCAGGAACAATTCTTCAGGCGAAATGCACTCGAGCTTGATAAGCAATATCTCCCGGACAACAAGGATAATGTGATACAGTGGCAGCCGGGAGATATTGTTTATTTCCAATTTGACCCCGATGACCCAAACAAGGATTATGGCGGGTTTATCTCATCGCATACAAATGATCAAGGTGTACCACTTGTCATAATGCTTTCGAAAGAATTAGTAAAAATCAGTGAGGTTGACAAGCTTATGGAATATACAGTAGTTGGACACTTCCGGTATCCAAATCCTTACGCTGAAAAATAATTTCTATTTAAATGGATTGAAGTTTGTTTTGTAATCAAACCAGTCAACTTTTTCCCGCCTTTTTAAAAATCCGACAACCTTATATGTCGCAGGTGTAAGCACAATCTCGAGCAAAACCTTAAAAATATAATTTGATACTATGATTAAAAATAAAAGATGCCGCGTATAAAGACCTGCAAATGCAATAGTCACAAACAAAACAGTATCTATTCCTTCCCCAATTATTGTTGAACCTATAGTTCGTGTAAAAAGCCACCTGCCCCCGGTTAGGATTTTCATCTTCGCAAGCACAAATGAGTTGGAAAATTCCCCGGCAAAATAGGCAACCAGGGAAGCTGCAACAATCCTTGGAGTTTGCCCCAGAATTTTCATATAAGCGTCCTGGAATTCCCATCCGGCCGCAGGTTTTATAAGACCGATAAGTACAAGGGTCAAGGACATCAGAATTGCACTGAAAAATCCTATCCATATAACTCGCCTGCTTTTTCTGTAACCATAAACCTCAGTAAGAATGTCGCCAAATATATAGGAAAGGGGGAACAGTATTGTGCCGCCATCGAAAGTAAATTTCCATAACTGGACTATTTTGGTCGATGCGATGTTTGATATAAGGAGCACTGCAACAAAAAGCCCTGCAATTATATCAAAATACCTGTAACCGGGATTAAATGCCTGGCGATTTGGCCCGCTTGCTAAATTATCAGTTAAGTTGTTCATAATGTCTTATAAGCTTTTAAAAACAATATACACCTTTTAAAACATTTTATAATAAAACAGTTAAAATTATTACCTGGATTTAAAAACTGCTATAATGGTACAAAATAGATTTCTTAAATTTAAAATAAAAAGTTCTAAATGAGGGGGGTAATACATATGAGTGACGATAAGAAATTCGATAAGACTGTAGTTAATTTCGTAATTGGAGGCGCCATAGTTGGAGCGCTGGCGGGTTACCTGGTTAAAAAAGTAGGCTTTAAAAACATATTAACAATCTTAAAATCAAAAAAAATAATTCCTTCAGGTATCGCAGAAACTATTTCTGATTTCACTTCCCGCAATATTGAAAAAGAAGAAGACGATTAAGTAAAACTATAAATATGCTATAGTTAAGTCTTGCATATTTAGTCAACAGTCAGGAGTGAACTTATGGATATAGTTACCGGTGCCACGGGACTATTGGGTAATGTCCTGGTAAGAGAACTTGTCAGCAGGGGAAGGGACGTAAAGGTTTTTATCAGGAAAACTTCAGATACGGTTTGCTTCAACGGTTGCGAAGTTGAAAAATTGTATGGTGATGTTTTAGATTTGGATTCGCTGGTAAGGGCATTTAAAGATGCGGAAAATATTTACCACCTTGCATCGGAAATTTCCATAATGCCGGGACCAAATAAAAACCTGAGAGAGGTCAATCTGACCGGAGCCAACAATGTTATTAAAGCATGCTTCCAGTCTGGAATAAAAAGGCTCATATATACAAGTTCTATCCATGCATTTAAAGAAGTTAAAAATGTTTCAACTATTGATGAGTCCCTGCCCTTTGATCCTTTCAACCCCATGGGAGAATACAATAGGACAAAAGCTATGGCAAGCCTTGCAGTTAAGGAGGGCGTTAGAGAAGGACTGGATGCAGTAATAGTATGTCCGACTGCAGTAATAGGACCTTATGATTTTAAAATATCTAATTTAGGCTCTTTAGTTATTGAATATTGCAGCAAAAGGCAAAAAATTATAATAGACGGCGCTTATGATTTTGTAGATGTAAGAGATGTCGCAGTGGGCCATATACTTGCAGCAGAAAAAGGGAAAACCGGGGAGACCTATATACTGTCAGGCCAGAGGTTAACCATACCAGGACTAATGTCTATGCTTGAAGACTTGACAGGAATACCGGCTCCAAAGCATAAGCTTCCGCAATGGCTGGCTTATGCAGTTGCTTTTATTACTCCTGTATATTATAAATTAAGCGGCAATAAGCCTGTATTTACGACTTATTCTATAAAAACAGTTAAAAGTAATTCTTTTATCAGTCATAAAAAAGCTTCCGAAGAACTTGGTTATTCTACAAGACCGATAAGAGAAACAATTGAAGATAATATAAAATGGTTCAAGGAGAATAATTATTTTTAAATT
>CAZFFH010000020.1:0-3711 GCA_964518375.1 uncultured Actinomycetota bacterium
TTTGAAACCGGCGGCGGATTTGACCATGAGTATGGCTGCAATCTTGATAAACATTGAGCCGAAGGGTTTTTTAATCTATGAAAAAAGTAAAAATTTCAAACTCCAAACCAAGAAATTTGGAATTTAACAAATTGCAGATAGGCCTTACAACTGGAAGTCATTTTATAACTGATATTTACCAGAGCTTCTATGTTGGCCTTATACCAATACTTACTTATAAGTTTGGGCTGTCACTTTTTATGGTAAGCCTGCTTAGTGCAACAAGTGTTATATCGAACAGCCTTTTTGCACCGGTATTTGGTTATATGGCTGACCGGCATGGTTTAAAATATTTTATTGTTTTAGGTCCGTTAGTTACTTCTATATTCCTTAGTATGTTAGGAGTAATTCCAAACTACTGGTTAATTATCATATTTTTATTTTTAGGTAACCTGGGTATTGCTGCGTTCCATCCAGCCAGTGCCGCTATGGCAGGTCACTACGGGGGAAAGAAAAAGGGATTTGGAACAGCATTGATAAATTTTGGCGGGAATTTTGGTGTTGCGTTTGGCTCGCTCCTGGTAATATTAATTCTAAAAAAAATAGGTATAAATTATACACCTTTAACAATGATTCCCGGAATTGCAATTGCTTTTATACTTTTAAGATACGTCCCTTCAAAGCAAAATATTAGTTCATCGATTAATAGCCATGGCTTTTTTCTAAGATTGAAAAAAGCGAGCCATAAAAAATTGTATTTGATTGCTAATCTTGTATTTACAGTTTACTCTCTCTTCATTGTTTGGATCAGTCTTAATACTTACATGCCTCTATATTTTACTGAGGCTAAAGTTACATTAATAAATATTGGCGTAATTCTTTTCCTGTTTGGGGCATTAGGCGGCAGCGGAGGATTTCTATCAGGATATCTTTACGATAGGTTCAAAAGGGGATATTTTTTAATACAGGCAGGCCTGATAATTTCGATTCCACTTGTGTTTTTTATATTTCAAACAAAGGGAATTGCCGCTATTGTCTTTTTCATATTTGGAGGATTTTTCTTGATATCAATTCTACCGGTATGTATAAGGATGTCGCAAGATCTGCTTCCTGGAAGCATAGGTTTTGCTTCCTCTTTAATTTTAGGAGTCAGTTCAGGACTTGCGGGAGTAACTATGATTTTTCTTGGAAAAGTGGCAGATATTATAGGAATCGCAATGCTTGTAAGGCTGGAATTATTTCTTTTATTTCTCTCATTTCTTATTCTATTTGGCTATCCGGTTGTGGAAAAAAGACATTTAAAAGGTTCTGCGTAAATAGGTAAAATATTTATGTCTTTGATGTATGTTATAATTGATACATGGAAAATATTAAAATTAAAATAAAATCAAAACCGATACCTGAAAGACTAAAACCTATCCTGTGGTCTAAAAATATTAATAATTTAGATACTGAAACAGATAAAATTTACATAATTCACCAGGTTTTATCGTATGGAAGTATTGAAGACATAAAGTTACTTTTAAAAATTTATTCAAAGAAAAAAATCAGGGACATTTTTATAAATTTTCCAAAAAATAATTATACCAAACCTGTTTTTTTATTTATTAAAGATTTTTTACTCAAAATAAACAAAAAACTGGATGAAAGCAATTATGTCAAGAGTTTCACTAAATATACTGAGTGAGATAGAAAAAGAAGTTCTTTTAAGCCTAAAACCATTTTTTGAACAAAATGGATTGCTTTCGGGTGGAACTGCATTAATGCTTCAGATACCTTTGAGAAAATCCTATGATTTTGATTTATTTTTTCCTTTTGAGATTCCTGCAAGTTTTTTAAAAAAGGCATCGAAAGTCTTTAATTCAAAAATTGAAGTTTTAATAAATAACCCGGATGAAATGACATTTATTGCTCCAGGACAAATTAAGGTTTCATTAATATTCTTCCCGTTTAAAAGAAAGCACGGGCCAATTATTATAAATGATTATATTGCCCTATCATCTTTTAAGGATATAGCATCAGATAAAGCCTATGTTATTGGAAGAAGACCTGAGTATCGTGATTATGTTGATCTTTTTATTATATTAAAAAACGATTTTACTCTAAAACAGACAATACTTGATGCAAAAGAAAAATTTGGAGGAGAATTTTCAGAAAAATTATTTCTTTCCCAGCTGCTCTATTTTGAAGACTTAAAAGATTTTACTGTTGAGCTTATAGGAGAAAGATATAGTGTTGATGAAGTAAGAAGTTTTTTTAACAAATTATTGTTGGGAAAAAACCCTTTTTGATAATACGAAAAGCCACATAGGTCTTAACTATTTTATGTCAACTACGACCGGCAGATGGTCCGAAGCAGTGCTGTAAGGAACAGCCAAATTTGAGATTTCTAAATCCGGGGTTACCCAGATATAATCAATTCTCTCGTGCGGCTCGTAATGTATCCAGATCAATTATCGAAGAATTATTTTTTGAAGAATTATTGTCCATGTTTTTATTATAGATATTTTTATTTTTTAATTCAACATAAGCAATGAAAAATTATTTTTTAAAAAATTATTATTCATACAATTATTATATATTTATAAGAATTATAATTTGTATTAAGTTATAAATATGTATTAAATAATTAATTGACTTTTTTCGAAATAGACTTATAATAAAACGATACTGACAAAGTATTTAATCTTAGGATTGGCTGAAAGTATGGAAAAAATTTTAAGTTAACGTAAGCAGGTATAAGATAGGAGGTGAAAAAATGGTAAGAAAAAAAATAGCAATTGCAATAATCCTGGCAACAATAGTTTGCCTCATAGGCATACTTGTTCCAAGCTTGCTTGTTGCGGCAAACAATGATTCTCCGAGTGTAACAAGGTTTTATGCTGACGATCTTGCTGGCCCATGGAGCAATACAGCTTCAGCTTCAACAAGATGGGTTCAAAAGGTCACGGTTGTTAATGGCCAAGCTACAATAGTTATCCAGGAAGTAAGCTTTATGTGGGAGGCTCCGGCTGGCACTTTTGTATTTTTCGGAGGAATTAAAGGCAACACTGGTCTGCAAGGACCACAAGGACCTCAGGGACCAGAAGGGATCGAAACCAACCACAGCGTCGATGTAGGATAGGCTAAAAATTTTTAATGGAGGCAAAATTATGAGTAAAAAATTATTAATTGCAATAATTATTTCAACAGTAGTATTAATAAGCAGTATCCTTGTTCCCAGTATCCTGATGGGGACAAGCAATGATTCCCCAAGCGTTACCAGGGTATATGCTGATGATCTTGAAGGACCATGGAGCAGTACGACGTCAGCTTCAACAAGATGGGTTCAAGAGGTCACGGTTGTTAATGGCCAGACTACAATAGTTATACAGGAAGTAAGCTTTATGTGGGAAGCCCCAGCCGGTACTTTTGTATTTACCGGACAAAAAGGTGAGACAGGCAACACCGGACCACAAGGACCACAGGGGCCAGCAGGAGCAGATTATCACCAGCCCTTGTAGCAACAATTAACTCTTATCATAGTTAAAGTTAAACAATATAAAATAAGGCCTCTCCTTTGGGGCCTTATTTTATATCAAAATGCATTTTCGGTAGCATTTACACTGATTGCACAAATAAGCAATAAGGAAGAGAATTTTGGGATTATAACAAATGCTCTATCAATATCTTTGCGCCCAAACCTATTAAAATAACACCACCGATTATTTCAATCTTGCTTTTTATGAAATT
>CAZFFH010000020.1:3811-7468 GCA_964518375.1 uncultured Actinomycetota bacterium
ATATCCAGGATTTTTTCTTTGATTTTTATAAATTCTTTTGAAGTTAAAGTACTACTTCCTCGGGGCTTTTTTATATTAACATCGAATATCTCTTTAACCACTGCCGGTCTTTTTGACAGCAAATAAATTCTATCTGATAAAAATATTGCTTCATCTATATCGTGGGTTATAAAAAGCACAGAAGCCTTAAGTTTTTCTAAAATCCCTAAAAGCCAGAGCTGCATTTTTCTCCTGGTTATAGCATCAAGACTGCCAAAAGGTTCATCCAGAAGCATGATATCATTGGCGAACAGGTAAGTTCGCAGCAGGGCCGCTCTCTGCTTCATTCCGCCCGATAGCTGACTTGGGTAATGATTCTCAAAACCTTCCAATCCAAAAAGCTTGAAATATTTGCTTGCCTTTTCGCAAGACTCACCTTTTTTAAAACCTTTTATTATCAAGGATATGCAAACATTATTTAATATGGTGTTCCATGGGAGCAGAAGGTCCTTTTGGTGCATGTAACTCACTCTGCCTGTTTTTCCAATATAGTTTTCACCTTCAATAAAAACCTGCCCTCTGTCAGGTTTTTCAAGCCCGGAAATAATATCAAAAAGCGTGCTCTTTCCACAGCCGCTTGGACCAAGCAAGGTAACAATCTGGTTTTTCTCAAGACTCAGTGATACATCTTCCAGTGTTCTGAGATCGCCAAAACTTTTTTTAATGTTTATTACTTTTATTGTTGCCTTTAGCTTTTCCATTACTGATTTTGGTTTTTACATTTTTACTTTTGGTTATTACATTTAAAAATAATTAACTGTTTGCCTGGTTCTAATAAGCTTTAGCTATCCCGGTTCCTTGTCAGGGTAAAAACTCATTGGTAAAGGCTTTGGCAGCATCAAGTTTTCTTGTGACCAGATTATTTTCATACATCCAATTTCCGAATGTGCCCCAGACACTCTCCTTCATTTCACCCCATCTTTTGGCATCACCCACATATTGCTTTGCAAGGTATTTCTGACTTGCGACAACTATATTTTTATCCAGCTCAGGAACTTTGGCTGTCAATATTTCTGCAGCATCCTCGGGGTTGCTGATAGCAAATTCATACCCTTGCGCAGTAGCTCTCAGAAACTTCTTTACAAGTTCAGGGTTTTCACTGACTGTTTTTTCACTGACTATTATAACCGGGGTGTAAAAATCCAGGAGTGGATCAAGATCCTGCAGCAGCATGAAATTGATTTTAAAGTTTTTAAGTTCTGCTGCTACACCATCCCAACCATAGTATATCCAGGAAAAATCAACATCCCTTGAAACACTCGTAAAGAAATCCGAAGCTCCAATGTTTACTATTTCAAGTTTTGAAAAATCCGCACCGTATTTTTTCATTAGAGCTTTTAATAAGGCGTCCTCCATCGGCGAACCCCATCCGCCATATTTCTTTCCCTCAAAGTCTGATGGAGTTTTTATATTTTTTTCAACAGGTGATGCAAATCCTGATGTATTATGCTGTATCACGGCAGCAATTGCTACAACGGGAAGCGGTGTATCAGCAGTGCGGGCATATGTAATCTGTTCCTGATAGCTTATACCAAATTCACCCTTACCCGCAGCAATTAAATCAGCGCTTCCGCCTTCAGTAGGCTGGATGATGTCAACGTCCAGGCTTTCCCGGGCATAATATCCATTAGCCACAGCTGCATATATTCCCGTATGGTTTGTATTGGGTACCCAATCCAGGACGACTGTTATTTTTTTCATCTCTGGCGGTTTTACTTCTGAACCAGTTGTTGCTGTTACTCTGCATCCTGGAAAAACTGATAAGGAAAGCATCGTTAGGGCAAGCACCGCAATTATGATAATAACAGAAAGTGCTTTTAAATTTTTTATTTTTCTTTTCATTTAAATCAATCCTCCAAATATTCTTCTTTTGATATTTTTAGCCATGGCATGTAATGATTTTCAATCAAACCTATTATTTTAAGTAATAATATGCTCAGGACAGTTATTACGATTATTGCTGCAAAGACCCTGTCTGTTGCAAAAGAAAACTTCGCCCTTATCATATATACCCCAAGACCATTTTTGCCACCGACCCATTCACCTATAGTTGCACCCATTATGCTGTAAGTAGCGGCAATCTTTAATCCGGAAAAGAAACTGGGCATTGCTGAAGGAAATTTTACAATTTTATAAACCTGGAGTTTTTTGGCATTCATTGATCGCAGTAAATCCAGCAGCTCCTTGTCGACTGATGCAAAACCCTGCAGAAGGCTGATTGTGATTGGAAAGAAACAGATAAGGACCACAATAATTATTTTCGGGAGGTAGCCATAGCCAAACCATATTATAAAAAGAGGAGCCAGGATAATTATCGGGATTGTCTGTGAAACGATAAGCAACGGGTATAAAACTTTTTTAACCGGTGATATTGAATCCATTGCCAAAGCCGCAATAATTGAAATAACTATTGCAATTGCAAAACCTAAAACTGTTTCGTATAAAGTGATTAATATGTGAATTCCCATTGAAGGAAAATTAACAAATAAACTGTAAATTATCATGGTGGGGGATGGTAAAATGAAAGCAGGTACCGCTCCAAATCTGGACAAGCCCTCCCAAACCAGCAGTAATACAATGAAAAATATTGCCGGATAAATTATATTAGTAATATTTTTAAATTTTTTCATATAAATCACCAGATTCTTATAAATTCCTACAACTCTTTTATTATAAGCAATGTTCCTTCACTGATTTCAATTGTGGCTTTACTGCCGATAAATGAGTTACTCAAACCCCTGACAGGACTAAAAAGCAACTTTTCATTTTTAAGCTTGTATTTCAACCCGCTTGTTTTTATGAAATTTGTATAAGGGCTAAGTGAAAATAACGACACCATTTTCCCGGCTGTTCCGGCAATCTGACAGGATTTTCTTGTAACAAAAATTTCACTATTTTCTGTCAGGATTCTTATATCTTTGTTTTCTGCAGAAGGGGAAGCAAGCAAGAAAAGGTTTGCGAGAGTGTGATCGATCCTGTCTCCGGCTGCCCCGACAATCAAGATTCTTTTTGCTCCTAATCCTACCGCGTAGGCGACTGCAAGCTGGGTGTCACTTTCATCTTTTTCGGGTATTGAATTAATGAATTTTATCGGTTTTTTGCCGGACGTGATGCTTTCGATTACTTTAATAGTAATGCTGTCCATGTCTCCTATAACAATGTCAGGCGCCAGTCTCATATTGAGGCAGTTTTTAGCGCCACCGTCAGCTGCAATTATCAGCGTACCGGCATTTATATCAAATTTATAATCCCGGGTCAGCCTTTTATATATCAGGCTGTAATCTCCAATGATACCATTTGTTACAACGATAACTTTTTCAAATTTTGTTTGCATAATGGACCTTTCGTCATCAGTCAAAATTTAGTTAATAAAAAACCTTCTTTTGCATAAAACAAAAACTACCAACCTGGCATACAAATACGCACATAAAGATTAGTAGTTAATAATAGCTTATTATATTAATTATTATCCCTACGCTAGTATTATCTAGATCAGGTTAAATGGGTCGGCAGTGTAAGTTGCCCTCTCAGCCTTTTGGCTCCCCTGACTTCAATTATTGTTTAATTTTCAAAGAATTTTCTTTATAATATAGTCTGGCTTTAAACGAAAAACCTTTT
>CAZFFH010000020.1:7568-11903 GCA_964518375.1 uncultured Actinomycetota bacterium
AAACTTTAAAGCTTAAGATTTGTTATGAAATTAAATGATAGAAAAACAGAAATATTAAAAGAAGTAATCGGCAGGTTCATAAAAAAAGCTGAACCCGTATCTTCCCAGGCAATTGTTGAATATTGTGATCTTGATTTGAGCTCTGCAACAATAAGAAAAGAAATGGCTGAGCTGGAAGAAATGGGATACCTGATGCATCCCCATGTATCTGCAGGAAGAATTCCTTCAGACAAAGGCTACAGGTTCTTTGTTGATAACTTCATCAAGGACAGTAATAAGATAGATATTCATTGCCCTGATAATGTTCCCTCTATTGACATCAAGGTTGAAAAAGATATGGAGCTTGAGACCATATTGCAGCTATCCTCCCAGCAGCTTGCAAAAATAACTAACTACCTGGCAATGATAGTAGCTCCCGCAATTTATCAGAGCAAGTTCAAGCACATAGAAGTATTGAAATTTTATGACGATAATTTTCTTCTTGTTTTAATTACTGATACAGGCAGGGTTTTTAAAGGAAGTTTTACTATTGAAGGTGTATACAACAGCCTCGATTTGCAAAGTGTTTCCAATATTTTAAACTCGCATTTTAGAGATAAGAATATTGCAAGTATTGATTTTAAGGAAATGAACATTTCTGAAAGCTATGCATACCTGAGGCCGCTTATAAAGAAAATTATTGAGGTTATTGAAAGTTGTGCCCAGGAGAATATACTCTACAACAGGATATTTGTTCATGGCGCTGCTTCAGTTTTAAATCAGCCTGAATTTATCGATCTGAAGAAAATTCAAAGGATACTG
Source organism: uncultured Actinomycetota bacterium (assembly GCA_964518375.1). Taxonomy (GTDB): domain Bacteria; phylum Actinomycetota; class Humimicrobiia; order Humimicrobiales; family Humimicrobiaceae; genus JAHILC01. The sequence goes on from CAZFFH010000020.1 coordinate 8,370, forward strand.
AGCGTTATTGAAAATGAATATCTGCTTATGAAGCTGTTGTTAAATCTTTCTATAGATGATGAATTTATAGTTAAAATAGGTTCTGAAATTTTTGAAGATGGTCCGGATGACCTGAGCCTGGTTGCATCAAGATATAAGATTTATGGCCACTCAACCGGGACGATTGGTGTCCTGGGACCTAAGAGAATGGACTATTACAAAGTTATTAATGTTCTTAATATTTTTATTGAAAACTTAAAAAAGATTTTTTGAGGTGATTTATTTTGGCTTCGCAAAAAAGAGATTATTATGAAGTTCTTTCAGTTTCAAAAGATTGCACTATGACAGACATAAAACAGTCATACAGAAAACTTGCAAGACAGTACCATCCGGATGTGAACAACGGACACCCGGAAGCTGAAGAAAAATTCAAGGAAATATCCGAGGCTTATGCTGTACTGAGCAATGAAGAAAAAAGAAGGCAGTATGACCAGTATGGCTTTAACAGGAATTTGTTTGAAGATATAAATTTTAACAGTGTTTTTTCGGAGTTCGGTTTCGGTGATATTTTTAACATGTTTTTCGGCGGAGGTTCCGAGGGTGGCTTTTCAACCAGGACAAGGGGCAGAAGACAGAGCAGGGGTTCAGATATTACAGCAGAAACTGATATTGAGTTCAAGGAATCTGCTTTTGGGATAAAAAAAGAGCTGGAATATCCGGTTGATTCCATATGCGATGAGTGCAACGGCAAGGGGAGCAAAAGTGAAGGCGGGATAGTGACCTGCAGCGTTTGTCATGGCAGCGGCCAGGTTAGAGTCAGGCGTGATACTTTTATCGGAAGTATAATTACCACAGTAACCTGTGATTCCTGTAATGGGACAGGAAGCATAATAAAAGATCCATGCAAGAAATGCAGCGGAAGAGGCTATTTCAGGGATAAGAAAAGAATTAAAATAGATATCCCGGCCGGTATCCATAATGGAGACAGGTTGAAAGTTCCAGGCAAGGGAAATTCAAGAGGTTCCTATTCCGTACATGGGGACCTCATAGTGACAATAAGGGTAAAACCCCATCCAAGCTTTAAAAGAGATGAGGATAATGTCTTATTTAACGTAAATATATCATTTGCCCAGGCGGCGCTGGGTTGTAAGTTTGAAGTTGATACTCTTGATGGCAGGGAAGAAATTAGCATCAAACCCGGGACCCAGCCAAACACAAGGATTACCTTCAAATCACGCGGTTTTGTTGCGTTGAATGGCTATAGAAGAGGTGATTTTATTATTAACGTTAATGTAAAAATACCAACGAATCTTTCACATGAGGAAATAAAACTGCTAAAAATATATGCTGACGGCAGGGAAGAAATTGTTGGTGATGGAAATACGGGATTTTTTTCAAACATAAAAAATGCTTTTAAGAAATGACCTATCCATATTTTTTTACCGGCAGTGATAACATAAAAGAAAATAGTATTGTAATAACCGGAAATGACTTTAATCACCTTGTGAATGTTTTGAGAGTAAGGGCCGGTGATTATGTCGAGATTTCTGATAACAACCGCTATAGATACATGGCTGAAGTAACCGGCATTGGAAAATCTGAAGTCGGGCTTAAAATAAACAAAAAAATTGAAATTTCCAGGAGTAAACCCGGGATCGTACTTTTCCAGTGCATTTTAAAACGGGAAGCGATGGAGCTTGCAATTCAAAAAACAGCAGAAATTGGGATTGAAAGTATAATTCCTGTTTTCAGTGAAAGAGTGATCCTGGATAAAGAAAAAATCAAAAACAAGGTTTTCAGGTGGCAGCTAATTGCTGAGCAGGCTTCAAAGCAATGCAAAAGTGATTTCATCTGCAAAGTTCTGCCACTTGTAAACATTACCGAGATAGACCCTTCGGCATATGAAACTTTTTTTATACCGTATGAAAGCCCGAGCATTGAAAATAAAGACAATTTCAATGCAATTGAGAAATATGTTTTTACCAATAAAAAAAACAAAGGCAGGATTGCCTATTTAATTGGGCCGGAAGGTGGATTTGATGAAAAGGAAATCGAAATGCTTGCGAAAAAAGGTTCAATTCTGATAAATTTCGGCAGTAACATTTTAAAAGCTGAAACCGCCTCTATTTATTTCCTTTCCATCCTTGACTACCTGATTAAGAGAAATGAATAATTTAAAGTTTTCAATATATACGCTGGGATGTAAAACAAACCAGAGTGAGTCAGATTGTATAGCCGGTGATCTGATTAGCCGTGGCTTTCGAATAGTTCCACTAATGGAAAAACCTGATTTTTCCATAATAAACACCTGTACTGTTACTTCTGCAACCGATAGCAAAGCAAGGCAGCTGATCAGGCGAATAAAGCAGTCAAACCCTGGAGGGAAAATAATTGTCACGGGGTGCTTTGTTGTTTTTAATGAAAAATTCCTGGCCGAAAATAAGATAGATTTTATTATCCGGAATGAAGATAAATATAACATACCCGAGCTTGTTTATAAGATTTATAATATAAATTTTACAGACAAGGCAGGCAAGATGGACAAATCAGACAAATCAGACAAGGCAGGCGAGACGGGTGCATTTAGTGAAATTTTTCCCAGCCCGGCACCAGCCTTGCCTTATCAAAATATTCACAGCAGGGCACTTGTTAAAATACAGGATGGGTGTGAGCAGAGATGCAGCTATTGTATTGTCCCTTTGGTAAGGGGCCGTTATAAAAGTATCCAACCTGATTTAGTAATAGATAAAATCAAAAAACTGGTCAATAATGGGTTTGAGGAAATAGTCCTTACGGGAATTCATATAGGAAAATATGGCGTTGATTTTGGTCAAAATTGCAGCCTGGCAAGTTTGCTTAAAACAATACTTGGCTGTACGACAGTAAAAAGGATAAGGCTAAGTTCTATAGAGGTAAATGAAATTAACCGGGAGTTACTTGAGATTGTTAAACAAAGCAACGGCAGGGTTGCACCGCATTTTCATGTACCTCTTCAGAGCGGAAGCACTAAAATTTTAAAGTTAATGAACAGGCATTACACCAGGCAATATTTTCTTGACGCCATAAAAAGCATTGAAAAAAAGCTTGAAGGTATTGCCATTACTACGGATATCATCGTTGGATTTCCCGGGGAGAGCGAGGCTGATTTTATTGAAACTTTAAAGGCTGCCAAAGAAGTCAATTTTTCAAAGATGCATGTATTCAAATATTCAGCAAGAACAAACACGACGGCGGCATTGATGGAAGGCCAGATCAGCGAGATTGTCAAATCAAATCGCAGCCATATTGCAAGAAAACTTGGGGAGGAGCTCAGGGATGAATATATAAAATCGAATCTCAATAATGAGCTGGAAGTCTTGTGTGAGGAAATAGATCCGGAAAGTGGCTCATGTAGCGGTACCTCCGGTAATTATATAAAAGTCTATTTTAAGATAAAACCAGATCAGTTACAGAATCGTGTATTCGAAACGGTAAGAGGAAAACTTTTAAAAATCAAGGCAAAAGAATTGTATCGGGGCGGCCTGACAGGCGAGCCACAGGCATGAGCCATAAGCA
>CAZFFH010000020.1:12003-16358 GCA_964518375.1 uncultured Actinomycetota bacterium
GCGAAGCAGATATTGTATTAATTTCCCAAGAGAGTATAATCTATTAGTTCTATGTTTTAATAAGAATTTTTTATTCATTTTATAAATCAATATTAAATATTTTACCGGGAGAAATATGGAAAATTGTTTATTTTGTAAAATTGTAAATAAGCAAATAAACAGTGAAATAGTATATGAAAATGATGACGTTCTTGTGTTTAAGGATTTATATCCAAAAGCCCCCGTGCACTTACTTGTCATACCTAAAAAGCATGTAAGTTCTATTATGGAAATAGAAGAGTTAAGTGACAAACAGGCGAATGAGATATTAAGGACCATTGCAAAAATTGCAAAAGAAATGGGACTTGATAGGGATGGTTTTAGAGTTGTTACAAATACGGGAGCTTCAGCGGGCCAGAGCGTCGACCATCTTCACTTCCATATACTCGGGCAAAGAAGTTTTAACTGGCCACCTGGTTAAAAACTACTTCCCGGCAAAGCATTCCAAAGGAGGAATTTTTGTATCAGACCAAACAAAAAATCACTCTTGATTTTACCAAAAATCATTCTATTGCAGAGTTGCTCGGCGATAGGGACAAACTAATCAAGATTATAGAACAAGAGTATAACGTTGATATATTTGTGCTTGGAAATGATATTGAAATAGTGGGTAAAAATATAAATGTGCAAAAAGTTGTAAAATTACTGAACGAACTCACATTACAAATCAACATAGGCCAAAAGATTGATCCGCAGAGGGTTGGTGATTCTATTAAAATTATGGAAGATAAATCTACGCTGAAGCCACATGAGATTTTTGAAGATTTTATAATAGTAAATGGCGGTAAAAAAATTAAGGCTCGTACAGAGGGGCAAAAAAAATATATGGAGGCCATCAGGAACAATACTATTGTTTTTAGTATTGGACCGGCAGGAACCGGCAAAACATACCTTGCGCTTGCAATGGCTGCCGGGTCTCTCATACGAAACGAGATTGGCAGGATTATTCTGGTCAAGCCTGTAGTTGAGGCAGGAGAAAAGCTTGGGTTTTTACCCGGTGATATCTACGACAAGATTAATCCTTATTTAAGGCCTCTATATGATGCGCTTTACGAGATGTTGGATATTGAGACTTTCCAGAACTATATGGATATGGGGATCATTGAAGTTGTACCACTCGCATATATGCGGGGCAGGACCCTTAATGATTCTTTTATAATTCTTGATGAGGCGCAAAATGCTTCGCCCGAGCAAATGAAAATGTTTTTAACCCGGCTTGGATTTGGGTCTAAAATCGTAGTAACAGGAGATATAACCCAGATAGATTTGCCTCTGGAAAAGAAGTCCGGTTTGATACAGGTAAGAGATATCCTGGATAAGATTAGTGGTATAGAATTTGTTTATCTGACGTCTAAGGACGTTGTAAGACATTTGCTTGTACAGAAAATAGTAGATGCTTATAAAATATATGAAGAAATCCTGGTCAGTGAAAATTTAAAAAACGGTAACTAAAAAAAATGGCAGCAAGGAATAAAAGCTTAAAAAATAGAACAGAAGAGATTATAAAGACAGACGAAGGTATGCCTTCAAAAAATCCGCAAGGTTTTTTCAGGAAGTATTTCTCTTTTAAAAGCAAGATTGCGCAGCGAATCTATATATTTGCGTTCAGTGTTGTGGCAGTAGCTGCAATGCTCTCATACAACTATACACCAAATATAGGAATTGAACTTGGAAAGCCAAGCCCCAGAAGCATTAAGGCAAATAAAGACATTCAGTTTGAAGATTTCGTAAAAACTGCAGAGGATAGAAGTAAAAACGAAGCTCAGATGGAAGATGTGTATGTTTACGATCCAAGTATCTTAAACGGGCAGGAAGGCGCCCTATATCAAATAAAATATTTTTATCTATTAACCCAGATAGTCAGTAAAAAAGACGATAAGCCAATCGAAGAAAAAGCTTCATACCTTACGAACCTTTTTGGAAATGAATATCCTGAAACTACAATAACTGCTGCATTAAACCTTTCAATAGAAGAAATAAAATCACTTATGGAGGAAACCCAGATTCTTGCCAAGGATATAATGAAGGATAAAATCAAACCGACAGAAGTTGATTTTATAAAGAATGAGGTTCCAAAACTTATAGAGCAGGATGATAATTTAAATTATAAATATTATCCTGTCGTCATTTCAATTCTTCAAAACAATATCAAGGCTACTGCTGTTTTTGATCCTATTGCCACTGAGCAGGCAAAAGAACAGGCTCGAGTAAGCACGCCATTGCATATGGTAAATATTGTTGAAGGCCAGACAATTGTTACGGAAGGTGAGATTGTAAATAATGATAATATCGCCATACTTCGAAAATTGGGGTTGCTTGAGCGTGAAATTAATTGGGTAAGATATCTTTATATTTTTCTCATATCTTTTATTGTGGTTTTTATGCTTGGTTTCTATATATTCAAATTCAACAGCCAGGTCTACAATAATGTCAGGAAAATTCTGATTATTTCAATACTTATTGTCATATTCACGGCAATTATTAAACTTTTAACAACTCTATCAATTATCAATCTCAATTTATGGAATTATTTATTCCCAATTATTGCCGTATCAATGCTTTGCACGATAATTTTTGATACAAACATGGGAATAATAATGACAATTTGCCTTTCAGTTTTTGCGGGCATAACAACTAACCTTGATTTCAGTATTACGTTTGCTTATCTTGTGGGTGGAATTTTTTCAACTTATCTTGTTTCCAATATTTCCCAGAGATCAGAAGTAATGCGAAGTGGCTTTATAAGCTCGCTTATACTGGCATTTTTATTTTTTACAATTAATCTATTTAACGGGCAGCCTACGTCCATAGCATTGTACACATTGCTCGGAGTTTTAAATGGTATAATCTGCGCAATTCTTACCATCGGCCTGCTTCCTTTTATTGAGTCTTCGTTTAAAATAGTGACCGCTATGGGGTTACTTGAACTTTCACACACAGACCAGCCAATATTGAAGGAAATGCTCATTAAGGCGCCAGGAACATATAACCACAGCTTGCTGGTGGGACATCTGGCTGAAAATGCAGCAAAATCAATTGGCGCTGATTCACTTATTGTTAAAGTGGCTGCGCTTTACCATGATCTTGGAAAACTAAGAAGGCCTGAGTATTTTTATGAAAACCAGTCAAATATGGAAAATGTCCATGACAAACTTAACCCCTCAATGAGTAAAAATATAATTGCAAACCACATAAGAGATGGAATTGAAGATGCAATTAAAAACAAGATTCCAAGAAAAGTTATCCAGATTATCTCACAACATCACGGTACATCGCTGATGACATATTTTTATGAGAAGCAGAAAGATAAGGAAACCATAAAGACTACAAATGGAAATTCCGAACTTTTAAAAAGCCATTTCAGGTACCAGACACGCAAACCCCAGACAAAAGAAGCTGTAATCCTGATGCTGGCCGATTCAGTGGAAGCTGCCGTAAGGTCTGTCGAAGAAATAACTCCAAAAAAAATAGAGCAGATGGTTAATTACATTATTGACAGCAAAATCAAGGACGGGCAACTTAGCGAGGCAGAGATCACGCTTAAAGAAATTAGCACAATAAGGCAGAGCTTGATTGACGGCCTGATTTCAATATATCATTCAAGGCTTTCATACCCCGGGACTGAACTGAAAATAGCTGGAAGCTAGAATTGGTAATGAAAATAGCTTCAAGCTATGATTGGTAAAGAAAGAAAACCGGTGGACAGGTAAGTTTACTAAATGCGAGTTATTTTAATTAACAGGCAAAACAAAATAGGCTTGGACCTGGCTTTATTCAAGAAAGTATCAGGCTATGTTTCTGATAAATTTGATAACAACAAGAACACGGAACTTAATATTGTTTTTATCCAAAAAGATGAAATAAGCCAGTTGAATAAAAAATTCAGGAAAAAGGATAATCCTACTGATGTCCTGTCTTTTTCATATCGGGACGATTGCACAGAATTCAATATGCAAAAGGGGTTTAAAACTGCGGGTGAAATTATAATCTCACCGGAAGTTGCAAGCGATAATATACGGCCCGGTAAAATAGTTTCAAAACCAGGTTGGAATTTTAATAAGGAAATTTCATTGCTTATAATCCATGGTTTACTCCATATATTTGATTATGACCACGAATCTAAAGAAGATGGAATTAAAATGGAAAGCATCCAGAACAGCCTTCTAAATGATGTATTAACTAATTTCGGTTTATAACAACTAAAAATTTACCTCTGCTTGTCTAAATTCATTGAGAAGATTTTTCAACCTGTTGGTGAGTTGATATTTTGCATTACAACTTCTACGCTATCGGTTCGAATCCTCTCTCCCCAGCCA
>CAZFFH010000021.1:0-16292 GCA_964518375.1 uncultured Actinomycetota bacterium
AAAGTTCTGCCCTTCTATTTTATGTCCGTCAAAAGTTCCTTTGCCTCTCCAAACCAGGATATTAAAAACACCTTTCTCGGTAAAAGTAAAGCTGGCGCCCGGTTTTACTACAAGCCTTTTCCCTGAGAATTTAGTTGTATTATAATAAACCCAGTGCTCTTCTCCACCAGCCTGCTTGGATTCTTCTACCCGGATATTAGGAAGATGGTGGTTTTCATAAAAATAAGGATCACCGTTTACGGGCCAGTCAAGTTGGTCAAGGATTGCCTTTTCACCTTTGGCTTCCCTGTCTTTTTTGCATACATCTTTAAAAAGCAGCTCTTTTGAAATTATTTTTCCTGCATTTAATGCCTGAAGCATTGAAAAAACATCAGAATCTTCCTGCAGTTCTATAGTAAGAGCAGTTCCCGGTGCGTGAAGCACTCCTGAAGGAAGGAAGAAACCTTCACCCGGTACATTAAGGTAGGCTCTTGCATGCTGCAAAATCAGGTCATCTTTCCATTCAACAAGATAAGGGAGGAGAATATCATATTTCTTTTCGTCAACAATATAAGGGTGAACCCCGAAAAAAGTTTCAGGATGCGGGCCCGTGTCTACATCTTCAGGAAAATAGTATGCTTCATCTTTAGGGTTTGCTCCAACCAGTTTTGCATCCTTCTCCATCTGATGTATGTGGTAAGGAATCCTGGCTCCAAAATCATAAATTTTTGCAAGCCTTCCAAGCCCTGAATGTGTTTTTGCATATTGGGTTCCCATTATAAGGTCGCCTGCTTTTTCAACAGCTTCCTTTAAAGTTATTTCCTCCTTAGAATCAGTATTCAAATAGCTCAGGCCTTCATCTTCCGGCCCCACTGCATTATCTGCATTAGTTACAGATGCCAGCCATCTTTCACAGATATATCCTCTCTTGCCAACATTATACTCTTTTTCTTTGAGGCCAAGCCTTTTCCCTGGTGGAAGAAAATCTCTGGCCACCCATGCCGGTTTTAAATTAAGAACACCGGCTCCCTTTTCAAGTGCCTTTTCAACTGTAGCTCTAGCATCAGTCATTTTTTCCTCCGGATCTTTAATTATTTAGCACTAACCTTTCACCTGATTCAAAATCAAATATATGAGACCTGTCCATCTGGAAATTTGCATACAATGTTTCACCAACCCCAATCATAAGTTTTGGTGGTGCAATAGCTCTAAAAATAAGCTCATCGGTGACTTTCAGGTTTAAAATGTCTTCAACACCCATGCTTTGTTTGAAGTATACGGAACATTCAAATGAATTTATTTCTTTCTTTTCTCTTGTAACTAAAATATCTTCAGGCCGTATTCCAAGAATAACATTTTTACTCTTTGCGGTGCCTACAATTTTACATTGTAAATCTGTCAGGGTACATTCCATTGTCCTGTCGCGCCTGCCAATTATAAGTTTTTCTCCAACAATTTCACTGTCAAGAAGATTGATTACCGGGCTGCCCACGAACTTTGCAACAAATACATTTTTTGGCTTGTTATAAATCACATCAGGTGTTCCCGTTTGCAGCATATTGCCTTCATTTAAAACTCCTATCCTGTCACCCATTGTCATTGCTTCAGCCTGATCATGGGTAACATAAAAGAATGTCGAACCAAGATCATGATGCAGCCTTGCAAGTTCAGCCCTCATTTCTTCCCTGAGTTTTGCATCAAGGTTTGAAAGTGGTTCATCCATTAAAAATACCTTAGGTCTCCTGACTATAGCTCTTCCAATAGCAACACGCTGCATTTCACCTCCACTAAGGTTTATAGTTTGTCTATCCATCAGATGTTCTATGTGTAATATTTGTGAAATTTCATCAATTATCCTGTTAATCTCATCTTTTGGGGTTTTCCTTAAATTGGACCGCAAGGGAAACTCCAGGTTCTGCCTGACAGTATAATGGGGATAAAGAGTGTAATATTGGAATACAAAGGCAACATCCCTGATTGCAGGACTAAATTTATTTACAATCACATTCTCAAGATAAATTTCACCCTTATCAGGCTTTTCAAGCCCGGCCACCAATCTCAATGTTGTAGTTTTACCTGCACCGGTAGGGCCCAGGAGAACAAAGAATTCCTTATCTTTTATATCCAGGTTCATTTCATTTAACGCTGTAATATTTCCAAAAGTCTTTTTTAATGAAATTAATTTAACCGCTGCCATATAACTCCTAACTTTAATATTACATTATCGAATTTTCAGTTAATTTATCAAAAAGTTTAATCCTTTGCATATCAAAACCAATAAATACTGTAGTTCCGATATCCGGTACCACGACCGGCAGCGTCCTCGCTTTTACCGTTTCATTACCCATCTTGATATCTATAATGTTATAAGAACCCAAAGTTTCTATAACAAAAACTTCAGACTTTACGTAATCTTCCTTGTCTATAAATTCAAGGATGATATCTTCGGGCCTTACACCTAAAATTAATTCCTTTTCTACCATATTTTTATCAAGTATCAATGCTTGCAGGTTTCCAGGAATTGAAATATTTTCACTTACGGCAGTAATTTTCAAATGAACTTTTCCACTTTCATTTTTTACAGGAATGCAATTTATGAAATTCATTCCAGGGCTTCCAATAAATTTTGCAACAAATAAATTTTTTGGATCATTGTAAATTTCCTGTGGTGTACCCACTTGATGCAGCAGTCCTTTATTCATAATAACAACTTTGTCACCCATCGACATCGCTTCAACCTGGTCGTGGGTAACATAAACAGTAGTGGCGCCGACATCAACATGAAGTTTTTTTAATTCTGTGCGCATTTCTTCCCTGAATTTTGCGTCCAAGGTACCAATAGGCTCATCCAACAGGAATACTTTTGGTCTTCTAACCAAAGCTCTTCCTAAAGCAACCCTTTGCATGTCTCCACCTGCAAGATCCTTTGGTTTTTTGTTTAAGATATGCTTAATTTTTAAAATTTCGGCTGCCCTATTTATTTCTTCATTTATTTTCGCTTTGCTATAACCTTGAGTTCGAAGTGGGAAAGACATATTACCATATACTGTCATAAGAGGATAAAGGGCATAAAGCTGGAATACAAATGCAATGTCTCTTTGGGAAGCTCTTTTGAAAGTAACGTCTTCCCCATCCAGTAAGATTTTACCCTCATCAGGAAGTTCCAGGCCAGAAATCATTCTCAAGGTAGTAGTCTTGCCGCAGCCTGAGGGACCCAGTAAAACAACAAATTCTTTGTTTTTAATATCCAGGTTTAAATCATCAACAGCAACTAAACTACCGAATCTTTTCACAATCTTTTCTAAAACTATTTCTGCCATCTACTAAATCTCCAATCTATTTTTTATACATATAATCAACATTAAGGGTTTTTTAACCTTAATTAAATTAACTTAGGAGCCCTTTCAGGAACCTCAGGCTTTTTTCAGCAAGAATAGAATTGCTTTTTTCAGTTTGCCTCCAGATTGATGCCGCTTTTGCTATAACCTTATTTTCCGGAGTAAAAGATTCTATAACTACCCATTTGTCATAATTGATTCTTCTTAATGCATCAGCCACTGGTTTCCAGTGAACTTGGCCGGTACCTGCTGCACCCCTGTCATTTTCACTTGCATGAAGCATATAAAGTAAATCATATCCTGCATCTAAAACTGCCATTGAAGAGCTTTTCTCTTCAATACCCATATGAAATGTATCAAGATGAATTTTTAGCATTTTACTGCCAACATCTTTTACCATCCTGACTGCGTCGCTGCAGATATTTATGAAATCCGTTTCAAACCTGTTTAATGGTTCGATTGCCACGTAAATTCCATATTTTTCGGCCCACTTGCAAACTGTACCTAAATTTTCAACGGCTGTATCCCATTGAATCTTTTTTTCATCAGGGCCAACCATGCCGGCACGGCCCACGGCAGAATAAACCGGACCGGTAAAAAGATTGCATTCAAGCTCTACGCAAGCCTCCAGGCAATCTTTTATATAAGAAAGTCCCCCCTTAATATATTCCTTATTTGGGCCCCTGATATCCCTGTCTTCACCAAACATTCCACAAATAGAAGAGCAGACCAGGCTATTATCCTTGTAGGCTTTTAAGGTTTTCTTGTAATCAATATCGCCTTTTTTCTCAAGAGCAATTTCCACACCGTCAAAGCCCGTCTCTTTAAATTTCCCGAACAGATCTTTTACGTGATCATCCGTAAAAGTTCCTGCATATAACAATGTATTAATTCCAAATTTCATTTATTTCCTCCACGTATAATAGGATAATCTTTTTATAAAATGTCAAATTTTAAATAATTGTTTAAAAAACTAAAGTATTATTCGAATATACACAATTCTTTTTTGCCATTCTCGGCAGACTTTAACATTGCATCACATATAACAGCATTTCTATATCCATCCTCAAAAGTAGCAACATATGGTTCGAGTGACTTATTTTCCATTATTGCATTTACCATGTTATATGCCGTATGAACGAAAGTATTTTCCCAACCGATAATGTGACCATGCGGCCACCAATATTCGTAATAAGGATGATAAGATTCAGTAACATTTATGCAATGAAACCCTCTTGTATCTGCCGGCTCTTCTTCTTTCCAGTAAACATGCAGATTGTTCATATTTTCAAGGTCCCACCAGATACTGCCTTTTTCACCATTAATTTCGATAACATTGGAATTCTTCCTGCCTGAAGCAAATCGTGAAGCTTCGATAGTCCCAATTGCTCCATTTTCGAATTCAACAACAGACGCTACAGCATCATCAACATCTACTTTTTCTTTTTTCTTTGTTCCTTCATCATATCGTTCCTTGATGAATGTTCGTGTTACTGCCATTACAGACTTAAACTCACCACATAAAAATCTTCCAAGGTCAATAACATGAGCTCCCAAATCTCCTACTGCACCACTGCCACACTGAGCTTTTTTCAATCTCCAGACCATTGGAAAACCCGGGTCCATTATCCATTCCTGCAGGTATCTTGCCCTAAAATGAAATATTTTTCCAAGCTTTCCGTCTTTAATTAAATTTTTTGCCAGGACAATTGCCGGAATCATACGATAATTATAGTTGCAGATATTTTTTACCTTATATTTTTTTACGGCATCTCTCATTTCTTTAGCTTCAGCAGCATTTCTTGCCAATGGTTTTTCGCAAATAACATTTTTTCCTGCTTTTGCTGCCTCAATTGAAGGTTGTGCATGAAGACTGTTCGGGGTTCCGCTATCAACCACCTGGATTCTGTCATCATTAATTATTTCTTTCCAGTTAGTGGTATATTCCATATAACCAAACCTTCTTGCTGCTTCCGCCACTTCATCTTCCGGAATTCCACATATTTTAACAAGTTTTGGAATTGCAGCCGGGGGCCAGAAGATATATGGCATTTGCTTCCAACCATTTGAATGCGCTTTACCCATAAAAGCGTGCCCAATCATTCCTATGCCCAATTCTGGAATCTTACCAATTGCCTTCTTGCTTGAAGTCATGGCAACAAACCCCACCTTTTTTTCTTCTGCCATAATTCACCTCATTTATTTAAAATTATTAAATTAGAATTAGCTATAGTGCAATATTTAAGATTTAAGGCTTATGCCCACCACATTTCACCTACCGATTCATAAAGGAGAACACTTTTTAAGAAGCTTATTGCCTTTGTGAGCCCTTCGTTTGCAGACATTAAAGGGTCTTCGTGTTCGATGCTTATAACTCCATCGTATCCAACAAGTCTTAAGGTTGATACAAACTCATTCCAGAACTCAGCACCATGGCCGTAACCAACGGTCCTGAACGACCACGCACGCTTGGCTATCTCGCCGTAATGCTTCCAGTCATTTACTCCCCTGAATTCAACTACGGACCGGTCAACTTTGCTGTCTTTAGCATGAACATGAACAATAGCGCTGCCCAGCCTCTTTATGCAAACAATGGGGTCCATTCCTTGCCAGAAAAGGTGGCTTGGATCAAAATTGCAGCAAATTTCTTCGCCGGCAGCTTCTCTCAGCATTAAAAGAGCTTCAGTGTTATAGACCACATCACCAGGATGCATTTCAAGTGCAACCTTTACGCCTGCTTTTTTTAATTTTTTAGCCATTCCCTTCCAGAATGGTATTACTTTCTTTTCCCACTGCCACTGAACTGCATCACCAAAATATGGGGGCCACGGGCATGTTATCCAGTTAGGATCTTTGGAATTTTCACTTGCCCCGGGGCATCCTGCAAAACCATTTATGACTTTTACACCAACCTTTGATGCAAGTTCCAGCGTATCTTCAAAATCAGCAATATGCTGATCAGAAACTTCTTTATCAGGGTGCAGCATATTGCCATGGCAGGAAAAACCTGAAATCTCAAGCCCATTCTTTTTAGCGGCTCCCACAAACTTATTGACAGCTTCTTTATCTTTTAACAGTTCCTGCGGATTGCAATGAGCCTTGCCAACAAACCCGCCTGTACCGGGTTCTATAGCAGCAAGTCCTGCATCTTTTGCAGCGCTGCAGGCATCTTCCCAGGATTTTTCCATAAATACATTTCCCATTACACCTAATTTCATTTTTCCCCCTTGTGTAAAATAAAAAAATTAAAAAGTTTACAAAAATTACCTTAAATGTGTAACAAATATATAGCCTGCAGTACCGGTTAGAAGGATTGGAAATCCGTATTGGTAAAGAGGCTGCCATAAAGGCTGGCAAAGAGCAATAATTCCAAAGAATATTATCCACATAAATATTGGTTCAAGGCTTGCCTTGTTAAACCTCTTTAACCTCCACATTACAAGACCTAAAATCAAACAAAATGCCAATGCGACTATTAAAGATAACCACCTCATACTTCTCCCTACTTTCTTATAGCGCCAAATGTAATACCACGAACAAGATTTTTTCGCAGTATTATGGTAAATATCAGAGCCGGAATAATAAACAAAAATGTACCTGCAGCAGCAGCTCCCCAGTCATAACCTAATACACCCATCTGGTAAGGAAGCCAGGTTGGAACAGTTTGAGCCGTGCTCTTGGTCATAATAAATGCAAATCCAAATTCATTCCATGAGAAAATGAAACAAAATACTGCTGTAGCAGCTATTCCGGTCCTTGCCTGTGGAACAATTATTTTCCAGAATGTCTGAAATCTTGTATATCCATCAACCAGTGCAGCTTCTTCATATTCAATAGGTATTTCATCAATGAACCCTTTTAAAACCCATACAGCAAACGAAAGGTTAAAAGCTGTGTACAGAATTATGAGCCCCAGATGCGAATCGCCAAGTCCCAGTTTCCTGAACATTAAAAAAACCGGAATAAGCACCACAACTGCCGGCAGCATCCTTGTACTTAAGATAAAAAACATAAGGTCGTTTTTTCCTTTTATCTTGAACCGGGAAAATGCATAAGCTGCAAAGGTAGCCATTAAAATTGTCAGCGCCGTACTTGCTATTGTAACAATCAAGCTGTTGACATAGCGGGAAGAGAAATCACCTACTCTTATAATTTCCTCATTGCTTTCCTTATAAACTATTCTCTCGTACCATGTCATTTGATCTATCTGCTCCTGTGTCAGTTTGGTATTTGGAGAATACACTGTCCTGGCAGTAAAAATTCTGATATAAGGAGCTATTGAAGGTTTAAAGAATATCTTTGGGGGCCAATCCTTTATCATGTTCCATGGCTTAAAAGAGGTATCTATTACAAAAAGAATCGGCACAAGATAAACAAAAGTTATGACACAAATTAGTATTATAAGCAAAACCTTACCTGCATTTACTTTCCTTCTATTTATAGCCATAAATGTTCCTTTCGAATAAAGTTATTGTTTTGCTTTATTTAAATATTTAATAAAAATACTTGTAATCGCAATTATCATTATAAGCACAATATAACCCAATGCAGAGCCAACACCGGTTTTCCAATTTACAAATGCTGTATCATACAAATGAATGGATAACAATTGAGGTGCCGTAGCGCCTCTTCCTGAAATACCCATTGTAATATCGAAAACTTTAAATGCTTCCATAGTCCTGAAAATTAAAGCAACCAGAAGCAAAGGCCAAACCATTGGAAGAGTAATTTTTGTGAATTTAAACCACCATGACGCCCTGTCAACTTCTGCTGCTTCGTATAAATATTGAGGTATCGCGCTAAGACCTGCAAGTGCAAGCAGAAAAACAAAAGGTGTCCACATCCATACATCTGCAATTACAGATGCATAAAGATTATATTTTAAATCTGTAGCCCAATCTATCTTTCCAAAACCTAAAAGGTAATTGAACATTCCCCAGTTGGGATCATAAAAAAGTTTCCACATCAAGCCAACGATAACAGGAGACATCGTCATTGGAAGCACCAGAAGCGTTGTTATTATCTCTCTGCCCTTGAATTTAATTTGAAGCAATAAAGCCAGGCCAAACCCAAGCAGCATTTCCCCGCCGACTGACATCATTACATATTTTGCCGTGGTTATGAATTTTTCCCATATTGCGGGGTCTGAAAGTAGTCTTATATATTGTTCTATCCCCATAAATTTTGGGTTTTTACCCCATACTAACGGAAATTTTGCGGTAAAGTTGGTAAAACTTAAAACTAATGACCAGAACAAAGGGAAGATATTGACAAATACAAGTAAAGCAATTGTCGGAAGTACAAAAGCCCTTATCAAAGCCTGGTCACTTAATGCACGGTATTGTATTGAAGTACTGGAAATCTCATTACGTCTTCTGAACATATCTTTATCCCTTTTTAATCATGATTTCAATAAATTGTCGCCCTGTTATTTTCCAGGGCGACAATTATTACTCAATTTTTACGGAAGATAACCTGCATCTGTAAAGATTCTTGTCCATTCTGCCGTACAAGCATCCAGAGCTTCTTTAGCTGTACCCTTATTGCTTATAACATAAGGACCAACAGTGGTACTCATAGTTGTCAGCAATTCACTATATTCCGGAACTGCCCAGAAATCCTTGAAGATTTCCATCGTTTTTGCAAATGCTGGGTTATATGGAGTAGCATTCAGGAATTCCTCTGTTTGAAGTGTTGCAGTATGACATGTGTAACCACCAAGCTTAGCCCATTCAAGCTGGGTCTCTGGTTTAATGAACCATTCAAGCCACATAAATGCAAGATCCTGCTTCTTTGAATATGTAACTACTGAAGCAGCCTGGCCTCCAAGAGCTGAAAATTGTCTTTCCACTCCATCTGCACCAACCTGTGGAGGACAAACGAAGTAACCTGTGTCAGCTGCATACGGATTGGTTGCTTCGTTGGCAAGAGCTGGTAAGAATGCAAAATAGTTGGTAGCCATCGGAACCTTACCAGCAACAAATGCATCATT
This sequence comes from uncultured Actinomycetota bacterium, assembly GCA_964518375.1. Classification (GTDB taxonomy): domain Bacteria; phylum Actinomycetota; class Humimicrobiia; order Humimicrobiales; family Humimicrobiaceae; genus JAHILC01. The sequence continues at coordinate 9,310 of CAZFFH010000021.1, forward strand.
GGTTTTTACATAGAAAGCATCGTTGAAAGCTGGAGGGGTAAACTTGAATAGTTTATTGTAGTATTCAAGTCCATCAACAGATGCCTGGCTGTTAAGTATTCCATCGACCTGGTTTGTAGCATAATCACCGAGATCGCCACCAAATGCCCATATAACTTGCTCTGCAAACATTACCATAGAGTCATAGCCGTTATCACCATAAATAGCAACTCCATAGAAATCATTATCAGGATCATGGAAGAATTCTGCTATGTCCAGTAATGCATTCCAGTCTTTTGGTACACCAAGGTCATAACCATATTTTGCCTTGAATGCCCCCATGTTTTCCGGGTCTTCAAAGAGATCTTTACGATAGGCCCATCCGAGAGCGTCACCTTCAACAGGGACACCCCAGTACTGGCCGCCGCCTTTAGGATATTCTGAGTAATAGGTCATTGATGCAGGCGTAAAGCTATCAAGTACACCATTATCCTTGCACCACTGGGTAAGATCTACGTAGTGTCCACCAGTTGCCATTGCACCTACATCCTGGCTGTCACCAACAATAATATCCCACGTATCATTCTGGGCTATCATTTCTGCATTATATTTCTGTACAAATGTTTCCCATGGAATCTGTTCAACAATAACCTTAATTCCTGTTTCTGCCGTGAAACCATCTGACAGTTTCTGCAGGTAATCTGCAGGTGCCCACTGTGCCCATGCAATCTTTATTTCGCCTCCTGCTGCTGCTGTGGTTTCTGCTGCTGTTGCTGCTGCTGTTGTTTCTGCTGCTGTGGTTTCTGCTGTGGTTGTTTTACAACCTACCATAGCCATGGTTAAGCCTAGTATGACAGCTAAACCAACTGTAAGAACTAAAAACCATTTACTTTTCATTTCCACCCCTTTACTTACTTACTTTTTGTTAAATTTACATTTTTTTATCCTATGCGTTTACAGTTCAATATATTTTCTATCTATTCACCACCCCTTTCATTTTTTATGACATGACCTCCAGTCATGCAGAAAATTACCTTTTTTATAAATACTTTTTTTATTGAAAAAACATATTGATAACAAATGTGGCAGCGCCAAGCACTCCTGCCATATCCCCCAGCTCTGAAAATCTTATCTTTGTATCTTTTTTTACAGACGAGAGAGAAACATTGCCAACCCTTTTCTTTAAGTGTGACAGAAAAGCCTCCCCTGCTCTTACAAACATACCTTGAAGAACTATTACCTGAGGATCATAAATAAGTATTATGTTTGACAGCCCTACTGCAAACCAGTTCTCAATATCTTTCATGGCATCAGTTGCCAGGCCATCGCCTGATTTGTATGCTGTAAATATATCATCTGCACTAAGGCTTTGTATATCTTTGCCTGAGCCGTTAAAGAGAGATGAGCCTGGATAGGAGTTCTTTTTATCTTCAATCAGCTTTTTTAGCCTTGCTATCGATACCATCACTTCAAAGCAGCCCCTTGCCCCGCATGCACAGACCATAGGCTCCGACGGGTTTATCACCATATGCCCTACTTCACCCATCAGGTAGTGGTGTCCCCTCTTTAACTCATCTTCAAGTATTACACCTGCACTAAGGCCTTTCCCTGCCATTACTGATACTATGTTATGATCACTTAGGGCAACACCAAGAGCCTTTTCTGCAAAGACCTGAAAGCGACTGATATTATCAAGTATTACAGGCACGCCCGGTATTTTCTTTTTTATCTTTTGGCTAAACTGTATGTTTTTGCCCCAGGACGGAAAGTGGGGGGAGTATAATACTATCCCCTTGTGATAGTCAGTTATTCCATATATTCCTATAGCAAGCCCTATTATCTTGGATGGGTCTATCCTGGAGTCAGACACCAGAGTATTGTAGGAAGAAAGTATCTTATCCAATACTGATTCCAGGTCTTCATTTGAGGCCAGGCTAATGCTTGTACTTGATACCGTGGCACCTTTTAAGTTTGTAAGCACTGACTTTAGCTTGTTTGCCGTAATTATCATGCCCATTGCATAACCGCCGTTTGCATTAAACTTGAATATGTTGGGTTTTTTACCTCCCTCTTCGGTAGAGTTACCTTTGCCTGAGATAATGAGGTATCCCTTATCAAGATAGTACTTCATTGTCTTCATTATGGTAGGCTTGGACAGGTTTACCTGGACCGATATGTCAGATACTGATAGCTCACCTGAGTTGCGCAGGATATTTAATATGTGCTTTCTATTTATCTGCTTTAGTATCTTTTGCTTTCCTAGAGTTGCCATAATAACAATACTAATAAATTATTGATTATAACTTTTTAAATACTTAAACTATTAACAACTTAGATTATAAACTTAGAAAAATAGAAATAAAATTAATAATTTTTTATAAAATTATTTTTTATAATATTTATATTAACTTACAAAAAATAGTTTGTCAACTGCTTTTTAAAACTGATATATAAAACATATTTTAAAAACAGGAGCTTTAAAAAATTGGACGCTCCTGTTTTTAAAATTAGCGCAGCTGCTTACTGAATAAAACCCTAAATCAAATAATCCCCTGCTTAAATTTTTTCCTTATCAATTTCTGTTTTAGTTTCTTCCTTTTTAACTTCTTCTGCTTTAACCTCTACCGGTTTTACATCATCAGTTTTATTTTCTTCGGCCACTGCATAATTCAAATACTTTTTGGCAGTCGGATCATTTATTCTTTTCCAAAGTATTGCACCGAATATTGTACCGACTGGAAAAAAAACAACCATTGTTACGACCAGTCCTGCCCTTCCAAGAGGTACGGCCCAGGCTTTTCTTATATAAAGTCCAACAAGTTCAACTACATAAAGTGCAAGGAAAATAAATGTAGTATTCGATGACGGAAGTCCGATATCAACCGGACCCCAACTGAAATCACGTACAAATCCTGGCAGCCAGTTAAGCGGTGTCAGTCCAAGGCCCACAAGTATTGCTACTACCCAGAAAAGAATAAATATTCCCCCCAGTACTTTTTTGCCCTGGTTTAATTCTTCTTTTGTTAATTCAGTCATTTTTTTCTCCTTATTTTTTTATTATTATTATTTATCGCTATTATTAATTATGTTGCCTTTTTTAAAAACTTACCTGCTTGCTTCTGCAAAATTATCAGTGTCCAAACTATCAGCAATCTCACTCGATACTTTTTATGGACCCTGCTCCTGATACGTTCTGGGTAATTGATGGATTTCCAACATAATCAACTTTACCGACCCCACTCATCTTTATGTCAAGAGTCTGTGTTACGTTTACAACTGCCTTACCGGCGCCGCTTATGCTTATTTCACAGTCTTTGCTTACAAGTTCTCTGGCGTCATAAGACCCTACACCTGAGATATTTAACTGCTGGGTATCGACTTCCCCTGACAAATTTACTTTTCCTGCACCAGATATGCCTATTTCAAGGTCACTGGCAGTAATATTTATTTTTATGCTCCCAACTCCACTTGAATCTACTGAAAGTGATTCAACATTAAGGCTATTACATTCGATGCTTCCGGCTCCTGAAAGGTCTATCTTTTTTAGATCCTTAACCTTAAGATGAAAAACAATGTCTTTTGTTGGAATTACATTAATAAACCTGCTTTTAAAGCCAATTTCCAGGCTGCTGCCACTGGCACTTATCTTTAAAGCATCTATTACATTGCTTTCAGCTTCGACTTCTAAAGATGTCTCTTCACCCTGCTCAATTATTATCTTGCCGATACCTGAAAATGTCAGCCTGTCAAAATCACCAACTTCAAAACTTTTGGTTATGACTTCCCCGGAACCCTTCGGTGTATTGACCCTGATTGTAATACAGGAGCTTAAAGATAAAGAGAGTAAAACTGCTAATGTAATTATGCCTGCCAGTAGTACTAGCTTCCTATATTTTCCTATCCTGCCTGTCATTATTTTTACCTCCTATTGTGAATTTTATTTTATAATTAATTATTTGATATACTTCTTAAGACTCCACCCGAAGAAATGTCTGAAACAACTTTAGTATCGTTTTTGCTTTCATATTCATCCTTTACTCCTTTGTTACTTTAATACTGCCTGAGATAGTTTTGATGGTTATATTAAAGGTGCCTTCACCAACGCTACCTTCAAGGTTGTTACTATCAGCAAAAGTTATTTTTGAACCAAACTCATTTGCAATATTCCCCGAGACAGAACCTAATTTAAACTTAAACTCACTGCTATCCGGCAGAGATAGGCTTACTTCACCTGATACTGTTTTCAAAGAAAGGTCACTGCTGAATGATTTCAGTACCGCAGTTATCTCACCGGAAATTGTATCAGCATTAATTTTCCCCTCTACTCCATCTAAATTTACTTTTCCGGAGGTAGTTTCAATAATTAAATTTTTTGCTGAAAGTGAGTCTGCCTTCAAATAGCCGGAAATACTTTTAAAGTTGAAATTCTCAATACTTAGCTTTCTGATATTAAGATTTCCTGAAACTGTTGATACTTTTATATCCTTTGAAAAATTGTTTGGAACATAAACATCAAGGTAAAGATTAGCCAGGTTAATTAATCCGATGGTTATTGTTTTAGGGTAAGTTATGCTGATAGTTAAAATACCATTTTTTAAATCAGTCACCAGCTCAGGTTTGCCTTCAGTCAGGTTTGTAGTAATGCTTCCGTAGAAATCTACTCCTACTTCTTTATCAACAACGTCAATGACATTGACATCAGTATTAACCACATCAATGACTATCTGGTTAACCTCATCAGCATTAAAAAATTCATGGGATTTTATTTGAGAAGAGTTTACGGTAACTGCTGTAATACCCCCTGTCATGTAAAGAATAGCAAATGCTATCAGGAAAGATGCTGCCATTACTACCGCCAAAACTATTACAAATTTTTTCATATTAGATTTCATCTTGCTGCCTCCTTCCTCTTATGATGTTTAAGTTAAACCTCAAATACTTGACAATCATTCTGTAAATAAGTTTTGCAAGGTATAGATCTCCGATAAAGAAAAGAATTCCAAATGACCCTAGCCCAATAAATGCAAAGATCTGGGCTGCAATATTAACTTTAAATGTAATGTACTGTGAATATAGGGGATAAAAAAAGCTTCCCACAGTTCCCGTGATACCTGCTGCACCTATTGAAACTGCTGCTGCAAACAATGCTACGATTGCTGCAAAGATTACCGCAAATGGCGGTAAAACAAAGATCAGGTTAAAGAAACTAAGCCCGATTGAAGTAAAAACTGCTCTTCCGATATTTGCGGCACTTGTTGCCTGCTCTGCTTTTTTAATATAAGATTCCAACCTTATCTGTTTTGCAAGAGCTTTTGGATTACCTAGCGAAATAGAGATCTCATCCTCTTTCCTGCCCCTCTCTTTTCCAATTTCAAAATATTCATCAAAATCGCTTAAAATATCTTCTATCTCTTCCTTCGGAAGACCTTTTAGATATTTTGCCAGTTTTTCAATATATTGTTTTTTATCCATTAGTATCACCGCCTTCAAGAAGATAATTAACTTTTTGAACAAAATCATACCAGTCCTTTTTTAAATCCTCTGTTATTTTCTGGCCGGAAGTTGTCAATTTATAGTATTTTCGCGGAGCTCCTTCCTGAGATTCCTGCAGATATGTGGTTACGTAGTTAACATTTTTTAGCCTTCTTAAAAGTGGGTATATGGTACCTTCTGAAAATTCTATGTTTTTAGATATCTCATTTACCAGGTCGTAACCATATCTGTTTTTTTTAGTCAGCAAGGCAAGGACACAGAGCTCGAGAACTCCTTTTTTAAACTGTACATTCATAACTTAAATCCTTTCTTGTGCCTATTGTTAGGAGCATGATAGCACAAAGTACCTTACATTGCAAGATACTAATAAATAAATTATATTATTTATTTTACAATACTGATATTATATTTACACTGAGTTTTTATGCCGGAAATTGTAAAGCCTACCGGAAGTAATTTTAACAAAGGAAACTATTTTTATTTTTTAACAATTGCAGAGTTTATTATTTTTATAAAGACACTTTTTTTCTTGAAATAATCAGCTGCATGGAAAAAATAATTAAACTCACAATTATCATAAGGATAAAAGAAAAAGATATGGATAAAACCATACCGGCGGAAGAAGAAAATTTTGTTAAGAAAGGCGCAATGGTAATGCCTATATTTGATGCTACGAACAAACCTGTTGCAAGAATTCCCCTGCCCCTTTCATATAAGGTGCTTCCGGTTGATATAAGCAGCGGAAACATGGCGGAATATCCAAGGCCTGCAGCTGCAATAAAAACGTATATTAAAATCCGGCTATGCATGAATACAACTATAGCCATGGAAATTACAGCAAGAATTGATATGACAAGCATTATTTTTATAGCCTTGACCCTGCCTGCAATAAATAATGTGATCCCCCTGCCTATAATTATAAATAACCAGAATAAAGTCAAAGCATAGCCTGTAGATTGTATGTCCAGGTTTCTTGACATCCTGAAAAAGGTTGGGGCCCAGGTTGCAATCACAGTTTCAGAAACACAGTAAAACACAATTGCTAAAAATGCCAGAAGGAACACTATATTTTTTGCCTTGTCGGTAAAGATTTCTTTAAAACCAAGCCTAGAATTTGAATCGTCTTTGACATCCTCTTTCCGCCTGGCTAAAATTAAAACATATAATATCACATTTAATACTATTAAAAACACCACAATATAATATGCAAATCTCCAGCCAAGGTTCATCCTGATAATCGTTGATGAAATAAATGGTGAAACAAGTGCCCCTATCGGATAAAAACTAAGCAGGATTGTGACTATCCTGTCTTTATTCTTAACTTTATTTTCAATAACAAACTTGTTCGCCTGAATCCATACAACACCGAGCAAATATCCGGAAACCAGGTAAAGAATATAAAATAATATAAGATTTGAATTGAAGCTGATTATGATTGTAACAGGAATTGTAAGTACATATCCTGCAAGGATTATTTGAATTTTCTTGAATTTCCTGTTATAGATTACGGA
>CAZFFH010000022.1:0-16018 GCA_964518375.1 uncultured Actinomycetota bacterium
TGTTCCTGTTTATATCGGGCCCAGTTTTGTTTCAGCCATAAAAATTCACTGAAGTCCACCAGCCTTTTTATAAAGGGATTGTTCTTAAGTTCAAATCCTATCGTGGAACTTGGCTTTACTCCATAGTTATGGCCAGGCCACACTTCGGTATCAGGGGCAAGGCTCATAATTTTTTTTAAGCTTTCAAATTCTGTTCTTGCGTCTTCTTTATTGTAAGTGCCCCCTACTTTGCCTACAAAAAGGGTGTCTCCGGTAATCAGTTTATCCTCCACTTTTATGCAGATCGAGTCTGTAGTATGGCCCGGGGTATGCATAAATTCGAGGCTGAGATCCCCCAGATACAAAGATTCGCTATCTCTTACTTCAGTGCCCGGGCCACAATTAATAAAAGTTACAGGTTCATCCCTCCCGGCTCCGCGAAACTTATCATTTCCTTGCGAATGGTCCAAATGGGAATGGGTATTTATTACATATTTTATTTCTACCCCTTCTTCCTTTACCGCATTAATAACCATAGAGGGATCCGGGGAAGGGTCTATCAGTGCACCTTCCTTTGTCTTTTCACAGGCAACCAGGTATGCGTAATTCCGGTCGCCCCCGGATTCTATCTGTCTAAAGATCATCTTTCTCCTGGGAATAAATTATTTATAATAGAAGTTATCAGATCGTCTGGATATTTATCGCCTCTCCTTAAGTAAAGCTCTGAAAGGCTTTTTTCAATTTCTTTTTTCATATTATTTATATCAATACAAAAATTCTGTTTGAAAGAAATAATAAATTTTCCTGCCAGTTCAACTTTCCATTCAGTAAGTGCAGGATAATAACTTAATATAAATGCACAGAAACTGCCGAGATCTTCTTCGGTAATACCGATCCTGTGGTCCTCAAAATCGATTCGATATAATTCATCTCCGCAAGAGGTATTTTTTAAAATAAAATTCCGTAAATTCATATCACCTGTAATTATTGATTTTCCTGTTGCTTTTTTTGTTTCAGAATAATAACTTTTTAAACAACTGCATACTTTCCCGATAATATTGTCAATAACCTTATTTGATTGTTTTTTAAAGTCAGGCTCCTTTTGTAAAATGGATTCCTGATCGGTAATTACGTCAAGAAGGGTCTTTCCGCCGAGATATTCAATAAAAAGAAAATCATTACCTTTAAAATATATCTGGGGTACAGCCACCCCTTTATTTTTCAACATTGTCAGCGTAAAAGCTTCTTTTTCTAACTGCTCCAGCCTTTTACCAAAAACTTTTATGACACCTAAGCCTGTCTTGCCTTTCTCATTTTGATAACTTATCTTAAAGACATTATTTTTTTTACTTAAAAATTGGGATTGGATATTATATTCTATATTATTTTTGTTTTTTAGCAGTTCTTTATATGGTAGTTCTTTATATGACAATACTATTACCCGCCAATCTTTATTTCTATGATTTTTCCTTTCCTGTAACCATGTAGGTTTTTAACCACGCCTTCCACCACATCATAGAGAATATCCTGGACAAATGGAACCATTCCAACTATTTTACCGTCTATTTTGAGTGTTATGTTTCTTTCTAAAACCACACAATCCTCCCGCTTTGAGAGACCTTGTAGTATTCTGGTGCCAAGTGTCCTGCAATCATACCCACACTTACTGCAGCACTCTGGCGGATAGTCAGGTAGTTTTTCATAAACCTTTTCTTCTATGAAATCAACTAACCTGACGGTATCTTCTACTGCATTGATTACCGGGATTTTTTTATATTCATTAATGGAATTAGAAATTCTTCCGGATATTGCAAACACCTTGTCGCTTAATTTTTCTTCAATTTCTGCTTCGTTTTGGGCACATAAAATTATTGGAAGATTATAATCAGTTACACCTTCCATGATCACAAAATCCTGTGAGTAAAACTCAAGGATTTCTTCAATAGAAAGCTTGTGAGGGAAAAGAATGTCTGTCTCATAATATCCCCTTGCAGTCACTATCTCGGAGCCTGCTTCACCGTGCCTGTAAGTATTTGTTCCTTCCTTATCAATTTTGAATTTTTCAAAATGGATATCCTTAATACTCCCAACAGAATATTTTCTCTTTTTAAGCTCTTTTATGATGTTTTCTATAGTTGTTGTCTTTCCGGATAGCGTATAACCTATCACTGAGAAAATTTTCATATCTGTTAGCCTCACCCCTGATAAAATATTTTAAATCAATCTTCTTAAGAATACATAATATAAAATAATTACAGAAATAGTCATAACTGAAAATATTACAATGACCCAATAATCGATATTATTCATTTTTAAAACCAGATAACTGGTCCTATTTGGATAAGCCCTGAAGGCTCTCGTTTCCATGGCAGTTGAAAGCTTCTGGGCTTTCCTTATCGCACCTATGATAACAGGTGTAAAAATAAAATAATATATCTTGAGCCTTTTCTTTATTTGTATTCTGTATAGATCTATCCCTCTTAACTGCACCGCTGTTACCACATCCTTTAATTCCCTGCCGAGGACTGGTAAAAATCTTATGGCAACAGATACCATAAAAGCTATTTCGTAAGGAATTTTCCACTGAACCATGCCCTGTATTATTTCTCTTGAACTGGAGGTTGACAAGATGGTTGCGGAACTGATAATAATGAAAATCCTTAAGATAAATTCTACCCCCAGCAATATTCCCCCAAGAGTTAGAAGTTGGAAACTGCCTATTTTTACAAGAATTTTACCGGAATGCACAAAAATACTCTGCACAATAACTATAAGTATAAACAAATACCACATTTTACCTATCTTTTTGGCAACAAGCAGCAGGTTACCACCAATTAAAGCAGTTATAAGAATTGTAAAAGAAAATACAGAAAATAATATATAAATATTTTGAACAAATACCGCAAGAGTGGAAACACAGAGCACCATTACTATTTTTGTTCTCGGATCCAGGATGTCAGCAATTTTCTTCAATAATTTCTCCTTCTAACATCTTTATTTTCTTTGCAGCAATCAAATCAATAAAAGCCCTGTCATGACTTATAACCATCATCCCGATGCCGCTTTGAACAAGGTTCTGAAGTATGTTAACAAGTTTTGCTTTTCTTTCCATGTCAAGCCCTGAAGTAGGCTCATCCAGAATTAAATATTGGGGATCACCCATCATTATTGCAGCAATGGCCAGCCTCTGCTTCTCACCCTGACTAAGATTAAAAGTATATGAATTTTGCAAATCTGCAAGATCAAAAAGTTCAAGTGTTTCTGAAATATTTTTCTTAATTTCTTCTTCCGGCGCTCCTTTAAACTTTAATATAAAGGCAAGCTCATCAATTACTGTTGTCGTAAATATCTGGCAATCAGGATTTTGAAACAGATACCCGATCCTGCTGCCAATCTGGCCAAGTGTCATTTTATTGTTATCAATCCCGTCAATGAATATCTTGCCATCGTTTGGTTTTAACATACCAATTATCAACTTGCCCAGCGTGGTTTTCCCGCTTCCATTTGGTCCTATAAGAGCAGCTACTTCATTTTTTTTTAGCTGAAAAGAAATATTTTTAACTGCGTTCTTATCTTTAAAATAAGAAAAAGTCACATTTTCCAACTTTATAAATGCCAGCACCAACCTCCGCGTCAGTTTATTATAAACTTATTGGAGACTCCCTTTAAAACCGGTGAGTTCTCCTTCTTTTAATAACATAACCCTGTCAATTACATCAAGATTTGTAAGATCATGCTCAACCATTACTATTACTTTTCCGGCAGCTTTCAGATCCCTTATGGCTTTTTTTATCTTCAATTTCCCGGCATCATCAATTTGAGACATGGCCTCATCAAATATTATTATCTGTGGGTTCAGGCTTAAAGTGGAAGCAAGTGCAATTAACTGTTTCTCTCCGCCAGATATGTTTTCAGGATTTGCATACCTGTTTTTCTCCATTGCAACAAGTTCAAGGTTCTTTGATATCCTTTTCCCTATTTCATCCCTTTCAACACAAAGATTTTCGGGTCCAAATGCAATTTCATCCTCAACAGTTGGTGAAAATAATTGTGTATCAGGATCTTGAAAAACTATTCCCACATTTGTCGATATGACAGGCAATTTCATATTTTTTGTAGAATTTCCGAAAATTAAAACCTCACCCTGCATATCACCTTCAAAAACATGTGGTATTATCCCGCATATGCAATAACATAGGGTGGATTTGCCACACCCGCTGAGGCCAACTATGGTTATTACTTCGCCCTTGTTTATACGAAGTTCTATACCATTTAAAATACTTTTTTTACTTTCAGGATATGTAAAATGAAGATTTTTAATTTCTACAGGAAAAATCATCGCAGATCTATTTCTGTTAAAAGTTTACACCATCTTTGACTGTAGGGATCTGTTCTTACCAAAGCCAGGTACGGGCCATCCCCACCATTTTCAGCATTTCCAAGTGATTTTCCATCCATTTTATACACAATATATACATTATCGTCTTCCATGACTTCACTTAGAGTTAATGCAGAAGCGTAACCGTCAATGGCTTTTAAAACAACTGTGGTTACATTTACCATATCAATTTTAAGTCCGGCAAATAAGTTTTTCATGGGTATGCCCGTATAGCTATGTTCTACAGGAGGTTTCCCGCTCTTTTTTAAATTTGCCTTAAATTCCTCCTCACCCAAACTGGTTATATAATCCATATTGGCTTCAGCCAATTTTTTATCTCCGGATTTAATCACAATAATTGCATTTTCCTGCAGTGCTTTCTTCTCTCCAAGATTACCCATATTAAGATAAGCAGTCACTCCCAGAGCGATTGCAAGCACTGCTATAATTATTATTATGATAATCCATAATTTCTTATTTTTAGCTTTTTCCATTTCTATTTGCCTCCTTCAATCAATACATAGGGAACAATAAGATCTTCAAATCTAAAATCACCATGGTTACCTTCAATGCCAACACTATGCATACCATGATCGGCTGTTATTATAATTTTACCATGCCAATTTTTAGCTAATTGACTTATGTAGTCATCAATCTGTAGTATGGCTTCCATTGTTTTTTCAGACATATCTCCAAAATCATGGCCACTGTCATCCACGCTATGAAAATGAACCATTAAAAAATCATAACCTTCCTGCAGGTTTTGGAGAGCAGATTTAAATATCTCATCATCTATCATACCATCTTTATTGTAGTCCGCATTCAACATAGGTTCTATTTCTGTTTTTATAATCTGGATATCTCCTTCTACCAGAAGCGCTGTTTTACCCATGCTCATAATTTTCCCGAATATAGATTCGACCTTCAGGTCTCTCTGTTTCCTGGAATAAATACCACTTTCCGCAGGAGTCTTTCCGGTTATCATGGCCGCAAGTCCCGTATTTGTGACAGGCTTATAAACACTTACAGCAGGGTCAGCTCTTTTTGCACTGGCGAGAAACGGCGCAAACCCGCTCTCTGTTGCTTCTAAGTATTGCTGAAAGCCAAACCCGTCAACAAGAATAAGCATTACTTTTTCGTCTTTTCCAATAAAGTGCAAGGCATCGTCACAAGAATCCATTATGCTGGCAGTTGGAGGATCTAGCATCACTCCTGCAACCTTTTCAATACTGTTTTTGCCATTTGAATACCAGTAATTTATATAATTATCTTTCATTTCAAAATAACCATCATTTTCCAGATATTTAAATTCCCCATTCTGTCCCATTACAAGAATCCTGGAATCATCGGTTATCGAATCATTGCTGATTGAATCAGAACTTATCAGCAAATCGGCAACCGTCATTTCTTTTTTCATTCTGTATACATCAGTTCTAAAAGTTTTATTATCATTTTCCATTGAGGGAGAAGCCTCAAGGTTATAGACATTATATGCCTTTAAATACATTTGTCCCGGTGTGATATTTAATAAATTTTTATCAGGTTTTATAATATTTAAACCATAATTCCATGAATTGTTCATGGAAGATATTACTATTTCACTTATATTTTTTACATTGCTGCTGATCGGATGATTTAAGTTAACAGCCTCCCATCCATTTTTTGCAGAATAGGTTATAAAACTTTTTTCAATATCTGTCTCGTTAACCATGGCTGCTACTCCGTCATCACTGACAAATAAAATTTTATTTGAATCTGAAAATGGCCTGGATATTTTGATTAATTTTTCAAGTTTTATTGCTTTTAAAACAACACCCTTGTTTTCAATTCTTTCAATTTCAGCCAGTTCATCCAAACTATTAATTGTTTGAAGTTCCTCAACATCTCCTATTATTTTTAATGGTGGGGGAACATTATTGCTTTCAATGATAGCTGGTCTTATGAAAAAACCTGCTGCCAGCCCGATCAATAACAAGCAAACAGCTGTGACTGCTATTATCCAGATACTTTTTCTTTTCACAACTTAAACCTTTCTCTTAAATTTAAGACCTGGAATATTCAATTTCTTTATACCCTTTATAATGCTATAAGCAATAAGTCCTCCAAGACCCCCGGAAAGAGCCCCACCGCTTAAAGTAAGCACTAACGGTATCCAGGGCAATCTGAAAAATACATAATTTGTTAGAAGTGTTCCAGTCATATTTGCAACTATTCCCCCAAAAAAGCAGGCTAAAATGCCATCACCCTGTTGTCTCATCGCCAGCCAGAGTAATTCCACTGCAATCCCTGGAGCAATATATGTAGCAAGGCTCATTATGCCATGTGTCCCAAATATGCCTGTTGCCACAACCAGTATTGCCTGGACAATGGCAATCAGTGTAGCTGCGCCTCGCTTACCTACAAGACCCGCACCAACTACTATCCACATCATATAAAGTCCACCGGCAATTGCACCCCCTGGTATGAATAGTGGTCCTGTAATTACATGCACCAGAGGCACAATTACAGGCTTTACCGCTATCCCCAGAGCTGCAAATATAGCAATAATAATAAGGTCAAATACTGAAAATTTTTTAAAAAAGTTTTTTATTGCCATAAATTATTTCCAAAAGCTTAAAATAATTATTTGATAACCGTTATTTTTGAAACAGCCTTTACCCAGGATTTTGTTGACTGGCTTTTAACAACAAGCGTAGCAGGCCCATCTTCCTTATCAAGAGCTTGACCATCAACTGTAAAACCAATTATCGTGCCTTCATCTTCAACAGTTGCCATATCAAGTTCTGCAGAATACCCATCTGAAGCTTCCACTGTCACTTTGCTGTAACCTTCAGCGCCATAAAAATCAAGTACTTCTTTAAGTGTAATTCCGGTCCATTTTTGGTCAACGTCCTTTTTTGTTGCGGTTATTTCAACAGTTGACATTTTTGCTGCATCTACATCCGTAAAGCTGATATCATTATCTCCAATTCCTGAAATTGTAATGGTCCAAACTGCCTCAGCCTCATTAGCAGCTGTTGTTTCAGCGGCAGCAGTTTTAGCGGCTGTGGTTACTGCGGCGGTTGTTTGAGTAGCCGTCGTGTCGGTTGTTTTACAGCCAGCAGCAATCACACCAACCATCAGCAGGATCATAAATAGAGCAACAAGTTTCTTCATTTTTTCCTCCTCTTTGATTACACATTTTAATAATACTATTTAGAATCAATGCTCTTTTGGATTCTATTTAAAATAATAAAAATTAACTACTGCAAGTTATTTTTTATTATTTTACAACTTCTATTGATAACAGATTTCTTACTGCGCTTTTTTTAGGCAGATCTTTAAAATATGTTTCCAGCTCACCTTTTTCATTTAAATATATCAAACCTTTCTCAATATCAGAACTTTCTATTTCAGCGCTATAGCCATCTAAAGCAGTAAATAAATATGATTTGACTTCCGGTAACCCAACTTCATTTATAATATCTTTTACCGCTACTCCCTTTAAATCATCTATCTGTTTGTTTTCAAAAGCTACCAGTGCTTCATCTATTGAAAAATATACTGTCGGACCATATGAAAACTTTAAAATATTTTTAACCCACATACCTTTTGGTAAATCCTCGGCAAGAAATGATGGAGCGTCTTCACCACCAACTTTAATGAAAGCTTTATTAAAAATTTCCAGCTCTTCAACTTTTTTTAATCCATCCGAGCTCTCTATATAAATAGGATCTGGTAAAGTATCCTGATTAAATTTGGCAAGCAGTTCTTCTGTTTTGACAGCCTTATCTTTTACACCATAATAATCAAAATCATATTGTGTAATACTGCTGGCTGCTGTATCTAAAAAAACTATCTTACTTAACTCTGCTTCAATCCTGTTTTCCATTAATTCAATTTTTACAAGATTCTTAACCCAATATAATGTCCTTTCATCCGGAACTACAACTCTAAATGGTTTGCTTTCTGAATCAAGAGGACTGTCATCCAGCTCATAAGCAAGTATTATATCTCTACTGTTTATAATTTCTTTTGGGATTTCTACAGAATATCCGTCTCCAGCAAAGAATACCATAGCACTGAGATCTTTCTGTGATTTTCCAAAATATTTTTTCAAAATATTCTCAAGCAATATACCTTTAACTTTTTCGGTGCTTTTTTCGTTCTTGGAATCAATGGTTGCCGCTACTGTAGTAATCGGCTCTATTTTTTTCAATTCTTCCACGCTTATTTCTTTATCCTCACCAAGTCCGGAAATTACAATTTTGTCACTGTTGTTATTTGCGTCTTGCAAAGCAGCATTTTCCTCAGTTCCAGTACCTTTTTCACATGATATAAAAATCGATAAAGTTACCAGAAACATTAAAATCAAAAATACAGCAAAAACTTTTTTTAAATTTACTTTCACTATTTACAACCTTTCTCTTTTTAAATTTTTATTTAAATTTTTAATAAATAATTAATATTGAAAATTCAATAACAAACAATAAAAAAACCGGCAAAAGAAGATTTGCCGGTAATGCCGTTAAATAACGGCTTTATAATAGCCATTATAAAATCTCCTTTCCAAACACGGGAGGCTATTACGTTTCCATTTTAGCCCTATCGCTCAAAGTTCCCTGGCTTATATTTGCAACTTACATAGCTTTAAGAAAATTGAGTCGGAGAAAAATATTCAATTTTATATAAAAAATAACTTATATTATTTAACAGTATTAGTTTTATGATGTCAACATTTTTAAAAACTTCACAGGCATTCTCTGAAGATATCCAAAATTATCTCTAATTATATTTTTATAATTTATAATGGATTTGTGTATCGAAAGTTGGCAATTTAGTAAGTGGATAATTTGGCAATATCTAGTGTCAATTTAAAAATTTTAATCTTTTAATATATATACTTGTATTTCAGTATTTTTTTCTATATTTCCTATTTCTTCAGGGAAAACAGCCAGCCCGTCTGCTTCTGACATTGACATCAATATTCCGGAACCTTGCATTCCGGTTGATTTGAAGTATGTCTTATCTTCAACTTTCTCTATTTTTACCCTGATAAAATCCGTTCTTCCTTCCCTGTGCTTGAAATCAGAAGATGCTCTTGCAGTGATTGTATCTCTAAAGAGTTTTTTATCCCCCATAATTTTCTTTATGATAGGCCTTACGTAAAGCTCAAAGCAAACCATAACAGACACAGGGTTTCCCGGCAGTGCGAAGATGAACTTATCCTTATAAGTTAAAAAGGCCATAGGTTTGCCTGGCCTCTGGTTAACTCTCCAGAAAATAAATTCTGCGTCTAATTCGCCCAGAATTTCCTTAACAAAATCATAGTCTCCGACAGACACTCCCCCGGTGAGCAGTAAAATATCACAATCACTTAAAGTCTCGCGTATTTTTTTCTTCAATATTTCTTTATCGTCCCTTACAATACCGTATCTTTTAGAACAGGCACCTGCTTCTTTTATCTGTGCAGATAAGGAATAGCTGTTGCTGTCTCTTACTTTCCCGATTTCCAGTTTTTCATGTATTTCTACAAGCTCACTCCCGGTGGCAAGTATTCCAACTGTCGGGGGAAAATTAACTAAAACCTCACTTCTGCCAATTGATGCCATTACCCCAATATCACCGGGGAAAATTTTCTTGCCTTTCTTAATGGTAATATCACCTTTTTTAATATCTTCACCCTTGTATCTTACGTTTTCACCTTGCCTGCATTCCCTGAAGATCAGCACATCTTTTCCCTCTTTTATTGCATCTTCTTTCATTACAACGCAATCACTTCCTTCAGGAATGGGGGCCCCGGTCATTATCCGGACACAATATCCTGATTCCAGCTTGATTTCAGGAATTTTTCCGGCCGGCAAGTCTTGCCTGATAAGCTTAAGTTTTATAGGATAATTTTTATCCGCACCTATTATATCAACAGCCTTAACTGCAAAACCATCCATTGCAGAATTATCATATGTAGGAATAAAATCTTCAGACATCATATTTTCAGCAAGCGCCAACCCAAGACTCTCCAACAAGGGTACCTTTTTTATTTTATGTTTTACCGGGCAGCTAAGGACTTTTTCCTGAGCCTCTTTTACTGAAAGCATTTTATCTTGATCACCTTCTCTTTGAATTTACGCTGGGCAATATAATCTAAAATATTTTTGTCCTTGATCATAAAATCAGGTGAAACCTCAGCAAGTGGAACAAGAACAAAATTTCGTTCAAAAATTTTCGGATGTGGTAGTGCCAATAAATCAGAATCTATCTTCAGCTCGTCAAAAGTTAATATGTCTACGTCTATTGTCCTTGGCCCATATCTGGCATAAGTTGATTTTCTTCCCAAATCAAATTCTATCTTTTTGGCATAACCTAAAAGTTCGAAAGCGCTGTAAGCACTTTTGATGGCTGCCTTTACTACAATGTTATAAAAGTATTCCTGGTTCTCCACGTACATTGGCTCTGTCTCATAAATGGAAGAAATAGAAATGACATCCAGGTTTTGATTGACCCGGAGTTTTTTTACTGCATCCCTTAGATTCTTTTCCCTGTCACCAAGATTGGATCCAAGAGATAAAAATACGATTGATTTTTTACTTATCTTAGGTTCGTAATCATGGCTGTTTGGGTTTCTTTCTAATTCAAGCTCGACTCCAACCGATCCGATGCTCTCCTTTATTGGAGGAGAGATTTTTTCAATCCTTACTTTTACTTTTAATATAAGTGGCGAATAAGAAATTATTTTTTCTGCAAGAACTTCCGAAAAAGTCTCAAGCAGGTTAAACCTGTTTTTAGAATTTATTTCTTTAACCAGGGTAATGATTTCAGAATAGTTAACTGTATCCAAAATATTATCCTGGTAGGACCCATCTTTTTCAAAGCTATCTTTAGCAATGTCAACGCTTATATTAAAAAGAAAGTTCTGGCCGCTGGTTTTCTCTTCCTGTTTTACGCCATGATAGCCAAATAATTTCAGGTCTTTTATATTTATCTTAAACATCTCTTATCGCCTGTGCAATTTTTATCGCACGCAAGGTTTCTTTTATGTCATGTACTCTTAATATGCTTGCACCGCTTAGAAATGCATATACTGCAGCCGCAATGCTTCCTTCAAGCCTCTCTTCGGCAGGTAAGCCGCCAAGCAAATTTCCAATGAAAAACTTCCTGGAGACCCCTGCAAGAACTGGGTATCCCATTTCATTAAATTCACAAAACCTGGATAATATTTCAAGATTGTGTTCAACTTTCTTTCCAAAACCAATGCCCGGGTCAACTATAATTTTTTCTTTTTCAATACCGGCTTCCACAGATTTTAGTGTCCTTTCACATAAATAATCATAAACTTCGTCTACAACATCGCTATAGGTAGGATTTTCCTGCATATTTTCAGGATTTCCCTGCATGTGCATGATTATTATGGAGGATTTTGATTGGAAAGCCAATTCCATCATTTTATTATCGGCAGACAGCCCGCTGATGTCGTTGATTATGGCAGCGCCCGCATCAATTGCCCGTTTGGCAACTTCAGGTCTGCAGGTGTCGATTGAGATTGTAGTTTTTTTAAAATTTTTAGCGACATGCTCAATTACCGGGATTGTCCTGCTCAATTCTTCATCCAGGCTGACTGGTTTTGAACCAGGCCTCGTTGACATTCCACCCACATCTATTATGTGAGCTCCCTGCTCAATAATTTCATCCGCTCTTTTAAATGCATCGCCTTTTTTAAAATATTGCCCGCCATCATAAAAAGAATCAGGAGTAACATTGAGGATACCCATGATAAGTGCACCTTCCTGCTCCATGTTAAAATCTACCGGGCCTATTTTAATGATTTTTCGAGTATTTATTGATTGCCCTAAAGCAATATATTCTGCTAATTGCTCCGAAAGCTCTTTTAAGCCAAATGGCTGCATTTTAATTTTATCTGTCAAGCTCAAAATAGCTTTTTCTGTGCCTAATATTATAATATTTACAAGCCCTTCTGATTTTATAAGAGACTGGCGGGAAGTCACTACATCTCCGCCTCTTGAAAGCATTTCCTGCTTGAGAATATTGGCAGCCCTAACATCAACATCCTTAACCTTCAGCGCAAGCGGAGAGATTTTATTTACCATTATATGCTGACCGGGCAGGGATGCCCCGATTTTACCAAATTCTTCAAGACCCTGCTTTTTAGTTTTTAAGTTTAATTTTCTTATTTTGTAGCCCACGCCATACCAGTCCTAATTCTTGCCGGATTTTATCAACGCCATTGCTTCGGCCCTTGATGCCGGGTTTTGCCTGAATAAACCTCTTACTGCAGATGTAACAGTAATTGTATTTGGCTTTTTAACGCCCCTCATGCTCATACATAAATGTTCGGCTTCAATTATAACCATGGTACCTCTTGGTTCAAGCTTGCTCATGATTGTATCGGCAACGACTGTTGTCAGCCTTTCCTGAACCTGAAGCCTTCTGGAAGCTATTTCAAGCACTCTGGTAAGTTTGCTTAATCCCACTATTCTGCCTGACTTGTTTGGCACATATGCAATGTGAGCTTTTCCTATAAAAGGAACCATATGATGCTCGCAAACCGAATAGAATGGGATATCTTTGACTATTATCATCTCGTCGTGATTTTCATCAAATAATGATACAAGTTCTTCACCAGGATTTTTCCCTATACCGCTGAAAAGCTCTTCGTACATGTCTGCAACGCGACTAGGGGTCCTGGCAAGCCCCTCTCTATTTAAGTCTTCACCAATACCTTTTAGTATCAGCCTGACGCCTTCTTCTATCATTTTTTTGTCCACCTAAAATGCTCCTGTGCTAAATTTTGTAAGATTTGGTTAAAATAAATTTTCTTTAGTTTAATTTTTTTATTAAATTTCTACAACCTTAATTAAGGCTAAGCTAAAAGGGCCCTACCAAGAACACTTCTTAAATAGAACCCTTTAAATTAGCTTATTTAACTTAAATAACGCCCGTAAATGTTATAAATATCTTAATTTAATCATTCCTCTTTTACGGAAAGCCGGGATACCCTGGCTCTTACAGGACTTTTACTATTTTTTAATTTTACAGTGTCTCCAGCACCTTTACGCCCTTTTCTCTCCGGTTCTATTCTGATATTCCTGGACTTTTTCTGGCTCTTTACATTAAACAACATGGTCATTACTTGCTCTCTTGAAAGTGTTTCTTTTTCCATTAATGTAGTAGCAAGCATAGTAAGAGCGTCTTTATTTTCAGTAAGTATCCGCTTTGCTTTTTCGTAACTTTCCTGGATTATATTCCTGACTTCCCTGTCAATTTCAGAAGCTACTTCCTCGCTGTAGTGAGGCCTTGACATTATCTCTTTTCCAAGAAAAACTTCCTCTTCGTCCAGTCTATACATAATGGGACCAAGCTTAGAACTCATTCCAAGCTCTGTAACCATTTTCCTTACAATCTTGCTAGCTCTGTCTATGTCATTCTGGGCGCCTGATGTTATATCATCAAAAGTCATTTCTTCGCTGACTCTTCCACCAAGAAGCTGCGTTATGTTATCAAGCAGCTCTTTTTTTGTCTTTAAATACTTATCTTCTTCAGGCAGAGTAATTACATAACCAAGCGCCCTGCCCCTGGAAATAATGGATATCTTATGTATGGGATCAGTATTGGGAAGTATGTGTGAAAGCAAAGCATGCCCTGCTTCATGGAATGCTATTATTCTCTTTTCTACTTCAGAAATAATCCTGCTTTTCTTTTCAGGCCCGGCTATTACTCTTTCAATTGCATTTTCTACTTCAAACATACTTATTTTTTTCTTGTTATGCCTTGCAGCAAGCAAAGATGATTCATTAAAAATATTTGCAAGGTCAGCACCCGTAAAACCGGGAGTTTGCTTGGCAATCGTCTTTAAATTTACATCTTTATCAAGTGGCTTGCCTCTTGCATGGATCTCAAGGATATTTTCTCTGCCAATCAAATCAGGTCTGTCAACAACAATCTGCCTGTCAAATCTGCCGGGTCTCAGCAACGCCGGGTCAAGTATGTCCGGCCTGTTTGTTGCGGCTATCAGGATCACTGTACTGTCAACATCAAAACCATCCATTTCAACAAGAAGCTGGTTAAGGGTCTGCTCTCTTTCATCATGACCGCCGCCCAGTCCGGCACCCCTATGCCTCCCAACTGCATCAATTTCATCCATAAAAATAATTGAAGGCTGGCTGGCTTTAGCCTGAGCAAAAAGGTCCCTTACTCTTGACGCTCCTACTCCGACAAACATCTCTACAAATTCAGAGCCTGATATGCTATAGAATGGTACTCCTGCTTCACCTGCAACAGCTCTTGCAAGCAAAGTTTTACCGGTTCCGGGAGGACCATAAAGAAGCACACCTTTAGGGATCTTGGCTCCCATAGCTTTAAACTTGCTGGGATTTTCCAGAAATTCTTCAATTTCCCTCAGTTCTTCTACGGCTTCGTCAACTCCCGCGACATCTTTGAAGGTAACCCTGTTTTTACCTTTGTTCGCAACCCGGGCCTTGCTTTTTCCAAACTGCAGAACTTTAGAGCCACCTCCTTGAAGTTGGTTCATCATGAAGAAAATAAGACCGAACATTATCAGGAATGGCAATGCGCTGATTAATATCTGCAGCCACACTGATTGTTTTTGGTTGTTAACCTTAAAAGGTATTTTTTTATCAAGCAAAAGCTGGGTTATATCATAATTTTGAAGGTACGAAACCTTAAAACCGATACCATCCTTAAGCTTCCCTTCGATTAACTTGTCGTCCCCCTTAATTGTTATAGGGTCAGTAGTGCTGATTTGTCCCGCATTGACCTGGACAATAAAATCATCCAGGCTCAGTTCCTTGACTTCAGGCGCCGTAAAAAGTGGATTCCTGAAAACTAAAAACATTACAACTATCAGCAATACCAGCAAAGCTATATTTTTAAAACTTCTTTTCAAATATAAAACACTCCTTTTTTATTTAGATTATTTAAGGTTTTTATTAATACTATTAGATACGCCTTAAACACTTTAAAAAACAATACTGCTTAAAAACAGTATCACTATTATATATTATTTTAATTAAATTGAAAATTGGAAATTGACTTCAGAAGATAATTAAAAAGCAGCTATTCTTCTTCCAAATATCCGATAAAAGGGAGATTCCTGTATTTTTCACCTATATCCAGGCCATATCCTATGACAAATTTATTCGGTATATCAAAACCTTTGTATTTTACTTTATTTGCAGTTTTCCTTGGAACATTTTTATCAAGCAGCGCACATACTTCCAGGCTTCTGGGATTTCTTGCTTCAAGATTTTTAATCAAATAATTAAGCGTCCTGCCTGAATCTATAATGTCTTCAATTATTATAATATCCTTTCCCTCTATATTTGTGTCCAGGTCTTTTGTGATCCTGACGATTCCTGAACTGGCCTTTGCGTTTCCGTAACTTGAAACAGCCATGAAATCAAATATAACCGGAACTTTTATCTGCCTGCAGATATCGGCTACAAAAATAAAGGAGCCCTTGAGAATGGCTATCAGCACAGGGTATTTATCCTTATAATCTTCAGTTATCAGATCTCCTAATTCCGCAACTTTCTTATTGAGTTTTTTCTCATCAATAAGAGTATTAATTTTTGAATCATTAATCATAGCGCTTATTCTATCATTAAATTTCAAATATTTTTATATGCAATATTTTTTTTGTTGAGG
>CAZFFH010000023.1:0-15102 GCA_964518375.1 uncultured Actinomycetota bacterium
TTTGCTTTTGCCATAATATGTCCTTTCTTGTAATTTCATTGTAATGTCTGTTTAAAAAGTTACCCTTATTTAATATAATCTAAACTGCTATGCTTCCCTTTACCCGTCTTATAATTTCATTGGCCAGAACATCAGGGATAGGCTCATATTTCTTAAACTGCATGGTAAAGGTTGCTCTACCCTGGGTCTTGGACCTTACGTCTGTCGCATAGCCGAACATCGAAGCAAGCGGAACGTCAGCTTTAACAATTCGCATATTGTTCCTCAAGTTTACAGAAAATATCTTGCCTCTTCTGGCATTAAGATCCCCAATAACTTCGCCCATATACTCGTCACCCACTACTACTTCCACATCCATTATTGGTTCAAGTATTATGGGAGCGCCTTTTCCCATGGCTTCTCTTAACGCTTTTCCGCCCGCAATCCTGAATGCAAGCTCCGATGAGTCAACTTCATGGTATGACCCATCAAGAAGAACAGCTTTAATATCAACTATAGGATACCCTGCCAGATCACCGCTTTGCATCGCATCTACTATTCCCATTTCAACCGGCTTTATATACTCTCTAGGTATAGATCCGCCTTTAGTCTTATCAATAAATTCAAATCCTTTTCCATACTCATTAGGTATAAAATCAACGATTACATGGCCGTACTGGCCCTTTCCACCGCTCTGCCTTATGTATTTTCCTTCAACCTGCACTTCGCGCGTAATTGTCTCCCTGTATGAAACTTGAGGTCTTCCGACATTTGCATCCACATTAAACTCTCTTGTAAGCCTGTCAACAATTATCTCCAGGTGAAGCTCTCCCATACCCGAAATAATAGTCTGGCCGGTTTCGCCATCTGTGTAAACCTTAAAAGTCGGATCTTCTTCGGTAACCTTATTTAATGCAATTGAAAGCTTCTCCTGATCAACTTTTGTCTTTGGTTCAATTGCAATGTAAATAACTGGTTCAGGGAAGATTATTGTTTCAAATTTAATGGGTTTTGTCGGGCTGCACAGAGTATCTCCTGTTTTTATATTCTTAAGTCCAACAATACCAACTATATCACCGCAATAAGCCTCCTCAATAGCGACCCTGGTATTTGCATGCATCTCAAGAATCTTACCAATTCTTTCTTTATTTTCAGTATTTGCATTTAAAATCTGTGTTCCGCTCTTAAGAATCCCTGAATAAACTCTTACATAGCTAAGCTTGCCGACAAAAGGATCCGTCATTATTTTAAAAAGAAGCCCGGAAAAAGCTTCTTCATCACTTGCTTTACGGTTTTCTTCTTTCTCGGTATAAGGATTAATTCCCAAAGGGGAAGGCACATCGAGAGGGGAGGGTAAATAGTCTATTACTGCATCAAGTAAAAATTGTACACCTTTATTTTTAAATGAAGCTCCGCATAGGACGGGAACTCCTTTCCCACTCAATGTAATTTCCCTGATTGCAGCAATTAGTTCTGCTTGGCTAATTTCATTACTTTCAACGTATTTATTTAATATTTCATCGTTATAGTTTGCAATATTTTCAACTAGCTCCTGCCTGTATTTGTTGGCACTAGATTTAAGATCGCCAGGTATGTCTTCTATGCTATATTTTAGCCCCATTACATCTTCATAAATGATTGCCTTCATGCTGATAATATCAATAATTCCCGTAAACTTATCTTCCTTACCGATAGGGATTTGCACAGGCATAGGGTTTGCATCAAATCTGCTCTTCAACATATCAATGACATAAAAGAAGTCTGCACCGCTGCGGTCCATCTTATTTATGAACGCAATTCTTGGAATGTTATATTTGGTAGCCTGGCGCCAGACCGTTTCTGATTGAGGTTCTACACCACCAACTGCACAAAAAATTGCAATAATTCCATCTAGAACTCTCAGAGACCTTTCAACTTCAACAGTAAAATCAACATGGCCGGGAGTATCTATTATATTAATCCTGTAATCTTTCCAAAAACATGTAGTCGCTGCAGAAGTTATTGTAATGCCACGCTCCTGCTCCTGGATCATCCAATCCATAACAGCGGCACCATCATCAACTTCTCCTATTTTATAGGTTTTGCCTGTATAATAAAGCATTCGCTCAGTAGTCGTAGTCTTACCTGCGTCTATATGAGCAGCAATTCCTATGTTTCTTACATTACTTAAAGATACTTTTCTAGCCATTTTTATTTAACCGATAAATTACCATCTGTAATGGGCAAAAGCTTTATTAGCCTCTGCCATTTTGTGCAAATCTTCTTTTTTCTTTATACTATTGCCGGTATTGCTGGCTCCATCAAGAATTTCTCCGGCAAGCCTGTCTGCCATTGTTTTTTCTCTTCTTTTCCTTGAAAAACCAATTATCCATCTAAGCGCCAGAGCATTAGCTCTGTCAGGTGTTACTTCTACCGGAACCTGGTAGGTAGCGCCACCGACTCTTCTTGATTTAACTTCAAGCACCGGCCTGACATTATCAAGGCATTTATCAAGTATGCCTAGTGGATCTTCTTTAGTCTTGTCCTGTAAAATTCTTAAACTTCCATATACTATTTGCTCGGAAATACCTTTTTTACCCATCATAAGTATTTTATTAATCAGCTGGCTTACAATATAATTCTTATAAACCGGATCCTGTATTACCTTTCTTTTTGGTGGACTGCCTCTTCTTGCCATTTAATAACTCCTTAAAAACTGCTTAAATTTATTTTGGTTTTTTAGCGCCATATCTTGACCTTGAAGTTCTTCTGTTCTCTACTCCTCCGGTGTCAAGCGTTCCTCTAACAATTTTATATCTAACACCGGGAAGGTCTTTTACTCTTCCTCCTCTTATAAGAACAATAGAGTGTTCCTGCAGGTTGTGTCCTACCCCGGGGATATAGGCCGTTACTTCAATACCATTTGTGAGCCTTACCCTTGCAACTTTTCTTAAAGCTGAGTTTGGTTTCTTCGGAGTAGTCGTATATACCCTCACACACACACCTCTCTTGAGAGGATTCTCCTGCAAAGCAGGTGTCTTCTTCTTTTTAATTATATTTTTTCTTCCTTTTCTTACTAACTGACTAATTGTAGGCATAGATACCTTTTCCTTTATACAATTTTTACAATTAATTAATAATAATATGTTTAAAATGAATTTCTTTAGCTAAAATGCTATGGCGTTCTTTTAAGACACGAAAAAAAAGATTACCATTATCAATATAAAATGTCAACAGAAAATAGCATTATGTTAGCTTCAAGTTTATGTATTCAAATCATCCAATCTTCCTATATTTTTTTTAAATATTTATTTCCAGGTCATGTTTTTCATCATCCCCGGAATTCTTAAACATATCAATTTCTTCACTTGCTTCTTCAATATGCCCCGGATAGGTCAGCTCTATATCTCTGTACCGGCTCATGCCGGTTCCTGCAGGTATTGATTTACCGATAATTACATTCTCTTTAAGACCTATTAAATAATCAATCCTGTTGTCAAGTGCAGCATCAGTTAAAACCTTTGTTGTTTCCTGGAAAGAAGCAGCTGCAAGGAAGCTGTCAGTTGCAAGTGATGCTTTCGTAATACCCAGCAAATTCTGTTTTGCTATTGCAGGGACCTTTTCATTGGCTACAAGCTTCTTATTTTCTTTTTCAAAAATAAGCCTGTCAACAAGCTGGCCCGGTAAAAATGAACTGTCTCCGGCATCCAGTATGGTAACTTTTTTCAGCATCTGTCTTACAATTACTTCAATATGCTTGTCTTTGATGTCAACTCCCTGAGATTTGTAAACATCCTGTACCTCTTTTACAAGATATTGCTCGCATTCTTTAATACCTTTAATTTTTAAAATATCATGAGGATTCCTGATGCCTTCAGTTAATTGATCACCCGTAGATATATATGCCCCATCACTTATCCTGATCTTTGTTCTTGTGGGAACCTGATAAGTTTTTTCAATGTCATCTTCTTCATTCTTTATTGTTATCATCCTGAATTTAGAGTCAACGTCTTCTATAAATACTTTACCTGAAATTTCTGCAATATATGCATGTTCCTTGGGCCTTCTTGCTTCAAATAATTCTACTACTCTTGGAAGACCGCTGGTAATATCTATGCCTTCAAAGGTTTTTTCATGCTTATGAGCATGGGTTTTTCTTTTTGCAGTAAATACAATCTTTGCAAATACTTCGCCTTCTTCAATATTTATACACTTATTTATCTGTAAAACCTCACCTTTTGGAAATATTACATCAACGATATTTCCACCATCCATTTTGATCTGGAAAGTCAGCCTTCCGTTTATATGCTCAATATTTACTTCAATAACTTCATCAGAGGGGCTCTCAGTAAAGGCGTCTTTCTTAAGATTTAACTGTTCAAGAAGCTCTTTTTTCAGTATAATTTTACCTTTAACCGGAGATTTTACTGACCTCTGGATAACGGTACTTGCAATACCACCGGTATGGAAAGTACGCATGGTAAGCTGTGTTCCAGGTTCACCAATAGACTGGGCAGCAATTACTCCTACTGCTTCCCCTATGGCAATGAGATTTCCTGATGCAAGATCCCTCCCATAGCATTTCTGGCAAACTCCAAACTCAGATTCGCATGTAAGTGGTGAACGAACCTTTACGCTTTCAATATTTGCATGTATTAATTGCTGGAGTTCTTTTTCTTTTATTTCTTCACCACTTTTTACAATAACCTCTTTTATCTTTTGATTCTCAACATCTTCAGCACAAATTCTTCCAATAAGGTTGACATTGGGCTCACCTTCAAGGGTCAGGACATAATTACTTATCCCTTCTTCTGTTCCACAGTCGATAATCCTGATAATGGACTCCTGTGCAACATCAACAAGTCTTCTCGTTAAATAACCCGAATCCGCGGTACGCAGTGCCGTATCAGCAAGACCCTGTCTTGCACCATGTGTTGATACGAAATATTCAAGAACCGTCAGCCCTTCCCTGAAGTTTGACTTAATGGGCCTGTCCTGGATATCGCCCCTTGCATTTGCAACCAGGCCACGCATCCCGGCAAGCTGACGCAGCTGTTTGATATTGCCACGTGCGCCTGATGTTGCCATCATATAAACAGAGTTGAATTTATCAAAATTCTTCTCCATTGCTTCTGCTACGCTTTCGCTTGCCTGGGACCACTTCGTTATAACTCTCTGGTGTCTTTCTGCATCTGTTATCAGCCCGTCCTTATAAAAACTCTCAAATCTTTCGATTTCTTTTTCAACTTTTTCAAGTATTGCAGCTTTTTCAGGTGGTACAGTGATATCTTCAAGACCAATAGTGAGCCCTGACTTTGTTGCATATGTAAATCCTGTTTCCTTAATTGCATCAAGCATCCTGGTAACTTCAGTTTGTGGATACCTGCTTATACAATCAGATATGATAAAAAGTAAAGCTTTCTTGTTTATCTCCTTGTTGACAAAACCATAATCCTCCGGCAGTGACTGGTTGAAAATAATTCTGCCGACTGTGGTCCTTATTACTTTTTTATTTATTCTTACATTTACCATTGAATGCAGGTTTATTATATTGTAATCATAATCTAAAATTGCATCATCAGGACTAAGGTAGAATCTTTTCTTCACGTTTCCTGTTTCGCGATCGCTCGTAAGATAATAAAGTCCAAGTACCATATCCTGTGAAGGAATAGTAACAGGCTCGCCGCTTGCAGGGGATAAAATATTATGTGAAGAAAGCATAAGAACTAAGGCCTCGGTCTTTGCTTCGTTTGAAAGTGGAACATGTACTGCCATCTGGTCCCCGTCAAAGTCTGCATTAAATGGAGGACAAACCAGCGGGTGGATCTGTATAGCTTTGCCTTCTACCAAAATTGGCAGGAAAGCCTGAATTCCTAATCTGTGCAGAGTAGGAGCTCTGTTAAGAAGCACGGGATGATTTTTAATAACACCTTCCAATACATCCCAAACTTCATCGCTTCCTTTGTCAACCATTGTTTTTGCACTCTTGATGTTTTGTGCAATACCCTGCTCAACAAGTTCTTTCATTACAAAAGGCTTGAAAAGTTCAAGAGCAATTATTTTTGGCAGACCACACTGATAAAGTTTAAGTTTAGGGTTTACTACAATAACTGAACGGCCGGAGTAGTCAACACGTTTTCCAAGCAAGTTCTGCCTGAAGCGGCCTTGCTTTCCTTTAAGCATATCGGACAAGGATTTAAGGGGCCTGTTTCCGGCACCGAGGACGGCTCTTCCACGCCTGCCATTATCAAACAGGGAATCAACTGCTTCCTGGAGCATCCTTTTTTCATTATTTATTATTATTTCCGGAGCATTAAGCTCAAGTAACTTTTTTAACCTGTTATTCCTGTTTATTACCCTTCTGTAGAGGTCGTTTAAATCTGATGTTGCGAACCTGCCACCGTCAAGCTGAACCATTGGCCGCAGGTCCGGTGGAATAACCGGCAATATATCCAGGATCATATATTCAGGCTTGTTTACAGAATCAACAAAAACTGACAGGATTTTAAGCCTCTTGATTGCCCTGCTTTTTTTCTGGCCCTTGGAATCTTTAATTATTTCTTTAAGCTCTTCAACGTCCTTCTTTGCATCAATGCTTTTCAGCAGATCTTTAATTGCTTCTGCGCCCATGCCGCCGTTGAAATATTCTTTATAGACTTCTTTCATTTTCTTGAAAAGGTTTTCATCTGATACAATCATTTTCTCTTCAAGATTTAAGAAGAATGTATTTGCTCTTTTAATTAAATCTATTTGTTCCTGGTAGTAATCTTTTTCTTCATCAATAAGTTTACCTGCTTCTTTTACTATTTTTGCTACTTTTGCTTCCAGGTCTTTTTCGGAATTAATAGCTTCGTCTTCAATAGCATCGATTTCTCTAAGCTCGTCTCCGTCTTTGTACCTGTTGAGCAAGTCCTCTTTGTTTTCCTGGATCTCTTTCAATCTCAATTCGTGGTCCTCTGCGGCTTGCGTGACAGCATTTTCAGTTATTTTTTTTATTTTATCCTTTTCGTTCTGGCGAACTTCCTTATTAACAGAGGTTATTATATATGAGTCAAAATACAGGACTTTTTCCAAATCCCTGGGACTCAAATCAAGAACGTAGCCCATTCTTGAGGGAACACCTTTGAAAAACCATATATGTGAAACCGGGCAAGCCAGGCTTATATGTCCCATTCTTTCTCTTCTGACATTTGAACGGGTTACTTCAACACCGCAACGCTCACATATGATTCCTTTAAACCTTACTCGTTTATATTTGCCGCAGTAACATTCCCAGTCTTTTGTGGGACCGAATATCCTTTCGCAAAACAAGCCGTCTTTTTCAGGTTTTAATGTCCTATAATTAATAGTTTCAGGCTTTTTTACCTCGCCATTCGACCATGATCGTATTTTCTCTGATGAAGCGAGACCTATCCTCATTGCATCAAAATTATTTACATCTATATTTATAGCCATTTATTAAATCCTCCAAAAATAAATTAAATTTATTTTTAAATCTCTTCTTTCAAATTAATTTCGCTTTCAAAGTTTTCCGCTTCCGGTAACTCTTCTTCTTCAAGAAATTCTTCTTCTGCTTCTTCTTCAATTTCGAGACCTTCGCTTCCTACAATATCTATGCCCATTTCTTCAACCGTTCTCATTATCTCGTCCTGCTCCGTTTCAACTTTAACTTCTTTTCCTTCTTCTGAAAGAACTTCAACGTCAAGGCCAAGACTCTGCATTTCCTTTATTAAAACTTTGAATGATTCAGGAATACCGGGTTTTTCAATATTTTCACCTTTTACGATTGATTCATAAGTCTTAACTCTTCCGACAACATCGTCGGATTTTATAGTAAGCATTTCCTGAAGTACGTAAGCGGCCCCATATGCTTCAAGTGCCCAGACTTCCATTTCTCCAAATCTCTGGCCCCCAAATTGTGCTTTACCGCCAAGAGGTTGTTGTGTAACAAGCGAGTAAGGACCCGTTGATCTTGCATGTATTTTATCGTCCACAAGATGCAAAAGCTTCATTACATATATATTCCCGACTGTAATGTTATCAGATATCTTATCTCCACTTAATCCATCAAACAAAACTGTCTTCCCATTCGTTGGAAGATCTGCTTTTTTAAGCAATGTTAAAATATCTTTTTCAGAAGCAGCATCAAAAATTGGACAGGCACAGAAAATAGAGCCATCTTCATTTCTGACAACGTCTTTTCCATCCCATCCTTTTTTAGCGGCCCATCCCAGATGTGTTTCAAAAACCTGTCCAACATTCATACGTGAAGGAACGCCCAGCGGGTTGAAGATTATATCAACAGGAGTACCATCTACCATATAGGGCATGTCTTCTTCGGGCAGAATTACTGAAATAATACCTTTATTTCCATGCCTGCCGGCAAGCTTGTCTCCAACTGATATTTTTCTTTTCTTGGCAATAAATACTCTTACAAGCTCGTTCACTCCCGGCGGCAGGTCGTGCCCGTCTTTTCTTGAAAACAACTGAACATCTATAACCTTGCCTTCTTCACCATGCGGAACTTTCAATGAGCTGTCTCTAACTTCACGAGCCTTTTCACCAAAAATTGCCCTGAGGAGTTTTTCTTCTGCAGTAAGTTCTGTTTCGCCCTTAGGGGTAATCTTACCAACTAACACATCTCCCGGTTTCACACCGGCACCGATTCTTATAATTCCTCTTTCATCCAGGTTCTTGAGCATTTCATCACTTACATTTGGAATATCACGGGTTATTTCTTCAGGTCCAAGCTTTGTGCTTCGAGCTTCAATTTCCTGTTTTGCAATATGAATAGAAGACAGCATGTCTTCCTTGACCAATCTTTCGGAAAGAATTATTGCGTCTTCATAGTTGTATCCTTCCCACGACACGAAGGCAACCATAAGATTTTTGCCTAAAGCAAGTTCTCCAAGTTGTGTTGAAGGACCATCAGCAATAGCATCGTCTTTTTTTAGAACTTGCCCTTCGTCAACAATGGGTCTCTGATTTATGCATGTGCTCTGGTTTGATCTTTTAAATTTATAAAGATTATACCGGGTGGCCTTATTCTTGCCTTTATATTTAACTTCAATATGATCTGCTGAAACCCTTGACACGACCCCATCATCTTCAGCAAGTATTATATGGCCGCTGTCTCTGGCAATTTTCTTTTCCATGCCTGTTCCAATAAGTGGAGCTTCAGGTGTAATTAAGGGTACGGCTTGTCTCTGCATGTTTGAACCCATAAGCGCTCTGTTAGCATCATCGTGCTCAAGGAATGGAATTAAACAAGTTGCAGCGCTAAAAAGCTGTTTCGGTGAAACATCCATATAGTCAATCATGTTGGGTTCAGAAGTTACAGCTTCTCCGCCGGCTGTGCTTAAGAGCTTCTTTTCAATGAAATTGCCGTTTTTATCAAGATTTGCAGTTGCCTGCGCAATTACATAATTTTCCTCTTTATCAGCAGTCAGATACTCAACTTCATCCGTAAGCTTGCCGTTTATAACTTTTCTGTATGGTGTTTC
Organism: uncultured Actinomycetota bacterium; assembly: GCA_964518375.1. GTDB lineage: Bacteria > Actinomycetota > Humimicrobiia > Humimicrobiales > Humimicrobiaceae > JAHILC01. Next base: position 9,462 of record CAZFFH010000023.1, read on the forward strand.
AATAAAGCCAAACTCATTAAGCTTTGCGTATGTTGCAAGCGAACCGATAAGCCCGATATTTGGACCTTCAGGAGTTTCTATAGGGCACATTCTTCCATAGTGGGACGAATGAACATCTCTAACCTCAAAACCGGCTCTTTCCCTGCTTAACCCCCCCGGACCAAGAGCACTGAGTCTTCTCTTGTGAGTAATTTCAGCAAGCGGATTTGTCTGGTCCAAAAATTGTGATAACTGGCCACTTCCAAAAAATTCCTTAAGGCTTGCAACAAGAGGCCGGATATTAACTAAAGTTTTTGGAGTTATCGTCTCGTTATCCTGGGTAGTCATTCTTTCTTTTACAACTCGCTCAAGGCGTGAAAGTCCAATCCTTACCTGGTTTTGAATCAATTCTCCAATATTTTTAATTCTCCTGTTTCCAAAGTGATCGATATCATCGATTTCTCCAACATTATTAATCAATTGAACAAGGTATTTAACTATCAGGAATATATCCTTGCTGTTAAGTATGTTTGGATTATTGGTATCAATACCCATTTTTTTATTGATTTCATCAAGCTTTGCCGCAAGGGTAGTATCTATTTCCTCGTCAAGCTTCTGGTTTAATTTGTGTCTTCCAACCTTGCCAAGGTCATATCTTTTTGGGTCAAAGAACAATGCATGTATAAGGTTCTTTGCACTATCAATTGTAGGGGGCTCGCCTGGTCTTAGTTTCTTATATGTTTCTATTAAAGCTTCTTCTTCGGTTTCTGTAATATCTTTTTCTATTGTCTTCTTAATACAATCTACCTTATCGTGTGGACCAAAAATGCCGAGCAAATTTTCACTATTTCCAAAACCAATTGCTTTTAAGAAAATGGTCATCAGGAATTTTCTTCGTCTATCAATTCTTACATAGGCAACATTTTTTTTATCTGTTTCAATTTCAATCCATGAGCCTCTGGTAGGTATTACTTTACACATGTAAAGTTCTTTCTCAGTTTTCTTCTCAATATCGGTGTCGTAATACGCACCGGGAGACCTTACAAGCTGTGATACTACAACTCTCTCGGTCCCGTTAATGATGAAGGTGCCTTTATCAGTCATCATTGGAAAATCTCCCATGAAAACTGTTGACTCTTTCTTTTCTCCTGTTTCCTTGTTAACAAATATTGCAGTGACATTCAATGGGGCCGAATATGTCATATCCTTCATCTTGCAATCATCAATACTTGCAATTAATTCGCCAAAGCTATAATCAACAAACTCCAGGGACATACCTCCGGTAAAATCTTCAATAGGAGATGTATCTTTCAGGGCCTCACCGACTCCAACTTTTAAAAACCAATCAAATGATTTTCGCTGGATATCCAGCAGGTGAGGAATTTCCATTACTTTCCGGATTTTACCAAAATTATACCTTTGAATTTTTTTAATTTTTTGCATTAAATCATTCTCCCTTATAATAAAACTTATAGTTTATCAATAGCAGCAATAAAGAAAATAAAAATCAAGAAAATTAAAAGCACAGTTTAAGCAGAAAATCGTAGGGCAAACTGACAAACACACAGTTTATCAAATATAAAAAAAATGTCAATAAAAACTTTTACTTTTTTTATATTCCTAAAACCGGTATTTTATCCAGACTGCACAATGCTAAGTGATTTTACTATTAATATTAAATTTAGATATACTTATATCCAGGCTATATATGTATATAATCTGCAACTAAAGAAATGCTGCATAAAAATGTTATTTAATTTCTACTTCTGCGCCAACTTCTTCAAGCTGTTTTTTAACGTTTTCAGCTTCTTCTTTAGTAATTTTCTCTTTAACCGTAGATGGTGCACCATCTACCAGGTCTTTAGCCTCTTTCAAGCCTAATGCTGTGATTGTCCTTACCACTTTGATTACCTGGATCTTTTGAGCACCGACAGATTTCAGGTTAACATCAAATTCTGTCTGCTCAACAGCGCCTGCTTCGTCCACACTTGCAGCAACGCCGGCAGCAGGAACAGCTGCAACAACAGATTGTGCGCTTACACCAAATTTATCTTCAAGAGCTTTTACTAATTCAGATAGATCTAATACGGTCATAGCCTCTATGGCACCTAAGATATCATCTTTTGACAGTCCTGAATTTTTTACAGTTTTAGTCATTTTTTCTTCCTCAACGCCTTTCCCTATTTTTTTTTCATCTTTCTCTTTTTTCGCTTTAGCCTCTGCCATCTAATCCTCCTTAATTAATTAATACTTTCTTTTTTTTGTCTAACAGCCTCAAGAACAACAACCAGATTCCTGGTAACTCCGGATAGCGTATTTACAAGCCTGCTTATTGGGAGCTGCAGCATTCCCGCCAGTGTTGAAATTAAAACTTCTTTACTGGGCAGGATTGCTAGTCTTTCAATATCTGCAGCACTAAAAAGCTTGTTTTCAAATATACCTGCCTTAACTTTAAAAGTTTCAAATTCCCTGGTAAAATTCTTAACAAGTTTGGCAGTAGATACCATACTTTCACCACTCACAATTATGCTTGTAGGACCTTTGAAAACACCAGATAAATCCATTTCTTCAAGTACTTTTTGCGCAGCTATAAGTGCAAGTGTATTTTTTATAATTTTTAGATAAGCATCAATATCTGCAAGCCTGTTTCTTATTTTTACGGAATCATCAGCCTTGATCCCGCTATGGTCCGTGAAAATAAGTCCTCTGCCACTTTCAAATATTGTTTTTACCTCTTCGACCCTATCTATTTTATCTTGTCTTACCTTATCTTGTCTTACCATTTATACCCCCGTAATTTTTAATTTAAAACTATGAAATATTTAAGTAAATAAGTATTAACACAAAAAACAAAATCGGCCCCAAAACTATCAAGATGTTTTTAAGGTCGATTAATAAATTATAACTTATTGTTATAGTTAACCTTAAAATCAACCTGGGTAGGAATTAAGTTACCTGCTCGTAATCAACTGGTTCATCAAAGTAACACCTACTGTCTCGGGCTAATTTAATATTTAATTTTTTCTTATGCTACTTCCTCAATATCTGTGCCCTTACTAAGATCAATCTTTACACTAGGGCTCATTGTTGAAGAAATATAAATACCCTTTATATATTTACCTTTAGCTGCAGAAGGTTTTGATCTTATAATTGCTTCAATTAAAGAAGAATAATTTTCAAGTAGTTTTTCTAATTCAAATGATACTCTGCCTAAGGGACATTGCACTACTCCATTTTTATCTGTCCTGTATTCAAGCTTCCCCCTTTTTGAATCGCTTACAGCTTTTCCCACTTCCATGGTAACAGTACCTGACTTGGGATTTGGCATCAGCTTCCTGGGACCAAGAATTTTACCTAACTTCCCAACATGTTTCATCATGTCGGGGGTGGTAATACAAACATCAAAATCAAGCCATCCGCCACTTATTTTCTCTGCAAGCTCTTCTCCACCCACATAATCAGCACCGGCATTTTCAGCTTCCGTAGCCTTGTCGCCCTGGGCGAAAACAAGAACTCTCGGGATTTTACCTGTTCCATGAGGTAAAACTAATGTTCCTCTGACTATCTGGTCTGCTTTTCTTGGATCTACCCCAAGGTTAATACTTATGTCTACAGACTCATCAAAATTCGCATAATGATTTTCCTTTACCCATTTTAAAGCCTTAAAAGGAGTAAGTACTTCTTCTTTATTTAAATTTTCTACTTTTGATAAATATTTTTTGCCTCTTACCAACTCTGACCACCTTTGTAATTAAAAACTAAAAACTTTTATTATTCTACAACTTTTACACCCATGCTTTTTGCGGTGCCCTCGATTATCTTAACTGCATTACCCACACTTCTTGTATTCAAGTCCTGCAATTTTGTTTTTGCAATTTTTTCCAGCTGCTCTCTGCTAATCTCGCTAACCTTCTGCTTATTTGGTTCCTTGGAACCTTTTTCCAGGCTAATAGCATTTTTTATAAGCACTGCTGCAGGAGGTGTTTTCGTTATGAAACTGAAAGTTCTATCAACATATACTGTCAGGATAACCGGGATTATTACACCTGAATCCTTTGCAGTTCTTTCATTAAAAGCTTTGCAAAATTCCATTATATTAACACCATGCTGCCCAAGCGCCGGACCTACCGGAGGCGCCGGGTTTGCCTGCCCTGCCGGTATTTGTAATTTAACCTGTGCCATAACTTTTTTAGCCATTTGCTATGTTTTCCTCTGTAAAATTTTTTTGTAATTCTTTAACTTAAATGTGCAACTTACACATTATACATTCAGTATGAAATTTTTCAACTTTTTTAATTAATTAAATTTTTGACACCTGATCAAGATTAAGCTCTACCGGTGTTTGCCTTCCGAATATGTTTACCAGAACCTTAAGTTTGCCCTGGTCCAAATTGATTTCACTTATATTACCATCAAAATTACCAAAAGGACCAGATATTACTTTTACAGGCTGACCCACCTCAAAATCTGTTTTTGGTTTTGGCTTTTCAGAAACTTCCCGTTTCATTATTTTTCCAACTTCTTTATCAGGCAGTGGCGTTGGCTTATCCCCGCTTCCAACAAAGCCAGTGACTCCCGGAGTATTCCTGACTACATACCATGAGTCATCATCAAGAAACATTTTGACGAGAAGGTAGCCCGGGAACATTTTCTTTGAAGATACCTGTTTCTTACCACCGGTAATTTCCATTACATCTTCAGTGGGGATATAGATATCGAAGATCTTATCTCCCATATTCATAGATTCAATTCTATGCTCTAAATTTGTTTTTACTTTATTTTCATATCCTGCATAGGAATGAATTACATACCATCTGGGTCTCATAATCTAATCACCAAAAATCTAAATCTTTACAAGTAGCGCGACTAATCGCTCGAAAGCAAAGTCAAATAAACCAAGAAGGACCGCGAAAAAAATCAGAGCTATAACTACAACTACTGTATAAGTAAAAAGAGTTTTTCTTGATGGCCATGTAACCCTTTTTAGTTCGTGGACAACATCTCTAAAGAATTTAACAATTCTTCCGGGTAACTTTTTGAAAAATAACTTCCAGTCAATCTTTCTTTTAGAGGGAGCCGAAGGAGGTTTTCTATCCTTTAACTGCCTTTGCATTACCTGTTTTGGCCTGTACTTAAAAGGTATTTTTTTCTTCGCCATTACGTAATTCTCTTTTTAAAATTATTAAATAAAATCAACACAATAAATAAAAAAACGATGGGTCAAAAACAACTGGCAGGGCTGGAGGGATTCGAACCCCCAACACCCGGTTTTGGAGACCGGTGCTCTACCATTGGAGCTACAGCCCTAAACTTGAGCCTTATCTGGTCTCCTTGTGTAAAGTATGTTTCTTGCACCATTTACAATACTTTTTTATTCCAATCTTTTCAGGATCATTAGTTTTATTTTTTTCTGTGTTGTAATTTCTTCTTTTGCACTCTTCGCATGCAATGATAATCGTCTGCCTCAACTAAACCACCATTAACTTAATTTATTAAAAAAATACATAATGCTATTTTAGCAAATTATTAAAAACTATTAAGCAAGCGCAACTTCATAAAATACCATTATATTTATTAGTTGTCAACTTAAAATTTACTTGAAAATTTTACTCTATTATCTTAGTTATGCTTCCTGCACCTACGGTTCTTCCGCCTTCACGGA